>CAKURW010000026.1 GCA_934675795.1 uncultured Collinsella sp.
TCAAATGTGCGACAGATCTTCTCGCCCACCACGGAACCCATCGAGCCCATCATAAAGTTGGCGTCCATAAAGAAGAGCGCGGTATCGCAACCGCAGATTTTGCCCCTGCCGCACACAACGGCATCGTGCTCGCCCGAACGCTCGCTCACGCTCTTGAGCTTGTCGGCATAGCCGGGAAACGAGAGGAAGTCCTCCGGCGCCAGACTGGCATCCCATTCCTCAAACGTGCCCTCGTCAATCGTCATGCGCATGCGGTCGCGCCCGCTCACGCGAAAGTGTTTGCCGCAACGAGGGCAGACCTCGAGGTTGTCGTGCAGGCGCGCCTCATCGATCACGCGGCGGCACTCCGGGCACTTGATAAACACGTGGCGCGCGGGAAACTCGGCGCATGACTCGGTTATCGGCCCCTCGAGGACATTGACCGTCTTCGCTTTTCTATTCATCAGCATAGAGATGCCCCATCAGATCGGTGTGATACATGCCCGACAAGAACTCGTCGTTTGCCAGCACGTCGAGCTGAAGCTCGCTGTTTTCGCTCACGCCCTCAATCACGAGCTCGCCCAGGGCCGAGCGCATCTTGCGAATGGCGCCGTCACGCGTGGGCGCACACACGATGAGCTTGCCAAGCATGGAGTCGTAGTACGGCGGAACTTTAGCACCGGTAAACATGGCGGAATCCCAGCGCACGCGCGGACCACCCGGCACACGCAACGCGGTGACCGTTCCGCATGACGGCAGAAAATCCGGCGTTTCGGCATTGATGCGGCACTCCATGGCGTGGTTGCGGACCGGCATGTCCTCCTGCTCAAAGGGCAGAGGCTGGCCGGCTGCCACACGCAGCTGCCACTTGACCAGGTCGGTATCGGTCACAAACTCCGTAACCGGATGCTCCACCTGCAGGCGCGTGTTCATTTCCATAAAGTAGAAATTGCCGTCGTCCGAATACAGGAACTCGATGGTACCGGCTCCTTCGTAGCCGACGGCACGAGCCAGGTCACGCGCTGCCTTGTGCATGCGAGCACGAATGTCGTCGTGTCCGTCGAGGCACGGCGCGGGGCTCTCCTCGATTAGCTTTTGGTTGCGCCGCTGCACCGAGCACTCGCGCTCGCCGAGCGAAAACACATGGCCCTGCTTATCGGCCATAATCTGTACCTCAACGTGATGCGCCGGCGCGACGAACTTCTCCATGTAGCACTCGCCGTCGCCAAAAACGGCCTCGCCCTCGGCGCGTGCTTCAATAAAGGCCTTTGCCGCATCTTCCACGCGCTCGACCTTACGAATACCGCGACCGCCGCCGCCCGCACGCGCCTTAATAAGCACGGGGCAGCCAATGCGCTCAGCCTCGGCCGTTGCCTCCTCGGGACTTTTGAGCAAATCGCAGCCCGGCACGATGGGCACGCCCGCCGCGGCAGCCGTTCGACGTGCGGCGTCCTTGTCGCCCATGCTGTCGATCACCTTGGCCGAAGGACCAACAAACGCCAGGCCATACTTGTCGCAGTCGCGCACGAAGCTCGCCTTCTCGGAGAAAAAGCCATAGCCGGGATGAATTGCCTTAGCTCCCGACTTTACGGCACAGGTGAGCACAGCATCGTCGTTGAGGTAGCTCTCGGCAAGACGCGGACCGCCGATGCAATACGCCTCGTCGGCAAGCTGCACGTGCAGCGCGTCCGCATCGGCCGTGGAATAAACGGCGACGGTCTTGATGCCCATATCGCGGCACGCGCGGATAACACGGACCGCGACTTCGCCGCGGTTGGCGATGAGCACTTTGTCGAACATGAAGCCTTCCTTAACTTTCGTGCATGAGTGCAAAAGACATATCGGCGCGGCAGCAAACCTCACCGTTGACGCTCGCAGTACCCGTCGCAAAGCGGAACGGCCCGCGCGCACGCGTGATGGAGCACACCAGATCAACCGTGTCGCCCGGGCGCACCGGACGCTTAAAGCGCACCTTGTCCAGACTCGTGTAGAACGGCGTCGCGCCGCGCGCTTCCTCATCGCCCATCAGCAGCACGCAACAGTTTTGGGCGAGCATCTCGCACTGAATCACGCCGGGGACCACCGGGTTTCCCGGAAAATGCCCCTGCAAAAAGTACTCGTCGCCCGTAATCGTGATCTTGCCGTGGGCCTCGTCGCCCACCAGCTCGGCTTCGTCGAGCAAAAGCATCGGCTCGCGATGCGGTAACAGCTTCTTGAGCTCTTCTTTGTTCATGGATATCACCTATCCGATCCTCATGAGGCAGCTGCCGAACTCCACGAGGTCGCCGTCGGCCACGCAGATCTCGAGCACCTCGCCATCCGCCTCTGCCGTCACCTCGTTGAGAACCTTCATGGCCTCGATGATGCAAAGGGTCTCGCCAGCCTTGACCTTGGAGCCCACGTGCACAAACGGTTCGTCGCCCGGCGCCGGGGCAGCATAGAAAACGCCGACCATGGGAGCGGTCACCTCGGTGCCCTTGGGCTCCGGTGCGGCGGCAGGTGTCTGCGCGGCGGGCTCCGGTGCGGCAGGCGCGACTGTGGGAGCTGCAACTGGAGCGGCCATAGCGCTCGGCATGGGCATGGGCACGGCAACCGGCTGTGCGGCGCTCGCGCGCTCGAGTTCGACCGCGGTGCCATCGGGCTCCTCAACGCGCACGCGCGTGAGGCCGCGGTCCTCCATAACATCGGCTATCTCGGCAAGTCTTTTGGAATCCATGCTCTAGCTCCTCGTATATCTACGCAGCGCGATGGCGGCGTTGTGTCCGCCAAAGCCCAGGTTGGTCGAAAGCGCCCAGGTAAGGTCGGCGCGAACCGCGCGATTGGGCGTGTAGTCAAGATCGCAGGCGGGATCGGGCGTGTGGTAGTTAATGGTCGGCGGCACCACGCCCTGCTCGAGCGCCATGGCGCAGGCCATGACCTCGATGGCGCCCGTGGCACCGATCATGTGGCCGGTCATCGACTTAGTCGACGAGACGTGCGCGGCGCGCGCCGCGTCCTCGCCGAGCGCACGCTTAATGCCCGCCGTCTCGGACGAATCGTTGAGCTTGGTAGATGTGCCGTGGGCATTGATGTAGAGACCCTCGGAAGGCTTGACGTCGCCCTCGGTCACCGCCAGCGATATCGCGCGGGCAATGCCGGCAGCCTCGGGATCAGGGCTCGTGATGTGATAGGCATCATCGGTGTTGCCGTAGCCCACGACCTCGGCATAAATGTGCGCACCGCGCGCCTGCGCATGTTCCATGCTCTCGAGCACGAGCACGCAGGCGCCCTCGCCCATCACAAAGCCGTCGCGGTCTGCATCGAACGGACGGCAGGCCGTCGCGGGATCGGGGTTGGTGGTCAATGCGCGGCAGGACGTAAAGCCCGCAACGGCATCGGGGATAATGGCCGCCTCGGCGCCGCCCGCGAGGATCGCGTCGGCATAGCCGTGCTTGATGGCGCGGAACGCCTCGCCCACCGCATGGGCCGAGGTTGCGCACGCGGTCACCACGGGCAGGGTCGGGCCCTTTGCCTTGTGGCGGATTGCGATATTGCCCGATGCCATGTTGGGGATCATCATCGCGATCATATAGGGCGATGCGCGGCGGGGCCCACGTTCGGCAATCGTATGGACGTTGTCGACGAGCGTCGTCATGCCGCCCACGCCCGAGCCCACGTAGACGCCCAGGCGCTCGCGATCGATGGCGCCTTCGACATCAAAGCCCGCATCGTGCATGGCTTCGTCCGAAGCCGCCATCGCAAACTGAACGCAGGGGTCGAGATGCTTGGCGTCACGCTTGCCAAAGTACTCGTTGCCGTCAAAGCCCTTGACCTCGGCTGCCACCTTGACGGCAAACGCATCGGTATCGAAGTGCGTGATCGGGCCGATGCCGCACGTGCCGGCGCACATGGCCGCCCAGGTGGCAAGCGCGGTGTTGCCGAGCGGCGACACGGCACCGATACCGGTGATTGCAACTCTCTGTTCCATCATGGTCTCCTCATCCAAGCCGTTCTTCGGCCCTGGTTTCTACATCGCCATTCCGCCGTCGACGCGTACGACCTCGCCCGTAATGTAGGCAGCCGCATCGCTCGCCAAAAAGCGCACCACGCCGGCCACTTCCTCGGGGCGCGCCATGCGCTTTAGGGGAATCTGCTCCTCGGTTGCCGCGCGAACCTTCTCCGAGAGCTTTGCCGTCATATCCGTCTCGACAAACCCGGGTGCGACCGCGTTCACTCGTACGCCGCGGGGCGCAAGCTCGCGCGCTACCGCCTTGGTCAGGCCGATGACGCCCGCCTTGGAGGCAGCGTAGTTGGCCTGCCCGGCATTGCCCATCAGGCCCACAACCGAGCTCATGTTGATGACGCAACCGCCGCGCTGGCGCATAAAGGTCTTGGTGAGTGCGCGCGTCGTATTGAACGTGCCCTTGAGATTGACATCGAGCACGCGGTCGAAGGCATCGTCACCCATACGCATGAGCAGGCCGTCGCGCGTGATGCCGGCGTTGTTGACGAGCGCCCAAATGGAGCCAAAGTCGTTGAGGACCGCTTCCACGCACGCATTGACGGCAGCGGGGTCTGCCACGTCGCATTGATATGCGCGCGCCGTGGCGCCAACCATCTCGCAGGCTCCGCATGTCTCGCGCGCGGCATCGACGCTACCGGCATAGACGACGGCAATATCAAAGCCGTCCTCCGCCAAGCCAACCGCACAAGCGCGGCCGATTCCCCGCGAGCCGCCCGTGACCAGTGCCACACGGCGTGAGTCGTTGCGCTCGAGCGCGCCGTTGTTCAAGTTGCCCATGTCATTCCTTTCGGGTTACAGCCCTGTGGGCTATGCGAGCTCATCGGCAATAGCTGCGACCTGCTCGGCCGTTTCACATGAATAAACGCGAACGTCGCTCAGCGTACGCTTGACCAGGCCCGACAGTGTTTTGCCAGGACCGACCTCAATAAACGTGTCGATGCCCTGATCCTGCAGAGTATGCAGCGTGTCGACCCAGCGCACGGGATGGCTCACCTGGTTGGCCAAGACATCCGATGCTGCTCGCGGGTCCGCCGGATAGGGCGCCGCCGTCATGTTTGTCATGACCGGAATCAGCAGCGGAGACGGCGCGTGGCCGGCTTGGATATACGTCGCCAGTCCCTCAGTCGCCTCGGCCATATAGGGGCTATGGAATGCACCCGACACCGCAACCTTCATGGCCCGGCCGCCAGCCTCTTTTACTAGGACGTCGAGGGTCTGCAGTGCATCGGGCGCTCCGGCCACAACCGTCTGCTGGGGACTGTTGTAGTTGACCGGCCAGCAGTCCTCGCCGGCCTGCGCAGCTAGGTTCTCGACTTGCGCAGCATCAAGTTTGATGACGGCGCGCATGCCGCCGGGGTGACGCTCGGCCGCCGTGGCCATCAATGCCGCGCGCTCGCACACGAGCTCAAAGCCCGCTCGCGTATCGAACGCCCCCGCAAAGGTGAGCGCGGCGACCTCGCCTAGCGAGAATCCCGCACAGGCGGCAGGTACCACGCCGCGCTCACGCAGGGCGGCAGCCGCTGCTAGGTCGTGAACGAACACGCACGGCTGCGTGTCCTCGGTCTGCGAGAGCTCCTCCTTGGAGGCACTCCGGCATTGCTCGCTGGTCCCCGGGCGCACCTCGTCGGCAATGGCGAACACCTCGGCGGCCGCCGGCGATGTCGCGATCAGATCGACGCCCATCGCGGGGTGTTGGGCACCCTGGCCGGCAAACAGAAACGCTACGCTACCCATGCGCACGCACCCTTCAGGACGCGCTCGGCGCCATCGACCAGATCGTCAACGATTTCACGTGCGCTCTGGCGCTCGCTAACCATGCCGGCAATCTGTCCACACAAAAACGAACCCTCTTCGTAGTTGCCGTCCTTGACGGCCTTACGCAGCGCACCGGTTCCCATAGCACCGAGCTCCTCGGCACTCGCGCCGGAACCCTCGCTCTTGGCATAGGCGTTGGTGAAGGGGCTCTTGAGGGCGCGCACTGGATGTCCCGTCGAGCGACCGGTCGCACGCGTCGAAGTGTCGTTGGCCTTCAGGACCATCTCTTTGTACTGCTCCGAGACGGTGCACTCGTCTGCGACCAGAAAGCGCGTACCCACTTGCACGCCTTCGGCGCCCAGCATAAAGGCGGCCGCCACGCCGCGGCCGTCGGCAATACCGCCGGCGGCCACGACGGGAATGTCGACCGCATCGACGACCTGCGGCACCAGTGCCATCGTCGAGGTCTCGCCAATATGGCCGCCCGATTCAGTACCCTCGGCAACAACCGCCGTGGCTCCACGACGTGCCACGAGGCGCGCCAGCGCCACCGAGGCAACGACCGGGATGACCTTGATGCTCGCCTCGTTCCACGCCTTCATGTACTTGGCGGGATTGCCGGCGCCCGTCACGACGACCGGCACTCGCTCGTCAATCACGACCTGTGCAACCTCGTCGGCAAACGGGCTCATGAGCATGACGTTGACGCCAAAGGGCTTATCCGTCTTGGCGCGCAGCTCATGAATCTGGTCGCGAAGCCAGTTGGCGTCGGCGTTCATGGCCGCGATGATGCCTAAGCCACCCGCCTCGGACACTGCGGACGCCAGCGAGGCATCGGCAATCCAGGCCATACCGCCCTGGAACACGGGCTTTTCGATGCCGAGCAGATCGCAGAGAGGAGTCTTGAGCATCTCTACTTCTCCAATGCCGCCTCGACCGTATCGGCGAACTCGCCGACCGTCTTGGGGTTCTCCTCGGTATCGAGCTGGATGCCAAACTCGTCCTCGACGGCGACGAGGATCTCGACGGTGCCCAGGCTGTCGAGACCAATCTCCTCGAGCGTGGACTCGGGCTTCATCTCGACATCGTCAAGGCCGGCGGTCTCGCGGATAACGTCGCAAACGCGCTCGAAGGTCTTCTGATCTGCCATGGTAGTTCTCCTTTGGTTGTGCCCTAGGGCGTTTTTATTTCCTATGTGCGACTACTTCCAACGAAGCAGATAGCCACCTATATCCAGACCGGCGCCAAATCCAACGAGGGCGATGGTGTCGCCCATGTGAAGCGCACCGGCGTTTGCCAGCCGGTCGAGAGCAAGCGGAATGCATGCGCTCGAAATGTTGCCGGTCTCGCGCAACGTGCGAACCACGCGCTCGTCCGGCACGCCCAAGCGCTTGACCGCCTGGCTCAGGATTCGTTCGTTAGCCTGATGGAATACAAAATGATCGATGTCTTCGACCGAAATGCCCGCATCGCTCGCAAGCTTATGGACCGTGTCGCAGATGGCGTTGACGCCGAACTTGAACACGCGGCGGCCATTCATGGACAGCACACTCTCGCTATCTACGGAGGCCTTAAACGGCGAGGCGCCGACCAGACCGGGAACGCGCAAGGTCTCGACGTCGGGCGCCGTCGAAAGCTCAACGGCAAGGGGGTTGTCTCCCCCAGCTTCAATCACTGCGGCGCCTGCCCCATCGCCAAAAAGCACGCAGGTGGCACGGTCGGTCCAGTCGAGCGCGCGCGTCATCTGCTCGGCAGCAACAACAAGCACGCGCTCGGCACGGCTGCGGGCGATATAGCCCTCGGCGACATCGAGCGCAAATACGAAGCCGGCACAAGCCGCCGAGACATCGAAGGCAGGGCACGTCGCGCCTAGTCGCTCAGCAACGGCACACGCCTCAGCGGGAACAAGGTGGTCACCCGTCGTCGTCGAGCAGACGATCAGATCCAGCTGGCTCGCGTCGATTCCGGACACCTGGAGTGCCCGCTCGCTCGCCGCCACGGCAAGGTCGTCAAGTGACTCGGTGGTGCAGACGTGGCGGCTCTTGATACCTGTGCGAGTAAAAATCCACTCATCCGAGGTATCGAGGAACTCAGACAGCTCGTCATTGGAAACACTGCGCTCAGGAAGTGCCGAACCTGTTCCAAGAATCGTGAAACCCATCACTAACCTCCTTTGAGTTGTTGACGTGTTTACATCGACCAAGAGAGGATAACGCATTTCAGTCTTTGTTGACGTGTTAACATTAAATTGTCCAAATGCGACAAAGGCTTCACATTGTGTCTATCTCTCGACACCATTGCGTCATTCACTTATTCAATAAGGAGGTAGCAGCCGCTATGGATGCCCAATTAACGATTGTCGACGTAACCGGATCGACCAACGATGACCTGCTCGAGGCAGGAAAACAGGGTGCGCCGCACGGCACAGGACTTGCCGCCCGCGTGCAAACGGCAGGACGCGGCCGGCGCGGCCACAAGTGGGATTCAACCGCCGGCAACCTATTGCTTTCGATTGTCCTGCGTCCATGCGTTAATCCCGCAAAGTACTCTGGTCTTGCCGCCGTCAGCGGCCTAGCGGTGCTCGAGGCGCTCGAAAAGCAGGGTCTTGCAAACGAGATCGGCCTCAAATGGCCCAACGACCTCGTCGCGCGAGGGCGCAAGCTCGGCGGCATTCTGGTCGAGGCGGCTCGTGACAGTGAGGGCAAGCCCTTCGCCGTCTGCGGCATTGGCGTCAACGTAAACTACACGCCCCAAGAGGTACCCGATGGCGGCCTGGCGGCAATTGGCCTCTCGGACCTCAACGAGAGCGTTCCCACCGTCAACATGCTCCTCGATGAGGTCTATCACGAAGTTATAGACGCTGTAGATGCGTGGGCAGAGCACCTCAACGCCATGGAAGAAGACGCCGGACCGCTCGCGCCCGTCCACGGCGAATACATCGGTCATCTCAATTGGATTGGGGATCACGTTATCGCCCGTTCCCCCGCTGGGGACGAGCTGGCGCGAGGCATCTTTAAAACCGTCGATGACTTTGGTCGCGCGTGCATCGAGACCGAAGACGACTTGCGATCCTTCCATTTTGAGGAGGCATCGCTGCGCCCCTTGAGCGAATAGGGAGCCGCAGCCACCCGCTCGGCAGCATTACCCAGCAGTCCAAACCCGTCATGCAAAACAAAAGAGCCCCGCTACCGTAATGGCAGCGGGGCTCTGTAAGCTATGAGCGGTATCGCTTAGAGCTTGATGTCGATGTCGACGCCAGCGGGGAGGTCGAGACGCATGAGCGAATCAACGGTGCCCGAGGTGGGATCGAGGATGTCGATGAGGCGCTTGTGAGTGCGCATCTCGAACTGCTCACGGGAGTCCTTGTTCACGTGCGGCGAGCGGATAACCGTGTACAGGTTGCGCTCGGTGGGCAGGGGGACAGGACCGGAAACGCGAGCGCCGGTCTTCTGAGCGGTCTCGACGATGAGCTTCGCGGACTGATCGACGACCTCGTGATCATAGCCCTTGAGGCGAATGCGGATCTTCTGGGTAGCCAACTTAAACCTCCAAAGAGTGCGAGAGATGTTCTCGCGGATTACGTAACAGGGAGCTCGAACTTAGGCGTTCTTGCTCATGACCTCGTCCACGATGGACTTGGGCGCGGGCTCATAAGAGTCGAACTGCATCGTGTAGGATGCACGGCCCTGGGTCTGGGAGCGAAGGTCGGTAGCGTAACCGAACATCTCGCCCAGCGGCACCTTGGCACGGATGAGCTTGCTGTTCTTGCGATCCTCCATGCCCTCGATCTTGCCGCGGCGACCGGAGAGGTTGCCCATAACGTCGCCCATGTACTGCTCGGGGGTCTCGACCTCGACAGCCATGATCGGCTCGAGCAGCTGCGGATCGGACTTCTTGAGGGCGTCCTTGATAGCCATGGAGCCGGCGATCTTGAAGGCGGCCTCGGAGGAGTCGACCTCGTGGTAAGAACCGTCGAACAGGGTGACCTTAACGTCGAGGACCGGGAAGCCGGCGATAACACCGGTGTTCAGGGCCTCCTGGATGCCCTTGTCGATGGACGGGATGTACTCCTTGGGCACGACGCCGCCGACGATAGCGTTGACGAACTCGTAGCCGAAGCCCTCCTCCATCTTCTCGAGCTTGATGACGGCGTGGCCGTACTGACCGCGACCGCCGGACTGACGGACGAACTTGCCCTCAGCCTTCTCGACGTCGTGACCAGCGGTCTCGCGGTAGGCAACCTGGGGCTTACCAACGTTAGCGTCAACCTTGAACTCGCGGAGCAGACGGTCGACGATGATCTCGAGGTGCAGCTCGCCCATGCCGGCGATGATGGTCTGGCCGGTCTCGTGGTTGGTGGACACCTGGAAGGTCGGGTCCTCCTCGGCGAGCTTGGTCAGAGCCAGGGACATCTTGTCCTGCTCGGCCTTGGTCTTGGGCTCGATGGCAACGTCGATAACGGGCTTAGCGAACTCGATCTTCTCGAGGACGATCTCCTTGCCCTCGGCGCACAGGGTGTCACCGGTGGTGGAGTTCTTGAAGCCGACGCAAGCGACGATGTCGCCGGCGGCAGCGTCGTCACGGTCGATACGCTCGGCGGCGTTCATCTCGAGGATGCGGCCGAGGCGCTCGCGCTGACCGTTGGAAGCGTTGACCACGTAGGAGCCGGACTCGGCGCGGCCGGAGTAAACGCGGACATAGGTGAGCTTACCGACGAACGGGTCGGTCATGATCTTGAAGACCAGGCCGGAGAAGGGCTCGTCGAAGGAAGGATGACGCTCGATCTCCTCGCCGGTGTCCGGATCGGTACCGGTGACGGCCTCGACGTCGAGCGGGCTGGGCAGGTAGTCGACGACAGCGTCGAGCAGCTCCTGAACGCCCTTGTTCTTGTAGGCGGAGCCCACGAAGACGAGGTTGAGCTCGTTGGCCAGAACGCCCTTGCGCAGAGCAGCCTTGAGCTCCTCGACGGTGAAGTCCTCCTCCATGAGGATCTTCTCCATGAGCTCGTCGTCAAAGCTGGCAGCAGCGTCAAGGAGCTCCTCGCGCTTGGTGGCAGCGATGTCGGCAAACTCAGCCGGGATCTCGTCCATCGGCTCGGGGTAGGTCATGCCCTTCTCGTCGGCCTTGAAGTCCCATGCAGTCATGGTGACCAGGTCGATGACGCCCCAGAAGTTGTCCTCGGCGCCCATCGGGACCTGAGCGGCCACGGCGTTAGCGTCGAGACGATCCTTCATGGTCTCGATAGCGTTGAAGAAGTCAGCGCCCACGCGGTCATACTTGTTGATGAAGGCGATACGGGGGACGTTGAAGGTAGAAGCCTGACGCCAAACGGTCTCAGACTGGGGCTGAACGCCGGCAACGGCGTCGAAGACGGCGACAGCGCCATCGAGGACGCGCAGGCAGCGCTCGACCTCGGCGGTGAAGTCAACGTGGCCCGGGGTGTCGATGATCTGGATGCGGTAGTCCTTACCGTCCTTGTTCCAGAAGCACGTGGTAGCAGCGGAGGTAATGGTTACGCCGCGCTCCTGCTCCTGAACCATCCAGTCCATGGTGGCAGCGCCCTCATGGACCTCACCGATCTTGTGGGTCTTACCGGTGTAGTAAAGAATACGCTCGGTCGTGGTGGTCTTACCGGCATCGATGTGGGCCATGATGCCGATGTTACGGGTATCGGAAAGCTTGTACTTAGGCTTAGCCATGTTAGTTCCTTACCTTAACTTACCAACGATAGTGAGAGAACGCGCGGTTGGCCTCGGCCATCTTGAAGACGTCCTCACGCTTCTTGACGGAAGCGCCAAGACCGTTGGAGGCGTCGAGGATCTCGTTAGCGAGACGCTCGGCCATGGTCTTCTCCTTGCGAGCGCGGGAGAAGTTGACGATCCAGCGGATACCCAGAGCGGTGGAACGACGGGAGTTGACCTCCATCGGGACCTGATAGGTAGCGCCACCGACACGCTTGGGCTTGACCTCGAGCGTGGGCTTGACGTTGTCCATAGCCTTCTTGAAGGTAGCGAGAGCGTCGCCACCCTCGGACTTCTCGGCAACGATCTCGAAAGCGGTGTAAACGATGCGCTCAGCGGTGGCCTTCTTGCCGTCAAGAAGGACCTTGTTGATGAGCTGAGTCACCAGGCGGTTGTTGTAAACGGCGTCAGGCTGAACCTCACGACGATTAGCTGCTGCACGACGCGGCATGTGAAATCTCCTTAAGTGTCTACCGTGCGGCGCTTAGGCGGCACACGGCGAAAGTATCAAAACGTTATCTGGCTTATTTGGCCTTGGGGCGCTTAGCACCGTACTTGGAACGGGCCTGCATACGGTTCTGGACCGGAGCAGCGTCGTAGGCGCCACGGATGACGTGATAACGGACACCAGGGAGGTCACGGACACGACCGCCGCGGACGAGCACGATGGAGTGCTCCTGCAGGTTGTGGCCCTCACCCGGGATGTAAGCGGTAACTTCGATGCCGTTGACGAGGCGAACACGGGCAACCTTACGAAGAGCCGAGTTCGGCTTCTTGGGGCTCGTGGTGAAGACGCGGGTGCACACGCCGCGCTTCTGGGAGTTGTGCTGCAGAGCAGCGTTCTTGGACTTCTTGGGCACGGAACGACGGCCCTGGCGAACCAGCTGGTTAATAGTAGGCAAAGCGTACTCCTTCTCGAATGATTCCAGCTTTCTGTAAAGTGCAACGGCTTGAATCGAGGGGTCAGCATCCCCCTACGAAACACGCAGTTCGATAGGATACGTGGCGTTAGCTGTGCCGTCAACAGACCACGCCGCCGGGCGTATCCAAAAATTGGTACATTTCCGCAAAGCCTACACAAAAGGAATCCCCTCCTGTGCGCTTGGGAGGATTCCCGGATCGGGCGGCCCAGGTTTTAAGTTTGCTGCTCTACAGTCCTGCGCAAGACGGAAAGCACATTAAGTGCTTTCCTTTGCGTGCGGAACTCGCGGCAAACTTAAAACCTGGGCCGCCCGGGCTGGGAATCCGACGTGCTCGTTGGGGCAACGTTCCCTGCCAAAAAGGGACAGGTTAATTTTGGTCGGTTTTATCTGGGGAAATGTCGCACTCCAGCGGTAATCTGTTCTCATCTGTCGCATGGAAATCGGCGGCGTTTCCATTTAACGCAAAATGGGCCGCTTCCCCTAGTAGGAAACGGCCCCAAATCTTACGAATAGACGATGGTAAAGGGCTCTTTCGTTTCGGTCTCCCCTGTTGATGTATACCTCACAATTTCAAGGGTTACCGAGACAACTTGATCGACATCAATCAACTTCGTTGGCACCCAGATGTTCTCTCCGCTATTGCGCCCATAAGAAAAATATAAGTTGAACACCCCTGCGTCGTCATCTTCGATAATCTGCTCCGATCCATCCTTGTAGCTTACGGTCAGCTTATTATCAACAGCTTCATAGCCCAAATCATCGATGTGCGTCTGGATGGAAAACGGGCTAATCTCAAGAGGCGAGTCACCGGAGCGGAGTTCCTTTGTATCGACGTACGCTCCAATATTGAACTCGGTTGTCGACGCCTCAAACCGCCTCGCACTCTCACCTTCACCCTCGGTCCAGTGGATATTCCAGGTGACAGCATGTTGCAAATCTCGCTCGCGATCCATAGCGGCAAAGTACATCGTGCCATTAATGACAGTATCGCTTGATGTGTCCTTATCAATTGTGCTGCGCGTGTCAGGCCATTCCTCGCCGAACTTCATATCGGGCGTGCCGATGCCCTGCTCTTCTTCACCATAGAGAACAAGTTCGCCAATCTCTGCTGCTGGCTTGTAGTAGTTAACTCCATTTGGATTGGACAACGTAAACGTCACGGCTCCGCAGCCGTTTTGGTCGATTGCCATCTCATGGATATCAAGCGTATAGCCGTTGCCCTCGACGGACAGATTAACCTCCTGGACTGCGCCTTCCAGGCTTTGGGGCGCGATGCCATCGCCAAACTCTCTGGTGTAGGTATATTTAGTTCCCGATGAGCCGCCGTTGGTCCAGGTAATGGAATCCCCGTTGCCGTGGTTTCCCCAGGCAGAGGCAAAATAGCTGGAATTGACGACGGCGTAGGCGACCCCTCCGGTCGCCAGCACTCCGGCAAGGCATCCGATCACGGCAACATACAGAGGCTTCGCGTGACCCTTTCGGCGAAGCGGCTCACCAGCAGCGGCATAAAGAACACGGTCAGCAAGATCGCTATCGGCTTGGACGGACTCGAAGGCCTGCTTGATTTGATTGGATTTCACGGTCGCCCTCCTCTAGGATGAACTTGAGCTTCGATCTGCCGCGAGCCAAACGCGTTCGAACAGTCGCGGCTGGCACATGCAATAACTCGGCAATCTCTGAGGTCGAAAAGCCCAGATAGTAATAGAGCATGATGGGAACACGGAATCGTTCCGGAAGTCGCATAACGTCTGACAGGACCGCCTTGGTCTCCTCCTGCGCCGTCGAAAGCGAATCGGCCAGGTTCTCAATATCCTCCACACGCCTCCATGGCTTTCGAAAGAGAGATTTGCATTCATTGATCGTGACCCGAATAAGCCATCGACGAAGATGTTCCCAGCTTTCAAATTGGGCATCGCTTTTGAGTAACTTCAGAAAGACGTCTTGAGCGACATCGTCGGCATCGGCACGATCGCGCAGATACGTCAATGCGATTCGAAACATGACATCACGGTGATCCTCGACCGCCTGTCTAAATGCTTGTTCTTCCATAATCACCTCCCGGTGATGCTGATGTTTCTTGCTGAGGCCCTCACCATAGATACGCTTTGACCGAACGAAATGTTTCAAATTCAAGCAGGAAAAACCTACCAAAATAAACCCGTCCCTTTTTGGCAAAAGGAATCCCCTTCTGTGCGCGGGGTAGATTCCCGGAACGGGCCGCCCGCTGTTTAAGTTTGCTGCTCTACAGTCCTGCGCAAGACGGAAAGCACATTAAGTGCTTTCCTTTGCGTGCGGAACTCGCGACAAACTTAAACAGCGGGCGGCCCGTTCCGGGAATCCGACGTGCTCGTCGGGGTAACGTTCCTCACCAAAAAAGACCCGCTTCCCTGTTGGGAAACGGGTCTTTGGAAGGGCGGTTAACGTACTTGGAAGTTACTCCTCGTCGTTGTCCTTGGCCTCTTCGGCGTCGTCGGTGTCCACGAGCTGGTTGAGCAGCTCGTCGAGGGAAGCCATGTCCTCGTTGATCGCGCCGTTGGCGGGAGCCTTCTTGTCGTCGATCGGGGCGCCCAGGAGCTCCTCGTCGGCGTCGGCGTGATGCGTCGGAGCAGCGGAGGTGCCCAGCAGGATGTCGTCCGGACCGTCGGGGCTAAAGACCATCTGCAGCAGCTGCGAGAGGTCTTCCTCGTCGGCAACGTCGTCGTTGTTCTCGAGGATGTAGAGCAGGTCGTGGGCCTCGAGGCCATCACGGAGCTCCTCGATCGCCTTGGCACCGATACCATCGATGCGCAGCAGATCCTCCTCGGACTTACCGACCAGGTCGCCGACCGTCTCGATGCCGACCTCGCTGAACTTGTTGGTCCAGCGCTGCGACACGCCCAGGTCGTCGAACAGGTACAGGCGAGCCTTCTCGGCGGAGATGGTGTGGCCGTTGCGGGTGAACGAACCGTCAGCACCACCAAACTCGTCGTAGCCGGCCCAGTCGAGCTGCTGCGGGAGCTGCTCGTCCAGGTCCTTGAGCTCCACAGGAGCCCACTCGGGCAGCGACTTGGCGTTGGGCGAAGCCGGGCCGTCGATGTCCACGTAGCCGTCGGCCGTGCGATACGTCAGCTTGGCGTTGGCGTACGGCTTGAGGCCAGTACCAGCCGGGATCTTCTTACCGACAATGACGTTGGACTTAAGGTCGAGCAGGTGGTCGACCTTGCCCTCGATGGCAGCCTCGGTAAGGACGCCGGCGGTACGGATGAACGAAGCGCTCGACAGCCAGGAGTCGATGTTGGACGCGACCTTGAGCGTACCCAGGATGACGGGCTCGGCCACAGGAGCCTGACCGCCCAGACGGGCAACGCGCTCGACCTCGTCGGCGAACTCGTAGCGGTCGACGTACTGACCAAGCAGGTACTTGGAGTCACCGGGGTTGGTAATCTGAACGCGACGCAGCATCTGACGTGCGAGCACCTCGATGTGCTTGTCGTTCAGGTCGACGCCCTGGCTGGTGTAGACGTCCTTGACGCTCTCGACGAAGGTGTGCATCGTCGACTCGATGTCGGTCAGCTTGCGCAGGTTGCGGAAGTTGACGAAGCCCTTGGTGATCTGGTCGCCGGCGCGAACCTCGCAGCCGTCCTCGATCTCGGGCATGAAGCGCACCGAAGCGGGGACGCGACGCTCGTCGAGGACACGGGAGTGATCCTCGGAGTCGGTGAGCGTCAGCACGTACTCGGACTTCTCGGGCTTAATCGAGAGGTGACCGGAGTACGGAGCCAGCTCGGCCTCGCGACCCAGAATCTTCTCGTTGACGTTGCCGACGATATCGAACATACGGCTGACCGTAGGCAGACCCTGCGTAATATCGTCGACGCCAGCGACGCCGCCGGAGTGAATGGTACGCATCGTAAGCTGCGTACCGGGCTCGCCGATGGACTGGGCGGCAATAATGCCGACGGCAGTACCGATAGCGACCGGACGACGAGTGGAAAGATCCCAGCCGTAGCACTTCTGGCACACGCCGTACTTGGAGCGGCAGGTGAGCAGCGCGCGAAGCTTGACCTTCTTGAGGCCCGCATCGACCATCTTCTGGATGTCGGCGACCTTCTCGATGTAGCCGTCCTGCTCAAAGAGCACGGTGCCATCGGGAGCCACGACGTCCTCGATGAAGCAACGGCCGACGAGGTCGGTGTTGAGGTCGGTGGTGCCGGGAATGATGAGGTTGTAGGTGACGCCCTCGTGCGTACCGCAGTCCTCCTCGCGGACGATGACGTCCTGGGCCACGTCGACCAGACGACGGGTCAGGTAACCAGAGTCCGAGGTGTGGGATGCAGTATCGACCAGGCCCTTACGGGCGCCGTAGGTCGAAATGAAGTACTCGAGCGGCAGCAGGCCCTCGCGGAAGTTCGCCTTAATGGGAAGGTCGATCGTCTCGCCGGACATGTCTGCCATCAGACCACGCATGCCGCCGAGCTGACGCAGCTGGGTCTTAGAACCACGGGCGCCGGAGTCGGCCATCATGTACAGCGGGTTCTCCTCGTCGAACATGTCGAGCATGAGTGCTGCGACCTTGTCGGTACAAGCGGTCCACTCGTTAACGACTTCGATGTGGCGCTCCGTCTCGTTGATGAAGCCCTCCTCGAAGTACTCGTTGATCTGGTCGACGTTGGCCTGGGCGCGGTCGAGCAGCTCCTGCTTCTCGGCAGGGATGAGAGCGTCCCACACCGAGATGGTGAGGCCGGCGCGGGTAGCGTAGTGGAAGCCGGAGTACTTGATGGCGTCGAGGATCGGACCGACCTTGGCCTCGGGGTAACGATCGCAGCAGTCCGCAACCAGCTTGGCCACGTCGCCCTTGACCATCTTGTAGTTCATGAACTCATAGTCTTCGGGCAGGCACTGGCGGTTGAAGATGATGCGGCCGATAGACGTCTCGAAGCGCGCGGTCTTGTTGCCGGTGACATCGTAGTCGACAAACTCGTTCTTGCCGTTCTTGACGCGGAAGATACGGGTGCCGTCCTCGTTGATGACGTTGGCATCGGCAGCGGACACGCGGACCTGGATCTTGGCCTGCATGTCGACCTCGGAGCGGCAGTCATAGGCGTGCAGCGCGTCGTCGAAGCTGGCGAACACGTGGTTCTCGCCGGGCAGGCCGTCGCGGACCTGGGTCAGGTAGTACACGCCGATGATCATGTCCTGCGAGGGAATGTTGACCGGCTTGCCGGATGCCGGCGAGCGCAGGTTGTTCGCAGAGAGCATGAGCACGCGAGCCTCGGCCTGAGCCTGGCTGGACAGCGGCACATGGACAGACATCTGGTCGCCGTCGAAGTCGGCGTTGAAGGGCGAGCAGACCAGCGGGTGCAGGTGGATGGCCTTGCCCTCGACCAGCACCGGCTCAAAGGCCTGGATGGACAGACGGTGCAGGGTCGGTGCGCGGTTGAGCAGCACGACGCGGCCGTCGATGACCTCTTCGAGGATGTCCCACACAAAGGTGGCACCGCGGTCGATTGCGCGCTTGGCGCCCTTGATGTTCTCGACCTTGCCAAGCTCGACCAGACGCTTCATGACGAAGGGCTTGAAGAGCTCCAGCGCCATGGTCTTGGGCAGACCGCACTGGTGAAGCAGCAACTTGGGGTCGGTAACGATAACCGAACGGCCGGAGTAGTCGACACGCTTGCCCAGCAGGTTCTGACGGAAACGGCCCTGCTTGCCCTTGAGGGCCTCGGCGAGCGACTTGAGCGGGCGACCGCCACGGCCAGAGACCGGGCGACCACGACGGCCGTTGTCGAACAGGGCGTCCACGGACTCCTGGAGCATGCGCTTCTCGTTGTTCACGATGATCGCGGGGGCGTCCAGGTCGAGCAGGCGCTTGAGTCGGTTGTTACGGTTGATCACGCGGCGATACAGGTCGTTGAGGTCGGACGCGGCGAAGCGGCCGCCGTCGAGCTGGACCATCGGGCGCAGATCGGGCGGAATGACCGGGATGACGTCCAAGATCATGTTCGCGGGGCTGTTGCCGCCCTTCAGGAAGGCGTCAACGACCTCGAGGCGCTTGACGGCCTTCTCGCGCTTCTGCTTCTGGGAGTCCTCGTCGGCGATGATGGCCTTGAGCTTCTCGGCCTCGGAGGGGAGGTCGATGGCAGCGAGCAGGTCGCGGACGGCCTCGGCACCCATGCCACCCTTGAAGTACATGGAGTAGTAGCGAGTCATCTCACGGAACAGCGGCTCATCGGAGATAAGGTCGCGCTCGGAGAGCTTCATGAAGGCGTTGAAGGCGTCCGTGCGGAGCTGCTTCTCGTCCTTGCACTCTTCCTCGATGTCGACAATGCCAGAGGCGATCTCCTCGGGGGTCAGCGGCTCCTCGTCGGAGAACTCGTCAAAGTTCTCGGGGTTGCCCTGCTCCTTGAGGGATTCGATCTGGCGGGCGCACTCGGCATCGATCTCTTCCAGATCGGCGGCGAGCTCCTCGCGCAGGTCGTCAGCGTCGGCCTCGCGGGCCTCGTAGTCAACCTCGGTGATGATGTAGCTGGCAAAGTACAGAACCTTCTCGAGGTCCTTGGACTTGATGTCGAGCATACGGCTCATCGGGAAGCTCGTGGGGCTCTTGAAGTACCAAATGTGGGACACGGGAGCGGCGAGCTCGATGTGGCCCATGCGGTCGCGACGCACCTTGGCCGAGGTGACCTCGACGCCGCAGCGCTCGCAGACGATGCCCTTGAAGCGGATGCCCTTGTACTTGCCGCAGGAGCACTCCCAGTCCTTGGCGGGACCGAAGATCTTCTCGCAGAACAGGCCGTCCTTCTCGGGCTTGAGGGTACGGTAATTGATGGTCTCCGGCTTCTTGACCTCACCGTGCGACCAGGAACGGATCTGGTCGGCGGAGGCAAGGGAGATCTTTACCGAGTCAAAATCAGTAGCTTCGAAATCTGCCACAGTCAACTACTCCTTATCAGTGGTCGTGGCGGCGACAGCCTCGGGTGCCTCGGCGGTCTCGGCATCCTGGGCCTCGACGTCGGCGTCAACGCCGGCGAGCGCAGCCAGGTCGTCGAGAGCGGAGGTCTCCTCGGCGGTCACAGGGGCGGAGGCGTCCTCGTCGGCATCGTGCATGGGCTCGATGTCCAGCGCGAGGGAACGGATCTCCTTGACGAGAACCTTGAAGGACTCGGGGATACCCGGGACCGGAACATTCTCGCCCTTGACGATGGACTCGTAGGTCTTGACGCGGCCCACGGTATCGTCGGACTTGACGGTCAGGATCTCCTGCAGGACGTTGGAAGCACCGTATGCGTACAGTGCCCAAACTTCCATCTCGCCGAAGCGCTGGCCGCCAAACTGGGCCTTGCCGCCCAGCGGCTGCTGGGTAACCAGGCTGTAAGGGCCAGTCGAACGGGCGTGGATCTTGTCGTCGACCATGTGGCCGAGCTTGAGGATGTAGGACGTACCCACGGTAATGGGCTCGCGGAACTCCTCGCCGGTGCGGCCGTCGAACAGGCGGGTCTTGCCGCGCTCGTCAAGCTGGGTGACAAACTCGGGGCGCATGTGATCGCCAAAGGCAGCGGTGGCCTTGTTGAGCATGTTCTTGTTGGCGCGACGGATGACCTCGGCGATCTCGTCCTCCTTGGCGCCGTCGAAGACGGGCGTCGCGGTGAAGAACGGACCGGGGACATACTTGTCGGAGTCGGCATCCTCGGTATCCCAACCGCAGGCAGCAGCCCAGCCAAGGTGGCACTCGAGCAGCTGGCCGACGTTCATACGCGAAGGAACGCCCAGCGGGTTGAGGATGACGTCGATCGGGGTACCGTCAGCCATGTAGGGCATGTCCTCGACCGGCAGAACGTTACAGATAACGCCCTTGTTGCCGTGGCGGCCGGCGATCTTATCGCCCTGCTGGATCTTACGACGCTGGGCGACGTAGACGCGCACCTGCTCGTTGACGCCGGGGGCCAGATCGTCGCCGTTCTCGCGGCTAAAGCGGACGACGTCGATGACGCGGCCGTAAGCGCCGTGAGGCATCTTAAGGGAGGTGTCGCGGACGTCGTGGGCCTTGGCACCGAAGATGGCGCGCAGCAGGCGCTCCTCGGCGGTCAGAGCGCTCTCGCCCTTAGGCGTGACCTTGCCGACCAGGATGTCGCCAGGGCCGACCTCGGCGCCGATGCGAATGATGCCGTCCTCGTCGAGGTTGGCAAGCATGTCCTCGGAGAGGTTCGGGATCTCGCGGGTGATCTCCTCGGGGCCGAGCTTGGTGTCGCGGGCGTCGATCTCGTGACGGGTGATATTGATGGTCGTCAGCAGGTCCTCGGCCACCAGGCGCTCGGACACGACGATACCGTCCTCGTAGTTGAAGCCTTCCCACGGCATGTAGGCCACGGTGAGGTTCTGGCCCAGTGCGAGCTCGCCATGATCGGTCGAAGGACCGTCGGCCAGAGGCTCGCCCTGCTCAACGGTGTCACCGACGCGCACGAGCGGACGGTGGTTGATGCAGGTGGACTGGTTGGAGCGCTGGTACTTGGCTAGGTGATACTCGTCCATGCCGCCGGCATGCTTGACGATGATCTTGGCGGCGTCGGCAAAGATGACCTCGCCGGCGTTCTTGGCCAGGGTGACCTCGCCGGAGTCCAGGGCAGCGCGACGCTCCATGCCGGTACCCACGTAGGGAGCGGCAGGGTGAACCAGCGGCACGGCCTGACGCTGCATGTTGGCGCCCATGAGCGTACGCTTGGCGTCGTCGTGCTCGAGGAACGGGATCAGCGTGGCTGCGACGGAGAGCATCTGGCGCGGCGAGACGTCCATGTAGTCGACGTCCTCGACGGGCACGTCGGCGGGAGCGCCGAAGGAACCGTCGAAGTCGCGGGTACGGGCGATCACGGTGTGCGGACGGACAATCTTGCCCTCGGCATCGGTCGTGATGAACTCGTTGGTCTTGGGATCGAGCGGCGTGTTGGCCGGCGCGATGACGTGCTTCTCTTCCTCGTCAGCGGTCATCCAGTCGATCTGATCGGTGGCAACGCCGTTCTCGACGCGGCGGAACGGGGCCTCGATGAAGCCGTACTCGTTGACACGGGCATAGAGGGCGAGCGAGCCGATCAGGCCGATGTTGGGGCCTTCGGGGGTCTCAATCGGGCACATGCGGCTGTAGTGCGAGTTGTGAACGTCGCGGACGGCCGTCGGCACGTTGGTGCGGCGGCTGGAGCCCGACTTGTGGCCGGCAAGACCGCCAGGGCCGAGTGCGGACAGACGGCGCTTGTGGGTCAGACCGGTCAGGGGGTTAGCCTGGTCCATGAACTGCGAGAGCTGCGAGGAACCGAAGAACTCCTTGATGGAGGCCACGATCGGACGGATGTTGATGAGCGACTGCGGGGTAATCTCGTCGATGTCCTGGGAGCTCATGCGCTCACGGACGACGCGCTCCATACGGCTCATGCCGATACGGAACTGGTTGGCGACGAGCTCGCCGACGGTGCGGATGCGGCGGTTGCCAAAGTGGTCGATGTCGTCGACCTTGAAGCCCTGCTCGCCGGCAGCGAGGGACAGGAGGTAGCGCAGCGTCGCGACGATATCCTCGTCGGTGAGCACCGTGACCTCTTCCTCGGTGGTGAGGTTGAGCTTCTTGTTGACCTTGTAACGACCGACGCGGGCCAGATCGTAGCGCTGCGGGTTAAAGAGCAGGCCCTCGAGCAGGCTGCGGGAAGCGTCCACGGTGGGAGGCTCGCCCGGGCGCAGGCGACGGTAGATCTCGATAAGGGCATCCTCGCGGGTGAGGGCGGTGTCGCGCTCCAGGGTGCGCTTGATCACATCGGAGTTGCCGAGCAGCTCGATGATGTCGTCGTTGGTGACGGCGATGCCAAGGGCGCGCAGGAACATCGTGGCGCTCTGCTTACGCTTACGGTCGATGGAGACCATGAGCTGATCGCGCTTGTCGACCTCAAACTCGAGCCAGGCACCGCGGGACGGGATGATCTGGGCCTTGTAGATCTGCTTGCCCGAATCCATCTCGGAGCTGTAGTACACACCCGGGGAACGGACGAGCTGCGAAACGACGATACGCTCGGTACCGTTGATGATGAAGGTGCCCTGATCGGTCATCATGGGGAAGTCGCCCATAAAGACGAGCTGCTCCTTGATCTCGCCGGTCTCCTTGTTGGTGAGACGGACGTCGGTCAGAAGCGGAGCCTGATAGGTCATATCCTTCTCGCGGCACTCCTCGACGGTGTGCGCGGGGTCGCCGAACTGATGCTCGCCGAAGGTAACCTCGAGAACATGGTTCTGGCTCTGGATGGGGCTGGATTCCTTGAACGCCTCACGAAGGCCCTCGTCCTTAAAACGCTCAAAGGATTCCCTTTGAACAGAGATAAGGTTGGGGAGCTCCATGGCCTCCGGGATTTTCCCGAAGCTGACGCGCTTGCGCTCAGTGGCAGTGTATGCGTAGGTCACCAGGTTTTTCCTCCTTCACGGAAATGCTCGGTGGGTTGGCGAGGCATAGCTTCGCCAGTTATCGCAACCTAATAGTTTATCAGGTACCGACCGTTGGGCAAGAAAAGCCTTGACGCGATTGAGTTTTTGGAGTAGCAAAGTTTTTCGACAGAAAACACGCAGGTAGATGTATGTGTATCGAACATCTGTTCATATATTTTCTGTGAACAGAGAGCCGGCAATCGCAGCTCTTATAAAAAACGGGCGCGAACCGAGGTCCGCGCCCGTAAATGTCGATGCCCGAAGGCTTACTTGCGCATCAATCCGCCGCGCTCGTCGATGGCATCCCAGAAGGTATCGGCAAAGCGGGGGTCGCTTGCGGCCATGAGGGCGTTGGTGGCCATCCAGCCAGAGGGAGTGCCGGTGTCGTAGCCCGACAGCGGGTCAATGACGACGGCATACATGGCCTCGCGGTCGAGCGAACGGGCCATGGCGTCGGTGAGCTGGATCTCGCCGCCCTTGCCGGCCTGCTGATCTGCCAGCAGGTCCATGACCAGCGGGCTCAGCAGGTAGCGACCGACGATGTACAGATTGGACGGAGCCGCCTCGGGAGCGGGCTTCTCGACCAGACCGCCGATGCGCCAGACAGCGCCCGGCTCTGCATCGGCAACGTCCTCGGCACCCTCGAGCGAACCGACGCGCTCACCGGCGATAACGCCGTAGCGGCTGACTTCCTCGGGCGAGCAAGCAGCGACGGCGATAACCGAAGCGCCACCGTGCTCCTTGGAAACGGCGAGCATCTTGTCGCAGATGTCGCGGTTAGGCACAACGTAGTCGCCCAGAAGAACCAGGAAGTTCTCCCCTGCCACGGCGTCGGCAGCAGAGCGAATAGCATGGCCGAGGCCCTTGGGCTCGTACTGATAGCGGAAGTCGACCGGCATACCGCCAGCGTGGGCGACGGCATCGGCATAGGCGTTCTTGCCGCGCTCGCGCAGCAGGTTCTCGAGCGAGCGATCGGGCTGGAAGTAGTTCAGTAGCTCGGGCTTACCGGGAGAAGTAACGATGATGACGTCGTCGACTTCCTCGGGGTCGAGCGCCTCCTCGACGACGTACTGAATGACGGGCTTGTCGAGCACCGGCAGCATCTCTTTGGGCGTGCACTTGGTGCCAGGCAGAAAACGCGTGCCAAGACCGGCGGC
>CAKURW010000027.1 GCA_934675795.1 uncultured Collinsella sp.
GTCAGTCGATTTTTTCGACTGACGCGCTTTGTGAAAGAGGCAAAGATGCGTACCGATGATTTTGACTACAACCTTCCTGAGGAACTGATCGCCCAGGCGCCTGCCGAGCCGCGCGACTCCTGCCGCCTGCTGGTGGTTGATCGCAAAGGCTCCGAGACAGGAACGCCGTTAGGGCATGGCGGCACCGTCGAGCACCGCATCTTCCGTGACATCATCGACTATATCGAGCCGGGCGACGTGCTCGTCATCAACCAGACGCGCGTGATGCCGGCCCGTCTTATCGGTCGCAAGACGGGCTCGGGCGGCGTGGTCGAGACGTTGCTGCTCAAGCGCCGCGAGGATGTTGACCCGCTGGGCCATGTTTGGGAGTGCTTGGTCAAGCCGGGTAAGCGCCTGAAGCCCGGTGCTCAGATTGAGTATCGCGCCGGTGGCGCTCATGCGCCCGAGGGGGCTCCCGTGGTGCTGACGGCCGAGGTCGTCGACTTTGTCACCGATAGTCGCGGCGGCCGCCTGGTGCGTTTTGAGCCGGCCGGTTGCAATGCCGCCGGCGAGCCGCGCACGCTTGACGAGGCCATCCATGCTGCCGGTCACGTGCCGCTGCCGCCCTACATTACCGATTACGAGGGCGATCCCGAGAAATATCAGACCGTGTACGCCATGAAGGAGGAGCACTCGGCTGCCGCTCCCACGGCGGGCCTGCATTTTACTCCTGAGCTCATGGCCGCTATCGAGGCCAAGGGTGCCAAGTTTGCCGCCGTCGAGCTCGAGGTGGGCATCGATACCTTCCGCTTGGTGGAGGAGGACGACCCCACGCAGCACGTCATGCACACCGAGCGCTACCACGTGTCGCAGGAGGTTGTCGACGCCGTGCATAAGGCCAAGGCCGAGGGTCATCGTGTGATCGCCGTCGGCACTACCGCGGTGCGCTCGCTCGAGAGCGCGTTTGACACGGACGCGCCGGTGTCCGATCCGGCCGTGACGGCGCGCTATTTTGAAGGCCGCGAGGACGGGGCCGATACGCTTGGCCGCGGTGACATCGTGGTGCGCGAGAACGCCACGACGCAGCTTTACCTCATGCCCGGCTCGACCTATCACGTGGTCGACGCGCTGATCACGAACTTCCATGTGCCGCGCTCCACGCTCATGATGCTCGTGAGCGCGCTTGCCACCCGCGACCAGATCATGGATGCCTACGCCGCTGCCATCGAGGAGCGCTACCGCTTCTTCAGCTTTGGCGACGCGATGCTCATTTGTTAGTTACGCGGTTCTACGAACCGCGTAACTGCTCGACGCTGCGCGGGCCGCATTTGGACAATCTGACGTTCAACTTCAAGGGCGCGACCAGAAGGTCAGCGCCCTTTCGTTTCACGTCACCTTGTCTCAAATGCGGCCCGCTCGCTGTCGTTGCCAAAACATCGGCGTTGCCGTGGTTGTCGCTGTAGTCATTGGGTAGTCATTGGGGACGTTCTTAAATGACTAGTCAAAGGGGACACTCTTACGGCACTTGGCACTTGGGGACGTTCCTTTTGTGCCGGCACCTGGGGACAGTCCTTATGTCAAGAGATCGGTGCAAGAGGGATAGGTTGCCTTGCGTCGATCTAAATAAGTTGCGGTGAGATAGTTCTTGAATTGGCCTTTTTGGGGCTAAACAGAAACTTTCTCACCGCAACTGAGTTGAGGCGTTTTTTGGCAGCTGGTTTACTTGCTCGCGAACAGCCAGATCAGGATGATTGCCAGAATCACGGCGACGATGCAGACGATGGCGCCAGTGAATTTGATGCGTGAGTCGCGGGTACGCTCGCGCACCGCGTCCTCGGTGGCCTCGAACTGGGCGACTTCTTGCTCGGTCTCGGCGTGTTCGGCTTTGTCTCGGGCCAAGGATCCTGCAAGCGACTCAGTGATCTCTGGATGGTCATGCACCTCGGTCGCCTGCTCGATGATCGACTGTGCATGTGCGGCATCTGCTTGGGCGTTGGCGATGCTTTGCTCTTGGTCGCGGCGTGCCTTGTCCTCGGCGGCTATCTTCTCGCGCAGTTCGCGCTGGCGCGTCGTGGCGGCAGTTTTCGCCGTCTGCAGCTCGTCGCGCGCGGCATCGGCCTCAGTCGTCACGGCTTGGTGTGCGCGTTTGGCTTCGGCAATGGGGGCTTGAGCCTGCTCGACGGCCTGCTCGGCTGCGGCAAGCGAGTGCTCAAGGTCGGCGGTGATGCGCGGGACATCTTCTTCGGCTTTTCGCAGGGCATCTGCCGTGTCGGAGATCTGCATCGAGAGCTCGCTGGTGCGCACCGTATAGTTGGCGGGATTTGCCGAGGGATTGCGTTGCAGCTCGGCATACTCATGACGCAGCGTCTCGAGCTGGGCGCGCGTGGCGTCGACGGTTTGTTGTGCGGCCGCAATGCCGGCGTCTCGCTCGGCCTTCACCTTGTCGCGGATGCGCTTGGAATCCTCAAGACGTCGAACGAGGCGGTTGCCGGTCTCGCGAGAGCTCGCCTCGCGGGCCTCCACGGCGTCGAGCGCGGCCTTCAGGCGGAGCTCAGTCGCGTCATCCTCTGTCTTCATTTGTTCGAGCTGACCCTTGAGCTCTGCTACTTTGGAAGCATGGACATCGCGATCGATTTCGGCTGCCGCAGCGGTCTTTTGCGCCGTGGCGATCGCCTGGCGCTGGTCGGCGACGATCTGGTCGTAGCGGCCTGCGATATCCTGGCGCGTCTCGAGTTCCTCGGCCTGATCGGCAATGCGCTGCTCAAGTTCGGCCAGGTGGGCGCGGGCATCGGCAAGTGCCTTTTTCGCGGCGTTCATCTCGCGCATGGCCGAGGCGCCCTGGGCGATAAAGGTGCCCACGGCGTTCGCGGTGTTCGAGACAGCGGTCCCCAGATCGCGGCTCGCGGCGGGGGAGTGCGGGGCGGTCGGGCGAGTGGTGTCGGCAGCGTCCGCATCGGCAGTCTGCGGCGCGGCGATATTGCCGGTACCGCCCTCGACCACAGAAAAGCCTGCTGCGTGCGGATCGACCGCATCGGCGCCAATCGTGGGGTGCTCGAGCTGGAGAAACGAGGGCATGGTACTGCCCTGGTCGGCAACCGGAGTCTCGCCGGGCACAAAGGTCGAGGCCGCCTCGGCGGCCTCCTCTTCCTCGGCATCAATATCGGCATCGGCGACGGCGTCTTTCATCGCTTTGACGGCATCCATCATGGAGTCCATGACGGCATCGAGCTCTTCTTCCGAAGACACCTCGATGGGGCCTGCCGCCTGTGGCGCGGGGTCTGTGTCGGGTTCGGCATCGCTCGGCTCCGGCTGCTCGCTTTCGTCATGCTCGACAGTATCGTCTGTGTCTGTTGCTTTATCCGCATCGGCGTGCACATCTGCGGCAGCGGGCGCATCTGCGGTGGCGGGCGCATCGGTGGAGGCGTCGACGCAGGTAGGAGTATCGCAGTCGTCGACGGCGTCTGCGGAATGATCAATATGCTCTTGAGTCTGGGGGTCCAGCTCGTCTGTCATAGGCATGTGCTCCTCATCGTTGTTTGTCACCCTATGATAAGGTCTCGCGCCGACATCCCGCGCGCCGCAGCAAAGTTTCAAAACGTGTTCGATGGCTCGATCTGATAACAATAACTCGGCCGTTTTATCCAGTTTGTACTTGACAATCCCTTCGCCGAACTACGTGGTGCCGTTCGCCTACCGCGGTCTTTTATTTTTGCTTGAACACGCTAAAGTTGCATCTCAGCTTTTGGCGCGTGAAGTTGGATACGCGCAGTCGGCGGGCGTGCCCGTCGCGATTTGAAAGGACTTTGTATGGGACTTTTCACTGGTAAGACCGTGATCGTCACCGGCGGCGGCAAGGCCACGCTTAAGGACGGTTCCGCTGGCTCCATCGGCTACGGCATCGATATCGCATTTGCCAAGGAGGGCGCGAACCTCGTCATCACCGGCCGCAACGTCGCCAAGCTCGAGGCCGCCAAGGAGTCTCTCGAGGCCGAGTACGGTGTCAAGGTTCTGCCTGTTCAGGCCGATGTCTCGGCTGGTCAGGACAACGAGGCCGTCGTCCAGAACGTCATCGACAAGGCCATTGAGGAGTTCGGCCGCATCGACGCCGTCGTCAACAATGCTCAGGCTAGCGCCTCGGGCGTGACCATCGCCGATCACACCATGGATCAGTTTAACCTGGCCATTTACTCCGGTCTGTATGCTACCTATCTGTACATGCAGAAGGCCTATCCGCACCTGAAGGAGACCAAGGGCTCCGTGGTCAACTTTGCCTCGGGCGCCGGCCTGTTTGGCAACTATGGCCAGTGCAGCTATGCTGCCGCCAAGGAGGGCATCCGCGGCCTGACCCGCGTTGCCGCCAACGAGTGGGGCAAGGACGGCATCAACGTCAACATCGTGTGCCCGCTTGCTTGGACCGCTGCGCTCGAGAACTTCCAGGATGCCTATCCCGAGGCGTTCAAGGCCAACGTCCACATGCCGCCGGCTGGTCACTACGGCGACGTCGAGAAGGAAATCGGCCGCGTGGTCGTTCAGCTCTGCGGTCCCGACTTTAAGTACATGAACGGCGAGACCGTCACCCTCGAGGGTGGCATGGGCCAGCGGCCGTAGGGGTTACGTCTCAGGTTCCGCCGTTCTAACGAACGGCGGACCAGCCGACGCTGCGCGGTCACCAGAGCGACAACTTGTCATTCAAAGAGGACGGCATGACCAGAAGGTCTATGCCGTCCTCTTTTCATGCCAATTTGTTCGCTCTGGCGACCGCTCGCTGACGTTGTCAGAGCATCGGCGTTGCCTTGGCCGTTGGAAATAATCCCAGATGTAGTCGTTGGGGACGTTCTTAAATGACTAGTCGAAAGGGACGCTCTTGCCGGCACCTGGGGACGGTCCCTAAGTGCCGGCAGATTGGGACACTTCTTTGCAAGATGGCGCTGAAGATTGTCCCCGACGACTAGTCGTTTAATGCATCAGTTTCTGTCGAGTCGGTGCTTCTTGCGGGTTGCCCGTATAATGGTTTGCGTATGAACCGCAACCAAGGAGTTCCAGTTTATGGACCAGAGCCTTTTTAAATTCGACCTGATCGCCGAGGACCCGACGACGCATGCGCGTGCCGGCGTGCTGCACACCCCGCACGGCGACATCGAGACACCGATCTTCATGCCCGTGGGCACCAAGGCAAACGTCAAGGGCATTCCTACCGAGACCGTCAAACAGCTCGGCGCCCAGATCGTGCTTGCCAATACCTATCACCTGTCCATGCGTCCCGGCGAGGACACCATCGCCGAGCTGGGCGGCCTGCACAAGTTTATGAACTGGCACGGCCCTATCCTCACCGACTCGGGCGGTTTCCAGGTCTTCAGTCACAACGATGCCGTCAAGCTCACTGACGAGGGCGTGCGCTTTATCGTCAACGATTACGACGGCCGCCACGTGTTCTGGACACCCGAGGACAACATGGAGATCGCCATGAAGCTCGGCTCCGACATCTGCATGCAGCTGGACCAGTGCCCGGGCTATCCCGCCACGCGCGCCTACGTTGAGCGCGCCGTTGAGCTGTCGAGCATGTGGGCCGAGCGCTGCTATAAGGCGCATACCCGCGACGACCAGGCACTCTTTGGCATCGTCCAGGGTGGCATGCATCTGGACCTGCGTCTGCGCTCGCTGCGCCATCTGGAGGAGTGCGGTGACTTCCCCGGTTACGGCATCGGCGGCTACTCGGTGGGCGAGGACCACGAGACTATGTTCGAGACGCTGGCACCGCTCGTGAGTGAGTACATGCCCAAGCACAAGCCGCGCTACCTGATGGGCGTCGGCAACCCTACGACGCTTGTGCGCGGTGTGGGCGTGGGCATCGACATGTTCGACTGCGTGCTGCCGACGCGCACCGGCCGCATGGGCACGGCGTTCTCTAGCGAAGGTCGCCTCAACTTCCGCAACGCGCGCTTTGCGCACGA
The DNA here is from genome assembly GCA_934675795.1 of uncultured Collinsella sp. GTDB lineage: Bacteria > Actinomycetota > Coriobacteriia > Coriobacteriales > Coriobacteriaceae > Collinsella. Next base: position 5,931 of record CAKURW010000027.1, read on the forward strand.
CGACGGTCCCATCGATCCCACCTGCACCTGCCCGGTGTGCACGGGCGGTTACAGCCGTGCGCTCATCCGTCACATGGTCACGCAGAAGGAGATGCTCGGCGGCATTCTGCTTTCGATGCACAACATCTACTACCTGCTCAACCTTATGCAGCGTGCCCGCCAGGCCATTATCGAGGGCCGCTACGGTGCGTTCGTGAGCGACTGGATGAACAGCCCCGCGGCGGTGGATTACTAAGGACGGCGCGGACGTTTGCGAGGCGTGAGCAACGGCAAAGGTCAAGCGGCGGTCGGTCGTCGCGTTCGCTAACACGGCCTGCACGACCGCTGACCGATGCCTTGTAAGCGCTTGATGCATCGTGGGTACCATACCGAATGGTTGATGTTCGGGCGGGTGTTTGACGCATGGCGTCGACCCCGTCCGTTTCTATTTTCGATAGGAGTACCCATGATTAAGAATGAGAACGTCGAGAGCGAGCCCGCCTACGACGAGACGTACCGCCGCGGCCCCGTGGTCATGCGCGGCCCCATGATTCCTAAGGACAACACCTACGCCAACCTGCTGGCGCCTGAGGACTCGACCGACTGGTTGCATGCCGACCCGTGGCGCGTGCTGCGCATTCAGGCCGAGTTTGTCGATGGCTTTGGCGCGCTTGCCGAGCTTGGGCCCGCGGTGACCATCTTCGGGAGCGCCCGTACGCCCAAGACCGATCCGCTCTACAAGGCGGCGCGCACGGTCGGTCGCAAAATCGCCCAGCGCGGCGTGGCGGTTATCACCGGCGGCGGTCCCGGCGTCATGGAGGCGGCCAACAGGGGAGCGGCGAGTGCCAACGGCAAGTCGGTCGGCTTGGGTATCGAGCTTCCGCATGAGCATGGGCTCAACAAGTACGTGAACCTCGGCATGGATTTCCGTTACTTTTTTGTGCGCAAGACCATGTTCGTCAAATACAGCTCGGGCGCCATCGTGTTCCCCGGCGGCTTTGGCACGCTCGACGAGATGTTCGAGGTACTCACGCTGGTGCAGACGCACAAGGTCAAGCGCATGCCGCTTGTGCTGGTAGGCAGCGAGTACTGGCAGGGCCTATTCGACTGGCTTAACGGTCCGGTGATGGACGCCGGTATGATCAGCCCGCTCGATCCGGATCTGGTACACATTACCGATAACCTCAACGAAGCCGTCGACATTGCGCTCAGCGGGTTGATGTAGAGCAATCGTGTCTACCGCGACATGAATATGCATGGCAATCTGATGCTATCTAACGTCAGGTTGCCATTTATATTGGGTATACTGATGCAAAAGACGAGGGCAAGGAGGTCGCGTATGTCTACTGCAACGGTTAAGCCTACGACGGTTCGCCTCGAAGAGGGGCTCAAGGAGCAGGCGACTGAGTTCTTGGATTCGGTCGGCCTCAGCCTCAATTCCTATCTCAATCTTGCCGTTCGGCAGCTGGTAAATCAGCGAAAGATTCCTTTTGAGATTGTAGGAAGGGCGGAGATGCCCAACGAGGCGACGAGGCGTGCCATGGTGATCGCCGAGGCTCATGAGTTGGGGATTTTGCCGGACGATAGCCCGTCATTCAATAACGCTGATGAGCTTATGTCATTCCTCGATGAGGAATAGCGATGTTCGAGATTAAAGTCGAGGCTCAATTTAAGGCGGACTACAAACGAACGATGCGCATGCATCCGCAGCTAAAAAGTGAGTTTAAAGCGGCGGTTGCAGAGCTTGTGGCTCATGGGTCACTTCCGGCGGAGTATGGCGCCCACGAGCTCTCAAACCCGGGCGGAAACTACAACGGCCACATCGATTTCCACCTATCCGATGGCTTGGTCGATGTGGTCGTTCTTTATCTTCCCCATAAGACTAACCCAGTGATTAGGCTGGTGAGAATGGGCTCGCATGAGGAACTGTTTCAGGGTCCGCTGGGCTGATCGCCGATTTCCAAGTTGCGGTGGAATAGGGACTGATTTGCGGTCGATTGGCCAAAAACAGTCCCTATTTCACCGCAACTGATAGGCGCGCCCCGTTCGCTGCTGCGGCCCCCGGTTCTCCTCATTGCTGGATTTCGCTCAAAAACTCAGCGGCGACTTCGTTGCTTTTGAAACGGATGCTGCGGTCTTCTTTCTTGGGGAATGCCAGCAGCGGGATAGTCCCGTACCAGACAGTTTCCTCGTCAATCACGGCCGCGCACAGCCGCCCTTTGGCCTTGACGGAATAGTCGACGTTCATCTCGGCAAAAATCGCTTTCGCGTCATCGCGCGGAGGTGAGGCAACATAAACCTCAAGGGTAATCCCACGGGCGGCTGCGCCTGCGAGTGTGGTGGTGAGTTTCGTGAGGCATGCGGCGGATGCGTAGGATGCGGCTATGAAGGCACTCTTTGTGGCACCGGTGATGTCTTTAATTAATGCCTCAATAGCGTTTGCCGGCTCTATGAGAATGTTGTAATCGGGTTGCTCGCTGTCCTCTGCTGAATAAATTTCGTACCCCAACTTGGCGTACGTCTTGAGTCTTTTCTGGTACATGCGGGCGAGCATGGGTATCGACAGGTCAATGTAGTCGAATATCTCAACCTGTTGCTTGCCCTCGTGGCTTCTATGCAGTCTGCCCACCTGCTGCGTTACACTGCCGTCCCAAGATATCGGCGTGGCGATGAATAGGGTGTCAAGGTAGGACAGATCGAAGCCCTCGCTCAGAAGGCTTTCGGTGGCGACGATGATCCGATGTTCATGCTCAAAGCCGGGAAGACTGTTCAGTATCGCTTTTCTTTCTTTGGCGCCGATTTCTCCAGTTAAGAGTATGGGCTCGTGTCTGCGATCATTAAGCAACCTGAACAGTTCCTCAGCATGCTTTTTCCTTTTGGATAGTATGAGCGGATGCCGACCGTTTGACGCTGCTTCGAGGGCGTCATCGACAATCAATTCGTTTCTTGCCGCATGTGCACACAGCAGATCAAGAATTTGATTGAAGCTTGCACCCGGCTCGTAGGTGGATAGCCGAATGCCGGTAAATCTCGGTCGCACGATGCGCTGGATGCCCTGCTGGATCGCTTGCGTTTTTGGATCGATGACATAGCGAAGCGGGCCGCAGAGCATGGAGAGCGCCCGCGTAAGGCCGTCGGATCGTTCGGGCGTCGCAGAAAGGCCGTATACGTATTTGGCCGGGGCAGACTTGAGAACAAGCTCGAGCTGTGGCGCGGCGGCGTGGTGACATTCGTCGCAGATAATGAGGCCGTAATTACGCACAAGGTCCTTAACTATCGGCTCCCCGGTTTGAGGGTCTTTGCCAGACAGCGACTGGAACGAAGCGACGTCGACGAGGCCGCTTACGGCATTTTTGCCTCCTCCTATTTGTCCGATGACCGGAGGCTGCCTTTTGCTGATTCGTCCTTTTGGGGTTCGGACGGGTTCTCTGTTGTCCGTAATGTCGATAAATCGCTCGAGCTGGGATTTCCATTGGGTTATGAGTGCGGTCTTGGGAACGATGACGAGCGTTGGAAGACCAGTGGCGGCAATAAGGTAAGCCCCGATGACGGTTTTACCGAAGCCTGTCGGAGCAGACATGATTCCGTCTTCGTATATGAGCATCTGATCGGCGGCGATTTGCTGCTCAGGGCGAAGGGCGCCTTTAAATGCCATCACAATTTGATTGTCAGATTTGCGTTCGTCTGAATAGCGGGCAGAGACGCCGGTTTCTTGGAGCAGTCGCTCAAGTTGAGTTTTGCAGCCTCTGGGAATCGCGACGCAGCCGCCTCTAAGCTCGCTGAGGTCTATGAGCCGCGGTTTACCGAATACTGATTGATGCATAGATTGCGCACGGAAGAACTCCGGGTTGGCAAATGTCGCAAGCCTGCGGACTTCCATTTGAGCTGCTGGGCTCAGAGACTTTTCGGGGATATAGAGCATATCGGCTTGTGTGACGGGCAGGTTCGAGGGGAAGTCTCGTGGCGTGAGCGGGAGCCGCTTTCGTGGCTTTTGGACATTGCGCCTGGTTTTGTTTGTCGCTGCAGCTGTTGCTATTCCAAGCGGTTTGTTTTCGGTACCCTCGATCAGACGATCCACCGTCGCACGCGAGATTAGTTGGATTTGCGAAAGGTAAAGCCATTGGTCGGGAAAGGGCTCGAACCGTTCGTCAACAAATACGCTGTTTCCTTTCCGCTGTGCTTTTCCCTGAAAGGGCAGCGCAACGAGATTTCCAAAGCCGCCCTCAGGAATGGTGGACTGCGCGGGTATCATTCGGTCAAAGGCTTCGAAGGTGATTGTCTTGCTGAGTGCCGCTGCTTCGGCGATAAGGCAGCTGCCGAAATCTCGTGCTGTCTTTGCGTTCATAGGTTCTAGGAAGAAAAACCAGATATGCGCGCCGTTGCCTGACCTTGATCGCTCGACCGCAGCGTTAATTCCATGGCTTCTTACGACAAGCCTGATAGCATTTGTCGCTTCTTTCCAATCGGCTTTGTCAAAATCAATGACAAGGACATTTGTGTTGCAGTCTTTGTCGAGAACATATTGCCCTATGACGTCCCGGAGCCCGTCGTCACTGCCTTTGAAATGGGCGATAATGGCGGCATCGTTCAGCTCAAGGAATGTGCGGCTGCGACATTCTGCGCATTTAATTCTCTGATGGCTTGCTTTGGGACAAATGCCTGGCTTCCACTCATTTGCACAGGCAGGTGTATAGCCGATGCCCCCGTCTTTTCTGCGATACCCGTGAGCGTGCACATCTTTGCGGCCGGTAAAAAGATTGCGAAAGAGCTCGAGTTTGTCGCGCGCTGGGCTCGCGCTGGTAACGATGCCCTCGGTCTGTGCACGTTCGTCGAAAGATTTGCCGGCTTTGTCCCATTCTTCGAGTGTTGCGTAACGGATGTCTGGACCGTTGCTACAGATTACGATTTGCTTACGCGGATCCGAAGCGTGGACGACCGTTTTATTGAGTTTGAATAAGGCGTTCCCGAAAAGGGCGTATTGATGCACGGCGTTGCTCATTTGAATGCCATTCTTGTCAGCGTTCATTGGGATGAGGGTACGTCATTTCAGCTATTTGAGATACTCGACTTTGATTTTGGTTCGGTGATAGTGGGGTGCCGCTCCGTGAGTGGCATTCAGCGGTTCGCTGTCTTTCGACTATTCGGCCCCCTTCCCGCCGCAATTCCTAAAGGGATGCCGGCGCGCCTTGAGTTGGGGTGCGCCGGCATGATGGCTTTGCTACGGCTGGTTGTGCCTTGGTTGTTCGATAGCCCCTGCCTGCCCGATCTTGTCAGGCTGGTATTTGTTGGCGCTGGACGTTTGCCCGGATAAAACCTGCCAAAATAAACCTGTCCCTATTTGGCAGGTTGGTAGCGGGGACAGTAGCTGATGGCGATGGCGTCCACGCCTACGTGGGTGGCGATAGTGCAGCCGATGGGGCCGGTGCCGGCATCTACGTAGTCCTGGCCTGCGAGCGCTTGGTTGACGAGCTCCTGCTCCTCGGCGGCGCCGGTCGTGAGCACGCGCACGCTGGAGCCCGGATGCTCGGTCAAAAATGCGAGGCAATCGGCCATGGTGTTGGCAACGATGCGTTTGGCGCCGCGGCCCTTTTTGATGGCCTTGATCTCGCCCGATTTCCACTCCGGCGAAACGGCCAGGCGAATGTTGAGCATCTGCGTGAGCTGGCCGGCGAGTTTGGGCGCGCGGCCGTTCTTAACGAGGTTCTCGAGCGTGCGCGGAATCAGCAGCAGATGGGCGTCGGGCAAGGTTGCGCGAATTTGAGCCTCGGTCTCGTCCAGGCTGCGGCCGTCCTCGCGCATGGCGAGCGCGTACTCCACCAGCAGGCCCTCGGCGCCCGAGCCAGTGCGCGAATCGATGCAGCGCACGTCGAGCTCGTGGGTATCGGCCACCTGGCACGCGTTGGCGTAGCAGGCCGACCACTCACTGCACAGCGAGATGAAGATGGCGCTGTCGTAGCCGTCGGCGCGCACGCGATCGAAAAGCTCCTTGAACTCGCCGGCGCTTGGCTGCGAGGTGTGCGGCAGCTGCTCGGAGCCGGCCATACGGGCGACGTACTCCTCGGCGGTGATCTGCACCTGGTCGAGCAGGTCCTCGCCTTCGATAATCACATGCAGCGGAATCACGTAGATGCCGAGCTCTTGGGCGCGGACGGGGGAGATGTCCGACGTGGAGTCGGTTATGATGGCAAAAGACATAATTGCACCTTTCGTTGGGGCGCCTGCGCGCCGCCTTCTGAGAGCAAAGTGCGTCAAGTATAGTGGAGTTGTTCCACATTGCCAGCTTTATTTGTTGAATAGTCAACGGTTTGAAGCTGTGGTGTGGAAATCGTCAACTGGGGAAGAGGGATGCCCATGGCGGCATTACAGCTATGTGAGCGGCCGATCGTGCTGTTCGATTTTGACGGCACGGTGGCCGACACGGGCCGGGCGGTGATGACCTCGACGCGCAAGACGCTGGCTGCGCGCGGGTTTTCGGAAGCGCAGATGGGTGACCTGCGCCGCATGATCGGGCCTCCGCTGTGGAAGAGCTTCCACGACTTTTACGGCTTTACGCGCGAGGAGTCGCCCGTGGTGGCTGACGAGTACCGCGCCTTTTTTGATGAGCTGGGGCCGGAGGAGTATCCCGTGTTCGACGGGATCCCCCAGCTGCTCGACGGTCTTGCCGCACAGGGGCGCCGCATGGCGGTCGCGACGTCGCGCATGGAGGCAAAGTGCATCGACATGGTGCATGAACTGGGACTTTGCCAGTTCGAAGCCGTGGTCGGCATGAATCCGCCGCAAGGGCGCGAGACCAAGGCGGATTCGATCCGCGACGCGCTGGCAGCCCTGGGCGTGACCGCGAACGAGGCCGTGATGATCGGCGACCGCTTTAACGACGTCGAGGGTGCGCACGCGATGGGCGTGCCGTGCATCGGCATCTATTCGGGCGCGGCGGCGCCGGGGGAGCACGAGGCCGCGGGCGCCGATGCGGTGGTGCACTCGGTGGCCGAGCTTGCTAAACTTTTCGCTATCTAAGGACTTAATGTGAGGGCGGGCGTGCTCGCCGCTCATTGGTAAGGAGGTCGTCCATGAATCAGGTGGAGCAGAGCGTTGCCGAGTATGTCGACGAGGTTTGGGAAGACGTCGTCGCCGACATTGCGCAGCTGGTGAGCTATCCGTCTGTCGCCGTTACTGCCGATGCGGAGCCCGGTGCGCCGTTTGGCCGCCCGGTCCGTGACGCACTCGATTGCGCGCTCGGCATCGCGCAAAAGCTCGGCTACCAGACGAGCGACGATGAGGGCTATGTGGGTATCGCCGATATCCCGGGCCGCGGCGACAAACAGCTCGCGACCATCTGCCACGTGGACGTGGTGCCCGCCGGTCCGGGTTGGAACACTGACCCGTTTGCGATGGAGCGTCGCGAGGGCTGGCTGCTCGGTCGCGGTGTGATTGACGACAAGGGCCCGGCCGTGCTGTCGCTCTACGCCGGCGCCTACCTGCTCAAGCACGGCATTACCCCGCGCTACACCTTCCGCGCGCTGCTGGGCTGCGATGAGGAAGTGGGCATGTCCGACGTTCAGCATTATCTGGAGAACTACCCGAACCCCGACTTTTTGTTTACGCCCGATGCCGAGTTCCCGGTCTGCAATGCCGAGAAGGGCCAGTTTGGGGCGACGTTTGTGAGCCTCAAGATCGACGGCGGGCGCATTGTGTCCTGGAGCGGTGCCGAGGCGAGCAATGCCATTCCGTCGCAGTCCATTTGTGAGCTTGCGATTGCCGCCGAGGAGCTGCCGGCGCCGGTCGAGAACGTCGACCGTCTGGAGATCACGGCGCTCGAGAATGGCAATGCACAGATTTTCGCCCACGGTATCGGCGGCCACGCCTCGATGCCCGAGGGCACGATCAATGCCGTCGGCCTGATCGTGGCGTACCTGCGCGAGGTCGAGGACGCGTTTGGTGCGCGTGACGAGCGCCTGCTGACGCCTGCCGAGCACGAGTTTGTCAAGTTCCTGGCCTTCGTGCACGCGGATGCCTATGGCCGCGGCCTAGGGATTGATGCGACGAGCGCGGCGTTTGGCCCGCTCACCTGCAATCCCGGTGTCATCCGTGTGGCGGATGGCCATATTGAGCAGGTCATCGACGTGCGCTTCCCCGACAGCACGAGCGCCGACACCATTTGCGAGCAGCTGGAGCCGCTCGTCGGGCGTTTTGGCGTGACGTGTCGCTTGGGCCGTGCTAAGGTGCCGTTCTCGGTGTCCGCCGACGATCCGGCCGTGAAGGCGCTCATCGACACCTATAACGAGTTTACGGGCAAGCACGCCGAGCCCTTCGCCATGGGCGGCGGCACGTACGCGCGCAACTTTGCCCGCGCCGTGTCGTTTGGTCCCGAGGAGACCGGCCTGGAGCTGCCCGCGTGGGGCGGCCAGATGCACGGCCCCAACGAGTGCGCCAACGAGGAACAGCTCAAACAAGCGCTCAAGATCTATATTGTTGCGATCCTCCGTTTGAATGAATTGGAGCTTTAAGGTCTCGCGGTTTCCCAATCTAAGTTGCGGTGGAATAGTTCCTAGAATGGGCCATTTGATGGCCAAGCAGGAACTATTTCACCGCAACTTTGTTTTTATTGGTGTAAAAGGTGCGCCATGTTCGGCGCTGGATTGTTATCCGTTTGTAAAGGCTGGGCAGAGCTTGCGGTAAGGGTCTATCAAATGACCGTAAGAAACCGCAGTTGGCGCGGGCGCTACCCGATCGGGGCCGTATCTTTCCAAACAGCAAAGCGGGCAGGGTGCCCGCGAGTCGCATGTATGAAAGGAAGATCATGCTCGATCAGGCTTATTCTCGTCGTCAGTTCCTCGGCCTCGCTGGTGGTCTTGCCAGCATCGTCGGTCTCGGTCTCGTTGGTTGCGGCGGCTCCGGCGCATCCGATGCCGCTGACAAGGGTAGCGCCGCTGCTGCCGGGTCCGTCTCCGGCGAGGTGACCTACGATGGTGCCTCTTCGTTCCAGGCTCTCGTCGAGGCCGCTGCCGAGAAGTTCATGGACGCCAACCCCGACGTCTCCGTTTCCGGCTCGGGTAACGGTTCGGGCAAGGGCCTGACCGCTGTCGCCGCAGGCACCGTCACCATCGGCAACTCCGACGTCTTCGCCGAGACCAAGCTCGAGGCCGATCAGGTCAAGAACCTCGTCGACCACGAGGTCGCCGTCGTGGGCATGGGTCCCGTCGTCTCCAAGAACGTCAAGGTCGACGACCTGTCCCTCGAGCAGCTCAAGGGCATCTTCTCCGGCCAGATCACCAACTGGAAGGAGGTCGGCGGCGACGACGCCAAGATCGTCGTCCTCAACCGCAAGGCCGGCTCCGGCACCCGCGCCACCTTCGAGGCCGCCGTCTTTGGTGACGAGGCCGTCGACTTTAAGGGCGACGCCGAGCTCGACAAGTCCGGCGACGTCCAGACTCAGATGGGCAGCACCGACAACGCCATCTCCTACCTCGATTTCTCGCACTTCGATGACTCCAAGTTCAACGCCATCAAAGTCGAGGGCGTCGAGCCCAAGAGCAAGAACGTCACCGACGACTCCTTCAAGATCTGGGCGACCGAGCACATGTACTGCTCCAAGGACGCCGACGAGGCTACCAAGGCTTTCCTTGAGTTCATGCTCTCCGACGACGTCCAGGGCAAACTCGTCGAGGAGCAGGGCTTTATCCCCGTCTCTGCCATGAAGGTCGTCAAGGACGCCAGCGGCAAGGTCTCCGCTAAATAAGTAATCGTCCCCGGAAAGGTTTGCAATGGTAAAACAGCTGCCAAAGCGCGACCTTGAGAACGTGGGCCTGGGCGTCACGGGCGCGTGCGTAGCGCTCGTGACGCTTGTCGTTGCCGCGCTCATCTTTATGGTCGCCCAAAAGGGCCTCTCGGCTTTTGTCAAGGACGGCGTCTCGGTCGTCGAGTTTTTCACCGGCACCAAGTGGGACCTGGCCAACACGGCCGAAAACGGCCTGCCTTATACCGGCGCCCTGCCCCTGATCGTCACCTCGTTTGCGGTCATGGTGCTCTCCACGCTCATCGCGCTGCCCATCGCCATCGGCTCTGCCATCTTTGCGGTCGAGATTAGCCCTAAGTTTGGCTCCAAGGTCTTTCAGCCGCTCATTGAGCTTTTGACCGGTATTCCCTCGGTCGTCTTTGGCCTGATTGGCTTTCACGTGGTCGTCGGCCTTATGAAGAGCGTTTTCCACGTGAGTACGGGTCTGGGCATCTTGCCCGGCGCCATCGTGCTGGCTGTCATGATTCTGCCGACCATGACCACGCTTTCGGTCGATGGCCTGCGCGCCGTGCCCGACGGCTACCGCCAGGGCTCGCTCGCGCTGGGCTACACCCGCTGGCAGACCATCTGGCACGTGGTGCTCAAGTCCGCCATGCCGTCGCTCATGACCGCGGTTATCTTGGGCATGACCCGCGCCTTTGGCGAGACGCTCGCCGTGCGCATGGTCATCGGCGGCATCGAGGCCATGCCGACGTCGCTGCTGTCGCCGGCTTCGACCATCACCACCACGCTCACCACGTCCATGGCGGTTTATGCCGAGGGCTCGGCCCAGGACGATGTTCTGTGGGCACTCGGCCTGCTGCTGATGGGCATGAGCCTCATCTTTATCCTGATCATCCACCTTATCGGCCGCAAGGGGGCGAAGGCTCGTGGCTAGCACGCGCATCCATATCGACGAGGCGAGACTCGGGCGCGTCCAAAGGCAGGACCGCATCGCCACGGGCGTGCTGGCGGCAATCGTCGCCATCGTCATGCTCATCGTCGTCTCTATGGTGGCCTATATTCTGTTCGAGGGCATCTCGACGCTGTTCCAGCCGGGCTTTCTCACGCAGCCGTCGCGCGCCAACGGGACCCAGGGCGGCGTGCTCTACCAGCTGTTCGACTCGTTCTATCTGCTGTTGATCACCCTGGTCATCTCGGTGCCCATCAGTCTGGGCGGAGCGGTCTTCCTGGTTGAGTACGCGCCGAACGGCCCTATCCGCGACATCGCCTCTACCGCCATCGAGACGCTGTCCTCGCTGCCTTCCATCGTCGTCGGCATGTTCGGCTTTCTGGTGTTCTCGGTGCAGCTGGGCTGGAAGTACTCCATCATTTCCGGCGCTGTCGCGCTCACCATGTTCAATATCCCCATTCTGGTACGCGTGATCCAGCAGGCGCTCGAGGACGTGCCGCAGGCCCAGCGCGATGCGTGCCTGGCCATGGGCCTCACCCGCTGGGAGGCCACGCTGCACATCCTGATCCCCGAGGCCATGCCTGCCATCGTGACGGGCATCGTGCTTTCGGCCGGTCGCGTGTTTGGCGAGGCCGCAGCACTGCTTTTTACCTCGGGTATGAGCTCGCCGGTTCGTCTGAACTTCTTGAGCTTTAACCTGTCGAGCCCCACCTGCGCCTGGAACGTGTTCCGCCCCGGCGAGTCGCTCGCCGTGCACATCTACAAGATCTATGGCGAAGGCAGCCCCGAGGCCCAGCAGATTGTTTGGGGCACCGCGGCGCTGCTGATGATTTGCGTGCTGCTGTTTAACGTAATCGCCCGCATTGTGGGCAAGCAACTGGCAAGGAAGATGACGGCCGAATGAGCGAGATAAATGCAACGCCCGCAACCGAAGCGGCCGCGTCCGACACCCAGGACTTTCTATCGAGTGTGGGGGAGAGCGAGAAGCGCGTGCGCGTGAGCGGCAAGGCCGTGAGCGACGAGGTCGTGCTCTCCACCAAGGACGTCAACGTGTACTATGGCGACCACCATGCCCTGCACGACACGTCGCTCGACTTTCACAAGGGCGAGATCACGGCGCTCATCGGGCCTTCGGGCTGCGGTAAGTCGACCTTCTTGCGTAGCCTCAACCTGATGAATCGCGAGATTCGCGGCTGCCGCGTGGAGGGCGAGATCAACTATCGCGGGCGCAACGTGAACACCAAGACCGAGAACACCTACGAGTTGCGTCGCTCCATTGGCATGGTGTTCCAGCAGCCCAACCCGTTTCGCAAGTCCATTCGCGACAACATCACGTTTGCGCCTAGGCGCCACGGCATCACCGACCGCGACGAACTCGACCGCATGGTCGAGGAGAGCCTGCGCGGCGCGGCGCTGTGGGACGAGGTCAAGGACAAGCTCGACAAGAGCGCCTATGCGCTTTCGGGCGGTCAGCAGCAGCGCCTGTGCATCGCGCGCACGCTGGCGCTCAACCCCGACGTGATCTTGTTCGACGAGCCCTGCTCGGCGCTCGACCCCATCTCGACGCTGGCGATCGAGGACCTCATGTCGTCGATCGTTGCCGACCGCGCCATCGTCATCGTGACGCACAACATGGAGCAGGCGTCGCGCGTGTCCAACCGCACGGCGTTCTTCTACATGGGCGATATGGTCGAGTACGACGAGACTGACGAGATTTTCCAACGGCCCAAGGATAAGCGGCTGAATGATTACCTCACCGGCATGTTCTCCTAGTCCGGGACATGCTTGAGGCCCGCGGCGGCCACGGTTGCCACGGGACTGATTGGAGAGGCGGGTCATCTCTTTTGGGAGATGGCCCGCCTTTTTGTGTCGTGTGCGGCCCGCCTTTTCGCTGCTATTATGGACAACGTTGAATTTCTACGAAGGAGCAGGGCATATGGCGATTCTTTTGGGATGCGATTCCGTCAGCCTAGAGTTTCCCACCAAGCATATTTTCGATAGCGTGACGCTCGGCGTGGGCGAGGGCGACCGTATTGGTATTGTCGGTAAAAACGGCGACGGCAAGTCGACGCTGCTGAGCGTGCTCGCCGGCACGCTGGAGCCCGACGACGGCCGCGTGACGCATCGTCGCGGCACCACGATCGGCCTGCTCGGCCAAAAGGACCAGCTTGTCGACACCGACACCGTGCACCATGCCGTCGTGGGCGACACGCCCGAGTATGAGTGGGCGTCGAGCCCCCGCACGCGCCAGATCCTCGCCGGTCTCATTAGCGATGTGCCCTGGGAGGGCACGGTGGGCGAGCTTTCGGGTGGCCAGCGCCGCCGCGTGGACCTCGCGCGCCTGTTGATCGGCGACTACGACGTGCTCATGCTCGACGAGCCCACTAACCATCTGGACATGCGCACCATCAACTGGCTTGCACGCCATCTTAAGGCTCGCTGGCAGCGCGGTCAGGGCGCGATGCTCGTGGTCACGCACGATCGCTGGTTCTTGGACGAGGTTTGCACCAGCATGTGGGAGGTCCACGACGGCCAGGTCGATCCCTTCGAGGGCGGCTACTCCGCATATATCCTGCAGCGCGTGGAGCGCGACCGCATGGCCGCGGTTACCGAGGAACGCCGTCGCAACATGGCGCGCAAGGAGCTCGCGTGGCTGAGCCGCGGCGCCCAGGCGCGTTCCACCAAGCCCAAGTTTCGCGTTGATGCCGCTCGCGAGCTGATCGCCGACGTGCCGCCCGTGCGTGACGAGCTGGAGCTCAAGCGCCTCGCCGTGAGCCGCCTGGGCAAGCAGGTTATCGATGTGGTCGACGTGGACGCCGGCTATGCGGATACCGATGGCGCGCCCAAGCAGGTGCTCTCTGACGTGACCTGGCTCATTGGTGCGGGCGACCGCTATGGCCTGCTGGGCGAGAACGGTGCCGGCAAGTCGACGCTGCTCGACGTGATCCAGGGCAAGATTGAACCCACGCGCGGCCGCGTGAAGATTGGCCAGACAGTGCGCTTTGGCGTGCTGTCGCAGCAGCTCGAGGAGCTCGAACCCTACATGGGCGACACGATCCGCGAGGTGCTCGGCAACTATAAGAAGTACTACGTCATCGACGGCAAGGAGACTTCGCCCGAGAAGCTCTGCGAGCGTCTGGGCTTTACGACGCAGCAGCTCTGGAGCCGCATCGGCGATCTTTCGGGCGGCCAGCGCCGTCGCCTGTCGCTGTTGCTGACGATTCTGGACGAGCCCAACGTGCTCATCCTGGACGAGCCGGGCAACGACCTGGATACCGACATGCTCGCGATTGTCGAGGACCTGCTGGACGGCTGGCCCGGCACGCTGATCCTGGTGACACACGATCGCTTTTTGATGGAGCGCGTGACCGACCAACAGTGGGCACTGCTCGATGGCCATCTGACGCATATGCCCGGCGGCGTGGACCAGTACCTGCGCCTGTGCAACGCTACCGCCGAGGGCGAGCCCGTAGGCGCGCCGAGCGCTAAGACCGGCACGTTCGACACCGGTGCGGCGGCTGCTGCCGACAAGCCCAAGTCGAGCGGTCAGCCCAACGGCCTTTCCAACGCCGAGCGTCAGAAGCTCCGCCGCGAGGTGAGCTCGCTCGAGCGCAAGATGGAGACACAGCGCGCCCGCGTGGAGGAGGCCGAGGCCGCCATGGCCCAGGTCGATCCCACCAACTACACGGCGCTCGGCGAGCAGCAGGCAAAGATCGACGAGGCTCACGCCGCCATGGACGAGCTGGAGATGGCGTGGCTCGAGGCGAGCGAAAAGCTCGAGGGCGAGGAGTAGGCGAGGATGATCAAAGCCGCGTTTTTCGATATCGACGGCACGCTGCTGAGTTTTAAGACCCACCAGATTCCGGCGTCGGCGCAGCGGGTGCTCGACAGCTTTCGCGAGCAGGGGATCGCGTGCGTAATCGCCACGGGTCGCCCGACCTACCAGATGCCGGATTGGCTGTTCGACCTGGGTTGGGATGCGTACATTACGCTTTCGGGTCAGCACTGCTTTGATGCCGAGGGGGTTTACCGCAGCTGTCCGATCGATCCGGACGACGTTGCGGTGATCGTGGACCAGGTGGCGCAGGGGTGCTATGACTCGCTGTGCATGCAGGGCGAGAACTCGTTTGTGAACCGCCTGTCCGAGCGCGTGGTGACGGCTGGCAGCAACGCGGGAATCGTCTATCACGAGGAGCCGTTTGAGCACGCCTTTGACGCACCGGTCTACCAGTTTTGCGCCTTTGTTGATCCGGCCGACGAGCATGTCGTGACCGATGCCGTGTCGCATTCGCTCACCACGCGCTGGTGCGACCTGTTCTGCGACATTATTCCCGCTAACGGCGGCAAGGACCTGGGTGTGGCGGCGACGCTGGAGCGCCTGGATATCGACGCGAGCGAGGCGATCGCCTTTGGCGACGGCGAGAACGACCTATCGATGTTTTCCGCCGTGGGCACGAGCGTGGCCATGGGTAACGCACAGGACACGGTGAAAGCTGCGGCGACCTATGTGACGACTGCCGTGGACGACGACGGCATCTACAACGCTGCGAAGCACTTTGGACTCGTGTAGCTGCGGGCCGGCACCTGGCACCTGGGGACACTCCTTGCGGGGCGTCCCCATTTTGTTTTCGTCCCGCACGTTTTGTGAAACACGGCTAACTTTTAGGCAAAGTAGTAAGACATGGGCAACTTTTGCGGTAAAGTTAGCCGTGGAAAGTATCCAAAGGCTAACTAGCAATCATCGCGAAAGGCGGCCCATGGCCCTACGTGAATCCGGAGAAGACTATCTCGAATCGATCTACGTTCTGTCGGAACGTCAGGGCATCGTGCGCTCGATCGACGTTGCGGAGTACCTCGGCGTAACCAAGGCGAGCGTCTCTAAAGCCATGGCGACGCTGGAGAACAGCGGCTATGTCGAAATGGGCAAGCGCGACGTTCATCTGACGGAGCGTGGTCTGGAGGTCGCTCGCCAAATGTGGGAGCGTCACTGCTTTTTCGTGGGGCTGCTAGAGGATGCGGGTGTTTCGGCTGAGGTCGCGTCGCAAGAGGGCTGCCACATGGAGCACTGCCTAAGCGAGGAAAGCTTCGAGAAACTGAGGGCGATGCTGAACCGGGGCGAGGCGACGGGCCAAGCGGCGGAATCCTAACGAACCCCCAGTAGCGCGGAGTTCGCGCAAAGCGCGAACCAGCGACCGGGACCAGCGGTCCTTTCGGCCAAGTCCATTTCAGCAAAGGAACCCCGCCAGCAAGCGATGCCCAAGAACTGCCACCTACGTCACCGCAGGCCGGGGCCGGGTTTGGTTTTGAAAACACTCCACAGCGCGAGGCCCGCCTTTCCGTTGCTCCGCAGGAGCAGGAAAGACGGGCCTCATGCGCGAGGACGTTTTCAAAACCAAGCCCGGTCCCGGCCGGACAGTCCACGAACGCTACAGGTTCTTGACACCCATCGCGCGCATGGCATTCAGGATGGCGATAATCGCCACGCCTACGTCGCCGAACACGGCAAGCCACATGTTGGCGATGCCCAGTGCCGCAAGCACCAGAATCAGCAACTTAATACCCAGCGCAAAGATGATGTTCTGCCAGACAATCGCCATGGTCTTGCGTGCCACGCGGATCGCGCGGGAAATGTTGGACGGCTTGTCATCCATGAGCACGACGTCCGCCGCCTCAATTGCGGCGTCCGAGCCCATGGCGCCCATGGCGATGCCCACATCGGCACGGGTAAGCACGGGTGCGTCGTTGATACCGTCGCCGACAAAAGCGAGCTTGCCCTTGCCGTTCTCGCTCGCAAGCAACGCCTCAACACGCTCGACCTTATCGCCCGGCAGCAGCTGCGCGTGGAACTCGTCGAGACTGAGTTGCTTGGCCACAGACGCCGCAACCTCCTCGCGGTCGCCCGTGAGCATGACGGTGCGCTTGACGCCGGCGGCGTGCAGGTCGCTGATCGTCTGCTCGGCATCGGCCTTGACGGTGTCGGCAATTACAATGTGGCCGGCATAGATGCCATCGACCAGCACGTGAAGGATCGTACCGACGACCTCGCAATTGGGCGCTTCGACGCCGGTCGCTGCGAGCATCTTAGCGTTGCCGACGACGACGTGCCTGCCGTCGATGTTCGCCGTCACGCCATGGCCCGCGTCGTTGGTGGAGTCGCTTACGCGCTTGGGGTCGAGTTCGCCCTGGAAGGCGGCGCGCACCGACTGCGCGATGGGATGATCGGAGAATGACTCAGCGAGGGCTGCGACCTCAAGCAGCGATTGCTCGGTATAGCCGGCTTCGGGGTGTACTGCCACGACCGAGAACGTGCCGTTGGTGAGCGTGCCGGTCTTGTCGAAGACGACGGTGTCCACGTCGGCGAGCGTCTCGAGGTAGTTAGAACCCTTGATGAGAACGCCCAGCTTGGAGGCGCCGCCGATGCCGCCAAAGAAGCTCAGCGGGACGCTGATCACGAGCGCGCACGGGCAGCTGACGACCAAGAAGGTCAGGCCGCGCAGGATCCAGTCGGACCAGGCGCCGGTGATCAAGCCGCCGCCGAGCGCGAGTACCGCGGCCGCGCCGGTGACGGCGGGCGTGTAGACGCGGGCGAAGCGCGTGATGAAGTTCTCGGTGCGCGCCTTCTTTTCGCTGGCATTTTCCACGAGCTCCAGGACGCGTGCGACGGTGGACTCGCCAAAGGGCTTGGTGGTGCGCACGTGGATGAGGCCCGTCATGTTGATGCAGCCGCTGATGATATCGTCGCCGGACTTGGCGGGGCGGGGGACTGACTCGCCCGTGAGCGCGGCGGTATCGAGCTGTGTCTCGCCCTCGACGATGACGCCGTCGATAGGCACGCGCTCACCGGGCTTGACCACGATCACGGTGCCGACGGCGATGTCATCGGGGAAGACCTGCTCGAGTGTGCCGTCGGGCTGCTCGACGTTAGCGTAGTCGGGCGCGATGTCCATCATGGCACTGATCGACTTGCGGCTCTTGCCCACGGCGTATGCCTGAAACAGCTCGCCGACCTGGTAGAACAGCATGACGGCGGCGCCTTCGGCCATGTGCGGGTCGGTGTCGGGGAAGAGCAC
>CAKURW010000028.1 GCA_934675795.1 uncultured Collinsella sp.
CAGCCCCGACCCGCGGTCACGAGCGGGGGCTCCTATCTTTTTAGTGCCCTCGGATTGGGTCATAGTGTCTGTCGTTGTCAAAACATCGGCGTTACCTTGGTCTAGATGTAGTCATTGGGGACGTTCTTAAACGACTAGTCATTCAAGAACGTCCCCAATGACTACCCAATGGCTATTGCGAACATGGTTCGCATGACAGCCGTCTCTTTTATGTTTCCTTTAGCCGTCGCTGTCTAGGATGGGGGTTAGTCGATAGGAAGGGAGCACCGGGATGGACGATGCGAGAGAGCGTGCTATCGAAGAGGACATGCTCGATCAGTTCAATTACTTTGATGATGAGGACGAGGAGCTGATCGACCGTCGCGAGCCAGCGCCGCTTGATTCCTTTGATCTGGTCGATGAAGAGACTGATGAGGTTGAGGACGAATCAACGGAGTTCCCACAGCCTTCGCGCCTTAAGTCGCTGCTTTCGAGAGCCCCCATGCACCACGGTGTTCGTGCCGGCGCGCTCCATATGAAAACTGACTGGCACCAGATCGTGACGGCAGGCGATGAACTTGCCGTCGATGCGCCGCTCACCGATAAATCATCCATCATCTGCCGCACCGGTATGCTTATGCTCGCGAGCGGAACGGGTGCCTGGCGTGTTCGCGATACCATGAATCGTGTCGCCGCCGTACTCGGTGTGACCATCCACGTTGACTTAAGTCTCCTGTCGTTTGAGTGTACTTGCATCGAAGATGGGCACTGCTTTAATGAGGTCGTCAGCTTGCCCACAACGGGCGTCAATACCCATCGCATTTGGATGATGGAGAGTTTCCTCAAGGAAATCGAGACCTATGGTCGTCGCTTCACGGTGCACGAGTATCACGAGATGCTCAAGACCGTTGAGAGTTCAAAACCTGATTACGCGCCTTGGCAACAGGGCCTTGCGGCGGCCTGCGCCTGTGGCGCCTTCGTTTTTTTGCTCGGCGGCGGCCCTATCGAGATGGCCTGCGCGTTCGTGGGCGCGGGTGTCGGCAACTTTGCCCGCTCCCATATTCTCAAGCAAGGCCTTGGTCAGTTCAGCGCGCTGACGACCGGCGTTGCGCTCGCTTGCGTTTCGTATCTGCTGGCATTGCTCGGCCTTGGCCAGGTCATACCGGGGGCAATGTCGCACCAAGAAGGCTATATCGGCGCCATGCTCTTTGTGATTCCCGGCTTTCCGCTCATTACGGCAGGCCTCGACATCGCTAAGCTCGACATGCGAAGCGGTATCGAACGTCTGTCATATGCCGTATCGATTATTGTGATGGCGACGCTCGTAGGTTGGATGGTTGCCGAGTGTGTTGGCCTGGCGCCGGACGACTTTGCGCCGCTCGGCCTTTCGCCGCTTGCTCTTACGCTCCTGCGCGTGGTGATGAGCTTCGTTGGCGTATTCGGCTTCTCGGTGATGTTCAACAGCCCGGTAAAGATGGCCGCGGCAGCTGGGCTGATCGGCGCCGTGTCCAATACCCTGCGTCTGACCCTTGTCGATGCGCCGACGATGATTCCCTTCCTGGGGCTGAGTGCGGGCATGCCTCCCGAGGCGGCTGCGTTTATCGGTGCGCTGGTATCGGGGCTGCTCGCGAGCTTAGCTGAAATCAAACTCACCTATCCACGTATCGCCCTCACGGTGCCATCGATTGTCATTATGGTGCCGGGTTTGTATCTGTATCGCTCGATGTATTACATGTGCACCTTCGACACGGTCAATATGCTCGGCTGGTTTGTGCGTGCAGTGCTCATCGTGGCGTTTTTGCCCGTTGGCCTGGGTGTGGCACGTACGCTCACCGACCCTCGCTGGCGCCATACCAGCTAATTGGTGCAAGGGGGACATGTTACTTTGCACCAAATGAGTTGCGGTGAAATAGGGACTGAATTGCTGCTTAAAGGGTCAAAACAGTCCGTATTCCACCGCAACTTAGGGGGTCGGGGGATTATTG
Organism: uncultured Collinsella sp.; assembly: GCA_934675795.1. GTDB lineage: Bacteria > Actinomycetota > Coriobacteriia > Coriobacteriales > Coriobacteriaceae > Collinsella. The sequence goes on from CAKURW010000028.1 coordinate 1,965, forward strand.
GTGCCCTGCATCTTCATAAACTCAACGCTTACGAAGCGCGGGGTTTTCGTGCTAGGCTGGTTCCACCACATAAGTAGTCGCAGACGCACGTATCACGGGCGGGCGAGATGAAGTCCCAACAGCTCCATCTTGCCCGCCCGTTTTTGTTGCGTGATGCCGCGGCGTAACACGGAAAGGACCATGCCCTTTATGCCTATCAACAAACGAGAGAGCCTGCTGTTCACCTTTATCATGTGCTTTTGCATGGTGCTCTGGATGAGCATCTACAACGTTGCCCTGCAGCACGGGGCCATCAACGGCGAGGTCGTTGCCGCTGCGTGGCTCGGCTTCCCCGTTGCCTACATTTTTGCCATGTGCTGCGACTGGTTCGTCGCCAGCCCGCTCGCCAAGGGTTTCGCCTTTAAGTACTTGGTCGCGCCGGGCAAGAGCTCGCCGCTCGCCATGACGCTCGCCGTCAGCTCCTGCATGGTCGTTCCCATGGTCATCATCATGTCGCTTTACGGTGCGTGCGAGGGCCTGTTCCACATGCCCGGTGGCCCGCTTGCCAATTTGCAGGCGCTGCCGATGATGTGGCTCGTCAACATTCCGCGCAACTTTATCATGGCCCTGCCCTGGAACCTGCTGGTGGCTGGTCCGGTTGCTCGCTTTGTCTTCCGCCGCGCCTTCCCCATGGGCACGGTCTTTGAAGAGCAGCATATGGAGCTCGTGCACATGCCGGGTGCTCCCGCCGCCGATGCTGTCAATGACGTTGCCGAGCGCATGGACGCTGAGCCCGCCTGCTAGACAGCAGCTCAAAACCAAACCGCCAAACGGACCCGAGCAATTCCTTTTTTGTAGACGTTGTCGCGCGGCTACGGGCAGGAAAGGTCCCAACGGTTAACATATACTCCATATGGGTAAAGAGACCAAAGCGCTGCCGCGGGGCGGCGCTTTGCGTTTGAAAAACTAGCTCGTCTAAGAGGAACTAGCATGTTAGACCGTTTTACCGATCGTGCGCGTAAGGTCATGTCCATGGCCAAGCAAGAGGCGCTCGATCTTCATTCAAATAAGGTGGGCACCGAGCACCTGCTGCTCGCGCTTGCCAAGGAGGACGAGGGCATTGCCGCCGAGGCACTGCGTTCGCTCGACATCTCCTACGATGACATCATGGATACTCTCAAAGAGGTCCAGACCACGGTTCCCGAGCCCAGTGAGGAGACCGAGGCGGCCAAGCTCGCCTTTACGCCGCTCGTCATCAGCGTGATGGAGCGCTCCTTCCGCGTGGCGCGTGAAAACAACCAGACCTACGTGTCGACCGAGCACTTGCTGATCGGCATCGTCGAAGAGGGCAACGGCATGGCCATGGACATCCTCATGCGCCTGGGTGTGTCGTCCGCCTCCATCAAAAAGGCTATCGAGAAACTCACCGCCAAGGATCAGGACAAGAAGCGTCCGCTCGCCGGCGCCGGCGCTGGTCGTCCCGGTGCGGGCCTGCCGTTCTTTAGCGGCTCGGACGCCTCGCAGCAAAAGGGGAGTGGCACCGACACGCTCAAACAGTTCGCGACCAACCTCACGCAGAAGGCGCGCGACGGCGAGCTCGACCCTGTAATTGGTCGCGAAAAGGAAGTCCAGCGTATGATGGAAATTCTTTCGCGCCGCACCAAGAACAACCCGCTCATTCTGGGCGACCCCGGCGTGGGCAAGACGGCCATCGTCGAGGGCCTGGCTCAGCAGATTGCAGCCGGCAACGTGCCCGAGAACCTCATGAACCAGAATATCTGGACGCTCGACCTGCCGGGCCTCGTGGCGGGTGCCAAGTATCGCGGCGAGTTTGAGGAGCGCCTCAAGAACGTGATCCAGGAGGCCACCGAAGCCGATGACGTCATCCTGTTTATCGACGAGATGCACACCATCATCGGCGCCGGTTCTGCCGAGGGTTCCATCGACGCGAGCTCCATGCTCAAGCCCGTGCTCGCGCGCGGTGCCTTCCAGATTATCGGCGCCACCACGGCCGAGGAATTCCGCAAGTACCTCACCAAGGACCCGGCCTTTGAGCGTCGCTTCCAGACCATTGATGTCGAGGAGCCGAGCGTCGAGGACACGGTCAAGATCCTGACTGCGCTCAAGCCGCGCTACGAGGAGCACCACCATGTGCGCTATACGCAGGGTGCTATCGAGGCCGCCGCGAACCTTTCCAACCGCTACATCCAGGATCGCTTCCTGCCCGATAAGGCCATCGACCTCATCGACGAGGCCGGTGCCCGCGCTCGCATCGCCGCGAATCGTGCGCCCGAGCCGGTGCGCGAGGCCGAGCATCGCATCGAGGAGCTCAAGGCCGCCGCGCAGGAGGCCACCGAGAGCGACGATATGAACAAGGCCGCCGAGATTACCGAGCAGCAGAAGGCCGCCGAGATCGAGCTCGCCGAGGCCAAGGCCGCCTGGACGGCCGAGCTCGACGCCAGCCCGCTCACCATCGATGTGAGTCAGATCGCCGATATCGTGTCCGTGACTTCGGGCGTGCCGGTGTCCTCGCTTACCGAGAGCGAGAGCCGTCGCCTGCTGCAAGCCGAAAGCGTGCTCAAGACGCGCATCATCGGTCAGGATGAGGCTGTCGAGGCAGTTGCCAAGGCCGTGCGCCGCAGCCGCTCGCCGCTCAAGGATCCGCGTCGCCCCGGCGGCAGCTTTATCTTCCTGGGTCCCACCGGCACGGGTAAGACCGAGCTCGCCAAGACGCTCGCCGAGTACCTCTTTGGCAGCAAGGATGCGCTCATCAGCTTCGATATGTCCGAGTTCGGTAGCGAGTTCGAGGTCTCCAAGCTCATTGGTAGCCCTCCTGGTTACGTCGGTCACGACGAGGGTGGCCAGCTCACCAAGGCCGTTCGTCGCCACCCGTACTCGGTCGTGCTGTTCGACGAGATCGAGAAGGCGCATCCCGATATCTTCAACATCTTGCTGCAGGTGCTGGAGGAGGGTCGTCTGACCGATAGCCAGGGCAAGACGGTCGACTTCCGCAACACCGTGATCATCATGACGTCCAACGTGGGTGCCCGCGAGATTGCGCAGGATGCGAGCGTTGGCTTTGGCACTACCGGTGAGCAGGGTCTCACGTCGAGCGAGATCCGTGGCCGTGCGATGGGCGAGCTCAAGCGCCTGTTCCGCCCCGAGTTGCTCAACCGTATCGACGACATTGTGGTGTTCCAGAAGCTCTCGGGCGAGAATCTCACCAAGATCGCGCACCTGCTGGTGGACGACCTGCGTCAGCGTTTGATTGCCAACGGCATGAACATCAAGCTCTCTGATGCGGCCTATGACAAGATCGTGGCCGAGGGCACCGACCTTACCAACGGTGCGCGTCCGCTGCGCCGTGCTATTCAAAAGCTCATCGAGGACCCGCTGTCCGAGGAGCTTCTGGCCGGCGAGTGGGGCGAGGGCGATACCGTCCTGTGCGACGTGGCCGATGGCAAGTTTGTCTTTAGCCACGGCACGGGCGAGATCCCAGCACCGCGTCCGGCGGGCACGCTCGGTGGCGATACCGCTCCGGCGGCACCGCACACCGGCAACGCCGCGCCTGTGAGCGGCGGCGTGACCTCGGGCCCCGGCGGCATGATGCAAGCCGGCTCTGGCGCGCTGTAGGGATTAACATAGCTTTGCGAAGGGGCACTCCTGTCGGGGCGCCCCTTTTTATGAGTAAATGGTGCTATACTCGAAATACAAATATGTATAGCAGAAGGAGCTAACATGCCTATATCGGTACTCGACTCGCGACCGGTCCAGATGAATGTACGCATGGATCGCCAACTCAAAGAGGCTGGGGACGCCGTGCTGGCGCATATCGGCATGACGCCGTCTCAAGCGGTGCGGACACTTTGGGAATATCTGGTCGTCAACGGATGCATGCCCTCGAGATCGGGGGTTGCGGTACCGAGCTCTAACGTGCCAGCGACTGCGTCAATGGAATCAAGGGTTACGCAGGGCAGCCACATCGTGCGCGATACATGCCTCAAATACGACATCCCTGTTCCCGATCTCTCGGGTGACTACGATGACCTCTATGAGGAAGCAATGGCGGAGCGCTATCCCGAGTGGGTGGAGCTATGAGTGCAGACGGCATTCTCAAGTTGCTCATCGACACCAACGTATGGATGGATTACTTTTCTGGAAGGTCGGACCGGACAGCGGATGTTGTCCGTCTATTCGAGATTGCCGATGTCTCGGAGCAGATTGCCCTGTTTGCCTCGTCTCTTTCGGTCAAAGATGTCTCGTATCTTGTCTCGGCGGCGATTAAGAGGGAGTGCCGAAGGAAGAATGGTTCGCTGAGCGATAACGCCATTGCGGCGGCGGACGAAACGGCCTGGGCATGCGTTCGGCAGATGCGCGAGCTCGCCCTTATCGCGCCGGTCGGTGCAGACGAGGTCTTCGATTCGTTTGTGTTCAAGCATCATCACAACGATTTCGAGGACGACCTGATGCTGGGCGTCGCCAATCGCATTGATGCCGATTACGTCGTGACGGAGGACAAGAATCTTATTAAACATACCAATGGTGTATGCATTAACGTTCAACAGGCGTTGAGGCTGGTTGAAGGGTCCAACGTCCCCTCAGCACGGCCCGTCTAACCTGCTTTATCTTAATAAAGTGGCGTTTCCCCGCCGTTAGCCGATGATGCAAGGGCGCTCGGCGTTTTCGACTGGTTTATGCACGTAAAGTCTGGGAATATACAAGTCGCATGTCTTATTGTCTAACCAGTTGCGCCAAGGAGGCACCATGGACTACAAGATTACCGGCTACGAGCCCGCCCAGCTGTTCCATTTCTTTGAGGAGGTCAGCGCGATCCCCCGTGGGTCTGGCAACGAGAAGGGCATCAGCGATTTCCTGGTTGCGTTTGCCAAGGAGCGCGGCCTCGACGTGTATCAGGACGAGGTCTACAACGTCATCATTCGCAAGCCCGCATCTGCCGGTGCCGAGAATGCCCCGACCGTGATGCTGCAGGGCCACATCGATATGGTGTGCGACAAGTTGGGCTCTGTTGAGCACGACTTTACGACCGATGGTATCGACCTGGTCGTCAAGGACGGCGTCCTCACCGCTAACGGCACTACCCTGGGCGCCGACAACGGCATTGCTGTCGCTCTGATGCTTACCGTGCTCAACGACGATTCGATTGCTCATCCGGCCCTCGAGTGCGTGTTCACCACCGACGAGGAGACCGGTCTGGTTGGCGCTGAGACGCTCGACAAGTCCCAGATCAGCGCCCGCACCATGATCAACCTCGATTCCGAGGAGGAGGGCGTGGCCACCGTCAGCTGCGCCGGCGGCGTCGTCGTTACCTACACCTGCCCGATCGTGCGCGAGCACAAGACCGGCAGCACCCTTACGCTCGACATCTCCGGCCTGCTGGGCGGTCACTCCGGCTCCGACATCAACCTGGAGCGCGGCAACGGCAACCTCATCATGGCCCGCATCATCGACCGCTTGATGGTAGCCGGCGAGCCCGCCGTCGTCAGCTTTAACGGCGGCACTAAGGACAACGCCATCAACCGTGAGTGCAAGGCCGAGCTGGTTTACGCCGACCACGCTGCCGCCGAGGCAGCGGCCGAGATCGCAAAGGGCATCATCGCCGACGTCACTGCCGAGCTCGAGGTCTTCGACCCCGGCTTTACATGCACCGTCGAGATTGCCGACGACGCCGAGGTCGAGGCCATGGACCAGAAGTCCGCGCTTGCCCTCATCCGCGCCCTGCGTCTTGCCCCTAACGGCGTGATTCGCCGCAACGTCGCCACCGACGGCTCCGTCGAGGTTTCCTCCAACATCGGTGTGGTTGCCACCTCTGACGACCAGGTCAAGATCATGCTGTCCCCGCGCTCCTCGATCACTTCGCTGCAGAACGAGTTCAAGGACCGCCTGCAGACGCTGGCCGATGTCTTGGGCTTCGACGCTAAGTTTGAGTTCGAGTATCCCGGCTGGAGCTATGCAGAGCATTCGCCGGTCCGCGACATCTTTGTCGAGAGCTATCGCGAGCTCTTTGGCTCCGAGCTGCGCATCGAGTCCATTCACGCCGGCCTTGAATGCGGCCTGTTTGCCGAGGCCCTGCACGGCCTGGACGCCATCGCCGTGGGCCCGACGCTCTCCGATGTCCACACCCCGGACGAGAGCATGGAGCTCGCTTCTGCCGAGCGCTTCTACGAGCTGCTCATCGACGTCCTCAAGCGCCTCGCTGCGTAAAGGTTGCGCTAGCAGCAGTCCGAGTCACGTGCTAGCGGATTGCAAATGACATTATGAGAGGGGGCACCCGGTCTTTTGCGACGGGTGCCCCCTCTCTTTTGTTTGATAATTGCGAAATTACGGCCACCTAGTCCATTTCTGCCCTGATGAGGTCGAGGGCGCGCTGGCAGTTTTCGCGGACGGGGCCGAGCATATGCTCGCGCAGGTCCGCCATGCCGGGCAGGTCGGCGTATTCGTCCATGACCTCTTCCATGCAAATGGGCACCTCGTAGGCGAGGTCTATCATGGTCGCAAAGCAAAACTTCTCGGATAGCCCGGCATCGGTGAGTGCCGCTTCCAGCACGGGGTCGCCTTCGCCATGGTATCGGCGGATGGCGTTGGGTCCGATACGCCCAACACGATTCTCGCCGCCAACGCTCATGGCAAGGCGTGCCCGACGTCGTATGCGCTCATACGCCAAACCCGACGCGACATCGTACATACGAGCCATCATGGCCGTGCCGCCGTTTCCGAGTAGCAGGGAATAGTTTTTCGCATGCGCATCCGGTGCGCCGATAATGGCGTTGAAGAACAGTATCTGCGTAAACAGATACAGGTTAAGTTGATGGTGGCTCGTGTTTACGAGGAGCTCTTGAATATCGCGGGTGGTCGGGCCGCCGTCTGCCGTGTACTTTTGGGCGGGCATCACCCCAAGTGCCTGACAGAGGTCTTCTTGATGTAGGCGCCTGATCGTTCCGTCTTCGACTTTCACGCGGTCATAGCGCTCAACAATGAGGGCAGGTTCGTCCTCAAACATACGATATTCGACGTTTGCCGTTGCGATGCCGGCGCGCTGGGCGCTTTTCATGCAGACAAACTCATTGAGAGCCTCGAGTTTAAATCCGATAACGCCATTTTTGAAAATATGCGTCGTGGGCGAGGAGCCCATGCATTCGCACCAGCGGCCGTTTATGAACGCGAGCGCGAACTTGCCCTGGTTGCCTCCAAGTGACCAACTTTCATCTAGACCCATCCACGATGCATCGCGGTCATCTCTGATCGACTTGAGACGAAGAGCAATTTCGTGGTTGTCTATAGGGCGGTATTCGCCAGCGCGATGCAGGACGGCGTCGGTATCTTCTTCGGCACAAAACTGCACGCCGCCCGGACAGTCGAGTCCGATATGGCTGAGCAACGCAACGGGATTGTTGGGCCTAACGTCGAATTCGGCGGCAATCGCTTTTCGTTGGTCCTCGCTGTCGGGTAGAAGGCCAAACAGATACGGATTCATGACCTGTTGTCCGTATGTGCGATTCGATACGGGTATGTTGGTCGATAGGGCTGGCCCGTCATAGTCATGATCGTAGATAAAGCTGATAAGACCGTTCTCATCTTGCGCGAGCGTTCCAGCAGGCACGCCGCAAATAATGGTCCGAAGTGATGTTCTGGCCATTGGCTATTTCCCTTCGGGCATGGTTTGGCTAGATGCGTTTGTGGCAATCGAGACTCCGAGATTGGACATGGCGAAATCGGCGAAGACCTCGTCGTAGAGTGCGGATGTAAAGGGGGCATCTGCAAGAGCCGGAATGGTTGTGCTGCGACGGTTGCGATGATGAAGACGTTGGGCGTGATGGCGTCTGGAGGTGCTGCAAGGTTGATCAGCGTGCGGGGCGTCGACTGGTTGCTCATTTTTCGTTTCGCCTATATCCCCTTGAGCGGCGAGCGCCAGTCCAAGAGCACCGAAAACTGCCAGCAGCTTGTCGAGCCGAATGCCCGTGGCATCTCCCAGCTCGAGCGATGCGAGCAGGCGTTCCGAAACACCGGCTTTTTTAGCGAGGGCAGCACGGGTGATCCCCTGCGCCTCGCGCGCCTGACGCACGTAGATGCCGGCTTGGCGCGGCGTGGTGATGGGAAGGGTATCCATGGCAATCTCCTAACGTGCAGACTTTTGCATCCTAGTATGACATGCAAAAGTCTGCATGAAAAGGCTCATGCAAAAATCTGCATAAGGCCTTGTGCTGGCGTTGAGTTTTGAGCGATTGTGCTTGGCGTTACAGCGCCAAAATCCCCAGATGCTCAAGCAAGATCTTAAGCCCGATGAGGATGAGCACGACGCCACCCACGATGGTGGCGGGTTTTTCGTAGCGCGCGCCAAAGGTGTGGCCGATCGCTACGCCGGCGACGGAGAAGATAAACGTTGTGACGCCGATAAGCGATACAGCGGGAACGATGTCGACCGAGAGCGCCGCAAACGAGATGCCTACGGCTAGGGCGTCAATTGAGGTGGCGATGGCGAGGATTAGGTACTCGCCCAGGTCAATCTTTTCGGCATCCTTGCCGTCGCCCTCGTCCTCGTCCTCGGTAAAGGCTTCCCACAGCATTTTGCCGCCGATAAAGGCCAGAAGGATAAAGGCGATCCAATGGTCGATCGGTCCGATGATGCCCATGAATTGACTGTCGAGCGCCCATCCGATTACGGGCATGCCGGCCTGAAAGCCGCCAAAGAACAGGCCAAGCACCACGGCGACTTTAAGGTTGATCTTCTTCATGCCAAGGCCCTTGCAGATGGAAACGGCAAAGGCGTCCATCGAAAGGCCAACGGCGAGCAACACGAGCTCTGCGAGTCCCATAGTCTGGCTCCCTCTCTGCGGGCGAGCCCGATTACGCGACTACTCCCTCATTAATATGAGACCCGATGCTACCACATGAGCAGTCAAGAGAGCCTCGTCCCAAATGAGCTACCTAAGCTGTGTTCGCTCATTCTGTAAGCATCGGATTTTGCGGGCGTCACAGGGGCAAACCGTGAGAAACTATTTAGCGTTTATGGAGCGTATGCGATGGGAGCGATGCCTTGGATAAGAACGAGCTGCAAAAGCGTATGGAACAGGCCATCCGCCTGACTGCCCCCGGTCAGCCGATCCGCACCGCCCTCGACATGATTATCGCCGGTCACCTGGGCGCCCTTATCTGCGTCGGCGACACCGAAAACGTGCTCGCTGCCGGTAACGACGGCTTCCCGCTCAACATTTCGTTCACCTCGAATCGTCTGTTCGAGCTTTCCAAGATGGACGGCGCCATCGTTATTGACGGCGACCTCACCCAGATCCTGCGCGCCAACTTCCACCTCAATCCCGATCCCTCGCTTGCCACGAGCGAGACGGGCATGCGTCACCGCACCGCCGCTCGCATGTCGGTGCTCACCGATGCCATCGTGATCTCGGTTTCGGCTCGTCGTGCCGTCGTTAACGTGTACGTCCACGGCAAGAGCTACGAGATCCAGCCCGTTACCACCATCATGAGCTCGGTCAACCAGCTCGTCGCCACGCTCCAGACTACCCGTCAGTCGCTCGATCGCTCCCTGCTGCGCCTGACGGCCCTCGAGCTCGACGACTACGTTACGCTCGCCGACATTACCGGTATTTTTTCGAGCTTCGAGATCATGCAGCAGGCAAAGACCGAGCTTAAGGATTGCATTGTCAAGCTGGGCAACCAGGGCAAGCTCGTGCAGATGCAGCTCGAGCAGCTCGCCGGCTCCAGCATGGATACCGAGTACGACCTGATGATTCGCGACTACGCGAGCGATTCCTCCGAGGCAAACGCCGAGAAGATTCGCACTGAGCTTGCCCGTATGACGCCTAAAGACCTGTCCGACCCACAGCATGTGGCGGCGGTTCTGGGTTACGACGACCTGGACGAGGACTCCGTCATGACACCGCTAGGCCTGCGCACGCTTTCGCGCGTGTCCGTCGTGCGCGACGGCGTGGCCGAGAAAATCGTCGACGAGTATGGCTCGCTGCAGGAGCTCATGGACGACATCAGCGAGGATCCGGAGCGCCTGGGCGACTTTGGCGTCAACAACCCTGCCATTCTTGCGGACTCCCTGTACCGCATGAAGGGCACCAAACAGGGGAACGCATAATGGCGCCCGTATGCGCCGTGGTCGTTGCCGGCGGCAGCGGCCAGCGCTTTGGAAATCCCGGCGGTAAGCAGCTCGTTAACGTGGCGGGCCGTCCGCTCATGAGCTGGTCCATCCGCGCGTTCGATCGGAGCGACAAGGTCGGCCACATCGTCGTGGTTTGCCCTGTCGAGCGCCGTGCCGAGATGCGCCGCCTGGCCATCGACCCGTTTGACTATGACACGCCCATCAGCTTTGCCGATGCCGGCGATACCCGCCAGGATTCCACCCGTGCCGGCGTGCATGCGGTTCCGGCGGGTTTCGAATATGTCGCCATCCACGACGGCGCCCGTCCGCTCATCACGACCGAGGCCATCGATCACGCTATCGACGTGCTCGTGAGCGACCGCGCCCTCGACGGTGTCGTGTGCGGTCAGCCCGCGATCGACACGCTCAAGATCGTCGACGGCGATAATATCGTCGAGACGCCGCCGCGCGAGCTCTATTGGGCCGCGCAGACGCCGCAGATCTTTAGCGTCGACGCCATGAAGCGCGCTCACGCCGCTGCTATCGCCGAGGGCTTTATCGGTACCGACGATTCATCGCTGGTCGAGCGCATGGGCGGGCGCGTCCGCTGCGTCCAGAGCCCGCGCGATAACCTTAAGGTGACGGTGCCCGAGGACCTGCGTCCCGTAACCGCGATTCTGCTTGGCCGCATGGCCGAGGGAGAGGACCTTCCCCATGTTCAGTAACCTGCGCATTGGCCACGGCTACGACGTCCACCGTTTGGTGGAGGGGCGTCGATGTATCATCGGCGGGGTCGACATTCCCTACGAGCGCGGCCTGCTGGGCCACTCGGATGCCGATGTGCTCGCGCACGCCTTGGCCGACGCCATTCTGGGCGCCTGCCGCGGGGGAGACATCGGCAAGCTATTCCCCGACACCGATCCCGCGTACGAGGGTGCCGATTCGATGGTGCTGCTCGCTCGCGTGATGGACTATGCGCGCGAGCTGGGCTTTGAGTTTGTCGATGCCGACTGCACCATTGCCTGTCAGCAACCCAAGATCACCCCGCACCGCGATGCCATGCGCGCCAACCTTGCCCATGCCCTGGGCGTTGACGTCGAAAATGTAGGCGTCGCCGCCACCACGACCGAAAAGCTCGGTTGGGAAGGCCAAGGCGAGGGAATCGGCGCCTGGGCCGTCTGCCTGCTACAGAAAACCGTTAAGGAGTAACGAATGCGTATCTACAACAGCGCTACCCATAAAAAGGAAGAGTTCCAGCCCATCGAGTCCGGCAAGGTCCGCATGTACGTGTGCGGCCCCACGGTCTACGACAACATCCACATCGGCAATGCCCGCACGTTCATCAGCTTCGATGTGATTCGACGCTGGCTCATCGCGAGCGGCTACGAGGTCACGTTCGCCCAGAACCTCACCGATGTCGACGACAAGATCATCAAGCGCGCCAACGAGCAGGGCCGCACTGCCGCCGAGGTCGCGACGGAGTTCTCCGACAAGTTCATCGGCGTCATGCGCGCCGCCAACGTGCTCGATCCCGATGTGCGCCCCCGCGCCACCAAGGAGATCGGCCCCATGATCGCCATGATCAAGACGCTTATCGAGCAGGACCACGCTTACGCCGCCGATAACGGCGACGTGTATTTTGCCGTGCGCAGCGATCCCAACTATGGTCAGGTCTCGGGCCGCAACATCGACGACCTTATGGTTGGCGCGCGCATCGAGGAGAACGAGGACAAGAACGACCCACTCGACTTTGCCCTGTGGAAGGCCGCTAAGCCCGGCGAGCCCAGCTGGCCGAGCCCTTGGGGCGAGGGCCGCCCCGGTTGGCACACCGAGTGCGCCGCCATGGTGCATCGCTACCTGGGCACCCCGATTGACATCCACGGCGGTGGCTCCGACCTTGCCTTCCCGCATCATGAGAACGAGTGCGCCCAGGCCACCTGCGCCTGGCACCAGGGCTTCTCCAACACCTGGATGCACACGGGCATGCTGCTGGTAGACGGCGAGAAGATGTCCAAGTCGCTTGGCAACTTCTTTACGCTGGCCGAGGTGCTCGAGCAGCACTCCGCTGCCGCCCTGCGCCTGCTGATGCTGCAGACGAGCTATCGCTCGCCGCTCGATTTTTCTTGGGAGCGCCTGGAGGGTGCCGAGAACTCGCTCACGCGTATCGCCGGTACGGTCGAGAACCTGCGCTGGGCCGCGAACCATGCGACGGCCGATGCCGATGCGGCTGCCGCCGAGGCGTTTGCCGCCAAGGCCGCCGAGACTCGTGCCACCTTTAAGGAGTGCATGGACGACGACTTTAACACCGCTGGTGCCATGGGTGCCGTCTTTGGCTTTGTGACCGAGTGCAACCAGTACCTGGAGCAGGCGGGCGACGCTGCCGACAAGGCCGCCGCGCTTGCCGCCGCCGACACGCTGGCCGAGCTGCTCGATACGCTTGGCGTTGAGCTCCCCGAGCCCAAGGTCGAGCTGCCGCTGGGCCTGCTGGGCGTTGCCGCCGGCTTGGTCGCCTATACGGGTGACGACGTGGACGAGGCCGCTGCCAAGATTCTCGAGGCCCGCGCCGAGGCCCGCGCCGCCAAGAACTGGGATCTGGCCGACGCCATCCGCGACCAGCTCAAGGACCTGGGCCTCACCATTGAGGATACGGCCGCGGGTACTCGTATCAAATCTCTCTAATCCCCGCGGGTTTCCCAAGCACCCGACCGCCCGAGCCACGGCACCTTGCCTTTCAATCGTCGGGCATGACCTCAAGGTCTATGCCCTCCTCTTTCAAGGCAATCTGCCGCACCTCGGGCGGTCGGTCTATTTGTTTCGTTTGATAGTTGTATTTAGGAGGTCGCCTTATGGCCGACAATCGCAAGCGTGCATCGCGTGGAGGCAAGCAGGCTGCTTCTGGCTCGCGTCCGATTCGCCGCAACGACCGCGCTGCCGCTCCCAAGGGCCAGCGCGAGCGCTCACAGGCTGCTCGCCCGCAGCGCGAGCGTAGCCGCGATAACGTCCAGGTTCCCAAGGGCGAGTTTATCGAAGGTCGCCGTGCTGCCGCCGAGGCGCTACGCACTGGTTTTCCCATCAAGTGCGCGCTTATTGCCGAGGGCGGGGAGCGCGATGCCGCCTTGTCGCGCCTGGTCGACGACCTCAACGCCGCAGGCGTCCGCATTAAGTATGTGCCGCGCGCGCAGCTCGATGCACTGTCGAGCCATGGCGCTCACCAGGGCATTGCGCTCGAGGTGGGTAATTTCCCCTATGCCGATGTTGCCGACATCCTCGATCGCGCGGGCGACGGTCCGGCGCTCGTCATCGTGCTCGACCACGTGACCGACGACGGTAACTTTGGCGCCATCGTGCGCTCCGCCGAGGTCGTGGGCGCGGCCGGCGTCGTCATCGCCAACAAGCGCGCCGCCGGTGTGACCGTCGGCAGCTATAAGACTTCTGCCGGCGCCGTCATGCACCTGCCCATCGCGCAGGTTCCCAACATTGCCCGTGCGCTCGATGACCTCAAGGCCGCCGGCTTTTGGGTGGGTGGCGCTTCCGAGCACGCCGAGGGCAGCTGCTGGGATGCTCCCTTCGAGGGCCGCGTGGCGCTCGTCATGGGCTCCGAGGGCGACGGCATCTCGCGACTGGTGCTCGAGAAATGCGACTTCTTGACCAAGCTTCCCCAGCGCGGCATGACCGAGAGTCTCAATGTTGCCCAGGCGACCACCGCGCTGTGCTTTGAGTGGCTGCGCCGCAATGCCGGCGAGCTCATGGGGGAGGAGTAGCGCATGTCCAAGAAGAACCGCGCCAAGTCCAAGGCCAAGCGCTTTGGCGAGGGCTCGGCCAAGCCGATTGTTTCGGCCGCGACCTATGGCGTGGGCGGCAATGCGTTTGCGCAGGCCATCGCCGATCCAGTCTCGACGGTGCACTCCAATAAGCCCGAGCTGCTGGTGGTCGACGGTTACAACGTGATCCATTGCACGCCGCGCTACGAAAAGCTCGTGTACGACCATTCCGACGATCCGTATTCCAGCGACGTTCACGATATGGCGCGCACCGCGCTCATCAACGACGTGGCGGCGTTTGCCCAGGGCCGCTACGAGGCTGTGATTGTGTTTGACGGCGCGGGCAATATCTCCAGCGAGCGCCCCAACCTGCCGGCCCGCGGCGTGCGCATTGAGTTTTCGCCGACGGGTGTTTCGGCCGATACCGTGGTGCAGAAGCTCTGCATCGAGGCGCGCGAGGAGGGCCGCGCGTGCTCCGTGGTGTCGAGCGACGGCACGATCCAGGCCGTCGTCATGGGCAAGGGCGTCACGCGCATCTCGAGCCGTATGCTGGTGGACGAGATCAAACAGATCGACAACGACGTGCACGAGGCAGAGGAAGCTCCGCAGATTAAGATGACCCTGGGCAGCCGCCTGAGCCCCGATGCTCTGGCCAAGCTCAAAGCCCTTCGCGGGAGGTAGGGGAGTTGGCGGGGCAATGCTGCCTCGCTAACTCCATTCAGCGATGTCGATCATTCTTTCGAGGCGCCACGTTAGCGCCTCTTTTAGATAAGGCAGTCTCGCTGCTAGGGCATCGTTTTTAGACAGAATCTCGATCGCCTCGTCAACGAAGCCTTCGAGTTTGTCGCCGTCAAACCAGCCCATGTCCTCGACGAGCAACATTTGTTTGGCGGGGCTTGAATGAAATTGTGCGCTGGTAAAACTGTGCTCTCCTGCCCTAAGCTCATCTAGAGATATGTTGCACCAGAGCGATGAGCCCGAATCGAAGATGGGGGCAGGTCTGCTGGCTAGCGTGTTTACGTTTCGCACAAGGCCAAAGTTACGCCAATGACGGTCATAGTTGGCGATGATGTCGTCGCACACGATCATGCGGTCAAGGGCGTCTTTTATATCCGTCGCTCCAAGCTCCTCGCAGTTTGCTACATACCGTTCGTAATCGGTTAGTCGCTTGTCTGCATTTGCATGCTGGTTTACATAGAACGCAGGGACATACTCTTCTTCATCAGTTAAGAAGACATCGCATATGCTCAGGGCGGAAGTGCCCGTGCCCTCGAGCGAGTAAGGCACATAATCGCAAGCGTTTAGGATGCGACGGTGAAGTGCAGTCGCCACCAGCTCGTTATAAGGTTCCTGGTTTAGATGTGCACCTGCCTTGTGGAGGATTCGACGGTCATCCTCGCATGTCCAGTACTTTTGAAGATTGCCGTCCGAGGTGTTATCGGGCTTTGCGGCAGCTGCCTTGCCCTCTGGGGCGAAGGGCGCGATGCTGAGAGAGACGTCGTCAAAAGCATTATTGAAGAAATTGATATCTTCCCACGCGAGACCGGAGTCTTGGGGCCTAATCCAATACTGGTCGGATAAGGAGAGGCCAAGATTTCGCTGGACGAGTTCATCGGGAACATCGACTGCGGCTTCTGCAAGCAGGGAGGCTAGTCCAATGCGTGCGAGCGGGATACCGCGGCCGCGCCACCAGATGCGGAAGGAGTCGAGCGATATGGGGCTATTAGGGCCAAATACTCCAATAGGGGCGTGGGCGTAATCGACGTCGGCGCCGATGTGGGTGAAGTCTTTTCGCGATGTGCTGTAGACCAGTTGGGCTACTTCGTGCGTGCGGTTCATGAGGGTGAACGCGATCTCGCTCTTACCGTGGCCGCGGCGGGGACGTCCCCCCGTTTTGGTCACAGAGCGGAGTCGCGTGTCGACGCTGTCTTTGTCGATGAGCCACACGCCAGAAGCCTTGCGGGCGGTCAGCGCGCCGTTCTTAATGAGCTCCTGCACCCTGCGCGGGCTGATGCCGAGCAGCTCGGCTGCTTCCTTGGTAGTCAACATCGCGAAACCCTTCGCCAGAACGAATAGTTTTATATAGCCAATTGTAATTAAAACTATTCGTTCTGGCGAATGGTTTTAAGATTGAGGGCGCACTGACAGAAATGAACGGGCCTGGTACGCGCTGTTGCTGGATTTTGCATATTTATATAACGCCGTGCGGCCTGTTGCGCCCCGTCCGCAATTCCATTATTCTTAACAGGCTTCGCGCGAAAGCGCCAAGTGTGCCAGTGTGGCGCAACGGTAGCGCAACTGATTTGTAATCAGTGGGTTGCAGGTTCGATTCCTGTCACTGGCTCCATGAGAGTTTCGGGCTCTGTCACTATATGGGACAGAGCCCGTTTCTATTTAGGTGGCGCGCCATCAGGTTAGCGCTCATCCCGTTTTTGGTTTGTCTCGTCCTCCAGTTTGTCTAAATCTGTAACACCAAGACCGATATTTGGCATCTAACTGTTACAGATTGAGATGAAACTTAGGGTGTTTTAGGAATATCTTGATCTGTAACATGTAGAAGCGGAATAGGCCTCTTGCTGTTACAGATCGAGACAAGGGCGGGTGCGGACCTGGATGTTCTGCTCGAGCGTGGATTTCTGGACACGCGAGCGAAGAAAATCTTCCGACCGGAGAACGAGCGTGGATAATTAACTTGGATAGGGAGCTAAGGTAAACACCGATTGTCTATCGAAGGCTTTAGAAACGACGACCCCGATTTCATTGTGGAATCGGGGTCGTTTGTGCCTGAGGAATCCGAATGGATTAATCGAGCTCCTAAGGGACTTCTTGGGTTCTTGCTAATGGTCTGCCGAGGATGTCCCCAATGCAAGCAGCGGGCATCTACTCAATATAGTTGGGATTCTTCTTGATGATCACGCGTGCAGCGATGAACGAGACGACGATGGCGATGACGGCGACAACGCACGCCAGTACGAAGTTGCCCATGGATCCATCGGGAGCGATAAAGATCAGCGCAGAAAGAAGACCGGGGCATGCTCCCGCAACATACTCCTTCAGGACGAAGATACCTGCAGGGAGTCCCGCGCAGAGGGCGCCGATTGCCGTGCCGACAAGCAGGCGGGGACGCTCGATGAGGCAGCCGTAAAATGCGGGCTCAGTTACGCCACAGAGTGCGGTGACGGCAACCGTGGTGACCATACCTCTCTTCTCCTTGTTGCCTTTCATTGCAGTTGCCAAGGCGAGACTCGTGCCGCCAATGCAGAGGTTTGAGATGAAGCCAAAGATGATGGGCGCCCAGCCGAGCTGCGCCAAGCTCGTAACTTCGATCGCGATGTAGGCCTTATCAAGACCGAGCATGACAAAATAGGGGTTAAGGGCTGCAAGGATTGGAGTAGCGATAAATGCCACGTTATCCATGAGCCACGTGGCGGCATCACTCAGCGCGTAGCCCATCATGCTGCCGGCGGGGCCGAGGATAATCAGCTCAACAGGCACGACGATGAACATGGTGAGCAGCGGCTTCAAGAACAGTTTGGTAATGTCGGGGATGATTTTCTGAAGACCGCGATCAACAAAGTACATGAACACAACGCCCAGTACGATTGGCACCACCGTGCTCGAGTAGTCATTCGTCGGGATGGGGATGCCAAGAAAGTCGAGACCCTCAGCACCGCTAATAGACGAGCTAATCATGATTGCGCCCAGCAGTGCGCCCATGATAGGCTGCATCTTCATGACGGCGGCGAGCTGATAGCCGAGGTAAACGGGCAGGAAGCTAAATGAGGCGCTGAAGATCGCCAGCAGAACCTGGGCGGTTCCGCTATCGGTGCTCAATCCACAATAATTGACCAGGAGATTCTTGATCGAAAGAATGAGTCCGCCAACGATGAGCGCCGGGACGATGGGCATGAATACCTGTGCAGAGACGTTCCCGAATTTCTCAATCAAGCCCATGGCGGTGTTACCGCTTTTAATGCCTTCTGCAAGGTCTTTGGCGGTTTGGGCATCGTCGGCAACCGTGCCACCGCCGACTTCGATTCCCGCGAAGTCGAGGAAGTCGTTGTAAGCCTCGGTGACGTTGGGGCCGATGATCACCTGAAGCTGGCCACCGCTGACTACTGCCCCGAGCGCCTGGTCGGCCGATTTGGCGAGCTGGAGATCGATGATCGAGGTGTCTCGTGCGTCGATGCGAAGGCGCGTCGCACAATGAGTTACCGATGTAATGTTCTCTTTGCCGCCAACAGCCTTTAGGACTGTTTCGGACATTGCCTGATATTTCATCTCTTTCTCCTAACCTTCCTGCTCCTGATACTTCGAGATAAGGTCTCGGTACCAATACCAGCTCTTTTTGGGGGTGCGCTCCAGATTGTTCTCGAAGTCGATATGGACAAGTCCGTATCGTTTTTCGTAGCCGTTGATCCAGCTATACAGATCCATCGTCGACCAGAGGTAGTAGCCCTCAACGCGCGCGCCGTCGCGCTTAGCCCTCATCATGTGCTCGATGAACTGGCCCAGAAGCTCGATGCGGTCATCATCGTGGATCATTCCGTCTGCGTCTGGTTGCTCATAGGCGCCATGTCCGTTTTCCGTAATAAAGATGCGGGGCGCGTCATAGCGCTCGTGGACATCCATGATGGTTGAATACATGCAACTTGGGAGTATTTCGCGGCCCCATTTATTGCGGGGAACATTGCTGTCGCGGGCGCTTTCAAACAAGGGCGCAATGCATTTTCCTTCGACCTTTTTGCTCGAACCGCCCTTATTGTTCGCCGAAACGGCAAGCTCTCCACCGTGCCAGTCGGTTACATACTCTCGGCAATACACGTTGAGTCCAATAAAATCGACTTTACCGTCGCTGAATTCTTCTACGTCATTTGGGGATCGATAGAGCGAGACGCCAAGTTTTTCAAGGATTTCGTCCATTTCTGGCGGCAGTTGACCCTGAAGCGCTGGTGCCAGAATCATGCGATTGGCGAAAAAGTCTGCGTATCGAAATACGTCATCGGAGTGCTCGGTTGCCGGGTCGAGTTCGACAACGCCGCCATCGTGGACGGCGCCGATGATGCCGTCGTAGCCCATTTGACGATATGCTCGGACTGCGAGTGCGCTTGCGCGCATCAGGTTGTACTGAAACTGCATGTACGACTGAACATCGAGCGATCGATTGGGGGGATAGTTGCCCAACATGTTTACGCAGTAGCTGTAGAAATGCGGCTCGTTAACGGTAGCCCAGATTTTGACGCGGTCTCCAAAGCGCTCAAAGCAAATCTTGGCGTATTTGCAGAACCACTCTGCCATGTCGTTGTTCAGCCATCCGCCTTTGCAAGCAAGCGTGAATGGCAGATCGTAATGGAACAGCGTAACGTTGGGCTCTATGCCATTTTCGAGGCAGCAATCAATGACCCGATTATAAAAATCGATACCCTCTTCATTCACTTTGCCGATACCGGTGGGGATGATTCGACTCCATGAAAGAGAGAAGCGATAGGTGTTTTGTCCGCCTTCTTTCATCATGCGGATATCTTCTTCATAGCGATGGTAGAAGTCGCAAGATACATCACCGTCAACATGGTTGATGTTCTTATTGCTTGTGTGGCTAAAGAAATCCCACTCACCAAGGCCTTTGCCGTCTTCGTTCCAGGCACCCTCGCACTGATAAGACGCCGTGGCGGAACCCCAGAGAAACGGCATGTTGTTCACGTTGCCCATGAATCCCCTTTCCATCATTCAACACGGTGGATACGTGTGGCGGAATTATGATTAAGATGACGTCAACTGATTTGAATCATAGGAGAACGACCAAAGCTGTTTGATTCAATAAATGAATCATGATTTCGAGGAGAGCGGAAAGAGGGATCACGTGAATATCAATGACTTCGATGTGCTCAATCGCATTAGCTCCATCATCAACAGCGAGTTTGGGTCAAACGATGCCGCCATCGCTCGATATCTCATCGCTCACATTAGGCGTTCGAGCGAAATCAATGTTGCCGCAATAACCCGCGATGCATTCGTGACCCGTTCCGCTGTTCGTCGTTTCTGCAATCGATTGGGCTACCAGTCTCTTAGCGATTTGAAAGAATCATTTACTCAGTCAGTCTTTCCAAGCGACTTAAGCCATCGAGAGGAGGAATTTGGCTACGAGGAGTACAGGGCAGAGCTCGACGTTCGCATGATCGAGATGTTCGCTGAGGTTGAAAGCGGCGTGTCCGATATCGCTATTAAGCATCTTGTCGACGAAATTGATGGCCATAAAAACGTTGAAATCTGGTGCAGCAATAATGTGAGCGCCAATCTCGTACGATTTATGCAGGAAATGTTTTATGCGGGCAAGATAGTTCGCATAGTTGCTGGGGCTAACGTCGCGGAATTGAAAAACATGGGAGACGCTTCGCAGTCATTGATAATTCTCGTATCGGTCTCCGGGCTATTTGCGTCACAGGCGCGTGAGTATCTTGATTGCCGTTCGGGCAGGAAGATTCTAATTACTGCGTTTAGCAACGATGACAAATCGAGGTCTTTTGACCGTGTATATCGTCTTGGTAATGCGGGAAATGGAATTGACCGACTCGGCGTTTATTCGAAATACGCCATGACTTATTTTTTCGACTGCTATCGTCGTGTTACTTGAGTCGCTACCCCTGCACCAAGGGGGAGCCGCTCTATGGGTCTACTTTGGCCTGGCCCGAGTAGTTGCGGCTTTACAGTTCTCTCGCCTGGAGAATGAACGTGGATAATCTGCCACTTTGGCCTTAGAGCCGCGCTAAAAGTGGGAGATAATCCACGCTCGATCGTGGCGTGGAAGCCCGATCTCGACCTATATATAGGTGCAAATAAGCTGGTATCGAAGTTCGATACTGAAGGTGTACTCCACTACAGCAAAGTGTTACCTTGGGAAACGTCACCTCAGTATCCAAAACCACTGTCCTTCATATCCAAACTCAATAAAACCGCAGGTCACGGCTATATAGATACGCCCGGCACCGTGTATCTAGAGGTTTTCGTTGACAGCCCCCAAGGTTGCATCGTATTATCTTTTTCGTTCGCGGGGGCGGCGGTCCAAAAGACCAAAGGACCTGCGGATACTTGAACGATTGGGAGTTTGCCCGAGTGGT
>CAKURW010000029.1 GCA_934675795.1 uncultured Collinsella sp.
GAGCTCCTGTGCGAATTGGAGAGAGCGCTCCCGCAAACTGCCTCTTGACAACTTATAGGAGCGTCGGTTTTAATTTCGCGAAATTCGGCATGGTTGAGGGCAATCGGTTAAACGTAGTAGATAGGCCCATTTGGTGGCGAACGAATCAAGCCGAGGTACAAAATAGCCCCCGCCCTAGAAAAATCGTCGGCAAGGTAGCAAAAAGCCCCGCGGGCAGGAGGCTGCTCGCGGGGCAAAGAAGAGGGGCTTATTGGTGGCGGACCGAGGGGTTCGGCATGGGGTATCTGCCGCGGCCGCTCTTAAGGCATTACAGCTCGACGAGCTGGCCGGTCTCGGCGGCCTCCTTGATGGCGTTGAGAAGCGTGAGCGTCTTAACGTTGTCGGCGGGAGTCACGACGGGCTCGACCTCGCGGCGAACGACCTTCACAAAGTGCTTGAGCTGCATCTTGTGCGGCAGCGCCGGGTCCACGGCCGGGATCTCCATCTGCAGCGGCTTGTGCCAGTTGGAGGCGCCGTCGTAGGAGAACCGGTGCAGGCGGGGCAGCGAAAGGGCGCCCTTAGTGCCGCCGATAAAGTAGGCGTCGGCGTCGAAGGGGCGGTACTGCGGATCCTCGCGAGCGGTGGCCTCCCAGTTCCAGGGGCTGGCGGTGGCGTCAGAGATGGTCATGCTTGCGAGCGCGCCATCGGCAAAACGGACGTTGACCACGGCGGAGTCCTCGGTCTCAAAACCGCGGGCGGCGCTGGACTGCATGCCCTGGACGGCAACGGGCTCGCCCAGCAGGTAGCGGAGCAGGTCGACGTCGTGCACCAGGTTGACCAGGATCGGGCCGGCACCCTTCTTGCGGCGCCACTCGACATCGAAGTACTCGTCATTCTTATAGATCATGTAGTGGAAGCTCGACACGGTGAGCTTGCCCAGCTCGCCGGACTCGATGATCTCCTTAGCCTTGTTAACGAAGGGGTTGTGGCGACGGTGCTGACCCACGAGCACGGGCACGCCGGCGGTCTCGGCCTCGGCGGCGAAGGCCTGGGCATCCTCAAGGTCGTTGGAGATCGGCTTTTCGATCAACGGCACGATATTGCGCTTCACAGCCTCGCGGGCAACGCCCAGGTGCAAGTCGTTGGGGGTGGCGATAATGACGGCCTCGGGCTTGACCTCGTCCATCATCTGGGCGGGATCGGTGTAAAACGGCACGCCGGCGGCCTCGGCCGTGGCACGGGCGCCCTCAAAGGCGTCGGCGATGGCGACGAGCTCGGCCTCGGGCTCCTCGGTGACAAAGCGGATGTGGTTGCGGCCCATGGCGCCGGCGCCGATAACGGCAATGCGGACGGGGTTGAGCTCAGACATTTCGACTCCTTAATACTGGTGGCGGTGGAATGCGGCAAGGGGGCGGTCCTTGCCGCATCAAGCAAAACTAGGCGGACTTCTTCTTGCTGTCGGAGACCATCATGTAGACGGTGAGCACGACGGCGATTGCGGCGATTACGATGGCACCGTAGAAGGACTGCTGGTAGGCGGCGCTGCCGGCCTCGGCGTGATACAGCACGGCGGTGATGGGCTGGCTGATCCAGGTGGAGGCGGCGTAACCCAAAAACATGATGCCGTAGTTGACGCCGATGTTGCTGGTGCCGAAGGCGCCACCAGTGAGCGGCGGGTAGATGACGAGCAGGGCGCCAAAGCTAAAGCCGAGCAGGGCGAGCGCCACAAAGAACATGCTCTGCGTAAAGCTCATCGACATGATGACGAGCGCGACGATGGTGACGACAAGGCTGATGAGCAGCGACTTATAGGCGCCGAGCTTGTCGATGATCTGGCCAAAGGACAGACGACCGACCAGGTTGGCGCAGGTGTTGACGGAGACGACCACACCGCCGAGGGCGACGGCCGCGGCACTCGTGGGGTCGGCGAAGAGCTGGACGGCGGCGATGGAGGCAACCTTGCCCACGAGCAGGGTGCCCGCGGTGGCGGCAAAGGCGAAGGTGACGATGAGGACCCAGAAGCGCGGGGTCTTGACCATCTCGCCCGGGGTGAGGTCACCGAAGGTGCCGGCATGCGCGCCGCCCTTGGGGGCCTCGAAGCCCTCGGGCAGCCAACCGGCCTCGGGGGCCTTCAGGAACAGGGCGGAGGCGGCGATCGTCACAAAGAAGATGACGCCGAGTGCCTTGAGGGCGTCAAAGATACCCAGGCTCGGGATGAGCAGCGAAGCGAGCACCGGGGACAGCACGGCGGGGCCGGCGGTCGAAGCGGCCAGGGTGATGCCGGAGGCGAGACCCTTCTTGTCGATGAACCACTTTTGGCCGGTGGTGAGCGCCGGGTTGTAGCCCAGGCCGTTGCCGACAGCGGCGACGAGCGAGAACCACAGGTAGAACTGCCACGGCTCGGTGACGGTGCCGGACATGAACCAGCCCAGGCCGTAGCACACGGCGGCGGCGATCACGACGTTGCGCGGGCCGATCTTATCGGAGATGCGGCCGGCGAAGATACCCGTCACGGCCATGATGGTCTGAAAGACCGGGAAGGCCCAGGTAAGAGCGCTGGACCACTCGGGGTAGACGGCGAGCAGGTTCTTGCTCACGACGGAATACAGCGCGATGGAGCTGATGAAGAACATGGTGACGCATGCGGCGGAAAGCACGACGGCGCGACCCTTGTTGGAGTTGGTGGAAGCCATTGGACTCTTTCTGATCGATATGGGGGGAGGAGCGGGCGTATCCGCGGGCCTCCCTGTTAGGTTGGTTTACTGGTCAGTCGGCTTGGCGACGCCGGACTCATCGGACCAAAGCTCGACACCCTTGTTCTTGAGGTAGTTGTCGGCATAGGCGCGACGGCCGCCGGGCTTGGCGGTGAGGTCGCCCATCATGTTGGAGAAGCCACCGTCGACTTTGATGGCGTCGCCGGTGGTAAAGTCCGAGCGCTTGGACGCCAGGAACATGACGGCGTTGGCGATATCGCTGACCTCGCCGATGCGGCGCGTGGCGATCAGACGGCTGCGGCTCTTTTCGACCTCGGGGTCGGCGTAGAAATTGGCCGACATCGGGGTCTTAACGAAGCAAGGCTCGACGCAGTTGGAGCGGACGCCGTAGGGGCCCCACTCGGCGGCGAGCATCTTGGACATCATGTTGACGCCGGCCTTGGTGGAGCTGTACACGCCCGAGAACGTCTCGGGGGAGTGGCTGGCGACGGTCGAGATGTGCACCAGGCGACCCTGGCCGGCCTTGATCATCTCGCGACCAAAGCGCTGCGAGGTGATGAAGTAACCGGTGAGGTTGACGTTGAGCACCTGCTCCCAGTCGCTCAGCGGCAGGTCCTCCATGGCGGCGAAGCGCAGGATACCGGCGGTGTTGACGAGGACGTCGACGCGGCCGAAGTTGGCGATGGTGGCGTCGACGGCAGCCTGAACCTCGGCCTCGTCGGTGGCGTTCATCTTGTAGCCCTCGGCGTGGATGCCAAATTCGGCAGCGAGGTCGGCGGCAGCGGCCTTGACCTTCTCCTCGTCCAGGTCGAGCATGACGACGTTGGCGCCATTGCGGGCGAACTCGCGGCAGATCTCGGCGCCCATACCGCCGAGCGCGCCAGTCACGGCGCAGACATCGCCCTCGAGCTTAAGCCAATTGCTCATAGGAACTTCCCTTCTTGTGCCTCCCGGTGGGCCGCTCCCATTAATCGACCCACGTGGTTTTCGCTGGTTATCGTATGCTTTGCATTTGCGCAGGTGAATTGCATATTTGTTAGAATAGCGTTAACCGTAGGTTTACACTGTGCGATGCAGATTATTCTCAATTGAGCGCGTGACCTGCGAAAACAACCCCCTGTGGCACCATGCGGTCACAGGCGCGAAAACGGGAGATTGACGTGTACGATCGACGACTTGAGGCCATATCGGCCGCCGCGGAGCTGGGAAGCTTCTCGCGTGCGGCGGCAAAATTGCGTGTGTCGACGCCGGCACTCGTCAAGCAGGTATCGGGTTTTGAGGCGGAGTTCGGTATTACGCTGTTCGAACGCTCGCACTCGGGCGTCAAGGTGACGCCGGCGGGCGCTCTGCTGGTGGACGACGCGCGCTCGATCATGCGGCAGTCCGAGGACGCGCTGCGCCGTGCCCGACGCGCGGCGGGCGATGGCGGTGCCGTGCGCCTGGGCGTGTCGATGATGTGCCCGGGGCGCCAGACGCTGTCGATGTGGACGGGTGTGCACGAGCTGGAGCCATCGTTGCGATTTGAGATCGTGCCGGTAAGCGACCTCTATGACGAGCGCGAATCCGTCATGCGCAGCCTCGGTCGAGAGGTTGATGTAGTGCAGTCGAGTTTTTCGACCCCACGCTGGGGCGACACTTGCCAAAAGCTCCGCATCGTCAACGTGCCGTTTTATATCGACCTGCCGCGCACGAGCCCGCTGGCGCGCAAGACACGCATTACGGTCGCCGACTTGGAGGGCATGCGCCTGCGCGTACTGCGCCACGGCAACGATGCCATGGACAGCCTGCGCATCGACCTGTTGGCCGACGGCGGTGTGGACGTGATCGATGCGGATAGCTTTGACTTCGCGCTCTTTAACGAGGCGGAGGAAAAGGGCGACGCGGTGCTCACCTGCGGCGCATGGTCGGGGGTGCACCCGGCCTTTGTGGGCGTGCCGTTCCTGTGCGGTCGCGAGGTACCGGTCTTTCTGCACTACCCGCTCGAGCCCACCCTCCAAGTCCAAAAATTCGTGAACGCCATGGCCCAACTCCTCAAGTAGCTCACCTGGAACGGGACTTTTTTGACTCCTTACAAAATGAGGCCCTGGCCAAACGGCCAGGGCCTCACCACTTCTTTTTAGGCTGCGAGAAAAGGCTGCGCGTAGGAGTTCCCCGAGGGAGACGGGGTGTTTGCTCCGCGCGCAGTTTCGCAGCGAAGCGAGAATGTTTGAGCACGGAGTAAACACCCCGTCTCCCTCGGGGAACTCCGTTGGGAGCGTTGGGGCTGTTTTGAGCTACTCCAGCTCAAACGCTCCGGTGTAGAGCTGGTAGTAATACCCGCGCTTGGCGATCAGCTCGTCGTGGTTGCCGCGCTCGATGATGCGGCCGTGGTCCAGGCAGATGATCGCGTCGGAGTTGCGCACGGTGGAGAGACGGTGCGCGATGACAAACGTCGTGCGGCCCTCCATGAGCTTATCCATGCCTGCCTGCACGATGGCCTCGGTGCGGGTGTCGATGGAGCTCGTGGCCTCGTCCAGAATCATTGCCGGCGGATCGGCGACGGCAGCACGTGCGATCGAAATCAGCTGGCGCTGGCCCTGCGACAGCTGTGCGCCGTTGCCGGTGAGCATCGTGTCGTAGCCGTCGGGCAGGCGGGTGATAAAGTCGTCCGCGCCGGCGAGCTTTGCCGCCGCGATGCACTCCTCGTCGGTGGCGTCTAGGTTGCCGTAGCGGATGTTGTCCATCACGGTGCCGGTGAACAGGTTCACGTCCTGCAGTACCACGCCCAGCGAGCGGCGCAGATCGGCCTTGCGGATCTTGTTGACGTTGATGCCGTCGTAGCGAATCTTGCCGTCGGCGATGTCATAGAAGCGGTTGATGAGGTTGGTGATGGTCGTCTTGCCCGCACCGGTGGCGCCGACAAACGCGACCTTCTGGCCCGGCTTGGCAAACACGGACACGCCGTGCAGCACCTCGTGGTCGGGCGTGTAGCCAAAGTCGACGTTGTCCATGACCAGGTCGCCGCGCAGCGGTACGTACTCGATCTCGCCGGTTGCGCGGTGCGGGTGTTTCCATGCCCACATGCCGGTGTGGTGGTCGGCCTCCTCGAACTCCCAAGTCTCGGGGTTCACCTGCGCGTTGACGAGCGTCACGTAGCCTTCGTCGGCCTCGGGCTCCTCGTCGATGAGCTCAAAGATGCGGTCGGCGCCGGCGAGGCCCATGACCACGGCGTTGATCTGCTGCGAGATCTGACCGATCTGTCCGCAGAACTGCTTGGTCATGTTGAGGAACGGCACCACGACGGCGATGGACAGCGTCATGCCCGAGATGCTCAGGTTGGGCACGCCCAGCGCCAGGAAAATGCCGCCGGCAAGGGCCACCAACACGTAGAGCAGGTTGCCCAGGTTCATAAGGATAGGCATGAGGATGTTGGCGTACATGTTGGCCTTCTGCGAGACCTCGAAGAGCTTTTCGTTGCGCTCGTCAAAATCGGCCTCGGCGGCAGACTCGTGGCAGAATGCCTTGACGACCTTCTGGCCGTTCATGACTTCCTCGATATGGCCCTCGACCACGCCGAGCTCGGACTGCTGCGCAATAAAGAAACGCGCGGAGTTGGAGCCGAGCAGCTTGGTCATAAAGGTCATAAAGACGACGCCGGCCACAATGACCAGGCACATCCACACGCTGTAGTACAGCATGATAAAGAATACCGTGACGATGACGATGGTCGTCATGAGCAGGTTGGGCAGCGACTGGCTGATCATCTGGCGCAGCGTGTCGATGTCGTTGGTGTAGTGGCTCATGATGTCGCCGCGCTGGTGCGTGTCGAAGTAGCGAATCGGCAGGTCCTGCATGCGGTTGAACATCTTCTCGCGCAGCTTCTCGAGCGAGCCCTGCGTGACGATGGCCATGGCGCGGTTCCAGAAGAGCGAAGACGCGACGCCCACGGCGTAGATGCAGCCGAGGGTAGTCACAAGCTTCAGAATTTTGGGCTGCGCGGCCGTCCAGTCGCCCGACTGCCATGATTCGCTGATGACCTGCAGCGCGCTCTGGAGAAACGTCGCGCCGATGGAGTTGATGACGGCGCAGAGCACCACGCCGGCGACGACGAGGGGCAAAAGCACCGGGTAGAAGCCAAAGAGCATTCTGATGAGGCGCGTCATGGCGCCGCCCTTGCAGTTGCGTACGCGCTCGGCGGTAGTGGCCTTACTCATGTGCCTCGCCTCCTTCCTGGGTCTGAGCTTGCGTTACGGATGCCTCGGTGTCGGCCTCGACGGCTCCTTCGCCCTCGGCAGACATCTTGTTTTGCGAGGTGAAGGTCTCGCGGTAGATCTCGCTTGTCTTGAGCAGCTCGTCATGGTTGCCGATCTGCGCGATACGGCCACCCTCCATGACGATGATGCGGTCTGCGTCCTGCACGGAGCTGATGCGCTGGGCGATGATGAGCTTGGTTGTGTTGGGCAGATAGCTTGCCAACCCTGCGCGGATCTTGGCGTCGGTCTTGGTGTCGACGGCGCTGGTGGAGTCGTCCAGGATCAAGATCTTGGGGCGACGCAGCAGAGCGCGCGCAATGCACAGGCGCTGCTTCTGACCGCCCGAGACATTGGAGCCGCCCTGCTCGATCCAGGTGTCGTAGCCCTTGGGGAAGCCGTCGACAAACTCATCGGCGCAGGCCAGATGTGCCGCCTCGCGGACTTCCTCGTCGGTGGCGTTCGGGTCGCCCCAGCGCAGATTCTCGGCGATGGTGCCGCTAAACAGCACGTTTTTCTGCAACACCATGGCCACTTGGTGGCGCAGCGCGTCTAGGTCGTAGTCGCGCACGTCCATGCCGCCCACGCGCACGGTGCCTTCGGTGGCGTCGTACAGGCGGGCGATGAGGTTTACGAGCGTGGACTTGGCCGAGCCGGTGCCGCCGATGATGCCGATGGTCTCGCCGCTCTTAATGTGCAGGTCGATATCGTCGAGCGCCTGGCGCTTCGCATGCGCGGAATACTTAAAGCTCACGTGGTCAAAGTCGATGGAGCCGTCGGCAACCTCGAGCACGGGCTCGGCGGGATCGGCGATTGTAGGCTCGGCGGCCAGCACCTCGGTGATGCGGTGCGCCGATTCGTCGGCCATGGTCACCATGACAAAGATCATCGACAGCTGCATCAGGCTCATAAGGATCTGGAAACCATAGGTAAAGATCGAGGAGAGCTGGCCCACGTCGAACAGCGTGCCCTGGCTCGTGATGATGAGCTTGGAGCCCAGGTAGATGATGACGACAAACGCGCCGTTGACGCAGATGTTCATCATGGGGTTGTTAAAGGCGAGTAGCTTCTCGGCGCGGGTGAAGTCCATCTGGACGTCGCGCGCGGCGGTCGCGAACTTCTCCTTCTCAAAGTCTTCGCGAACATAGCTCTTGACCACGCGCATGCCGGTGACGTTTTCCTCGACGGACTCGTTAAGGGCGTCGTACTTGTGGAACACGCGCGAGAAGATGGGGCGCACCTTAAAGATGATAAAGAACAGTCCAAAGCCCAGCAGCGGAATGATGACCAGGTAGACCATGGCGACGCTGCCGCCCATGATAAACGCCATGCTAAAGGCGAAGATCAATACCAGCGGCGCGCGCACGGCGATACGGATGATCATCATAAAGGCCTGCTGCACGTTGTTGATATCAGTGGTCAGACGCGTGACGAGCGAGGAACTCGAGAACTCATCGATGTTAGCAAAGCTGAACGTCTGGATCTTGTAGAACAGGTCGTGACGCAGATTCTTGGCGAAGCCGCAGCTCGCATGGCTGCAGGTAACGCCGGCAGCGGCGCCAAAAGCAAGCGACGTCAGCGCGATGAGCACCAAAAAGCCTGCGGTGGGAAGCATCTCGGCTACGGTGGCGCCGTCTTTGATAGCGTCGATCAGGTTGGCGGTGATAAATGGAATCAGCATCTCGCAGAGCACCTCGCCAAGCACGAGCAATGGCGTGGCAACGGTGACTTTCATATAGTCGCGGATGCTGCCCATGAGGGTTTTAATCATCCAGTTCCTCCCAGGTTACGCGGATTTTATCGAGCATTTCGGCGAGGTCCTCGCGCTCGTCGTGGGTGAGCGCGCTAAAGGCCTGTTTTCTAAAGCGGATGCGGGCCGCCTGGTCGATGTGGGCGTTTTCCCGGCCGGTTTCGGTCAGGCGAATGGTGAGTTGCCGTCGATCCTTGGGGTTACGGCTGCGTTCAATGAGGCCGTTGACCTCGAGCTTGGACAGGATTTCGGAAAGCGACCCCGGCTTGAGGTCAAAGTGCATGCCGAGTTCCTGCTGCGACATCTCGCCGCCGGGCTGTTTGGCCAGCAGGCAGATAATGGGCGCCTTGCCGGACACGCCTCCGCCATGAAAATGCATGTAATGGCCGCAAAAGCCCAGGCCGCTCAGAATGCGCTTGGCGAGTTTGTCTTCAGCGCTGACCGCTTCGGGTATGTCTACCGGTTGCGACGGGTCACCGCCGGGCTCATGCGGACGAAGGTTAAGGGGTTCATCGCACATGAATTCGTATCGCTCCTTTCTTTAGTTAGGTAGTGGGATTGTTTTGTGCCTAACTAATCTAGGAGTGGCCGACAGGAATGTCAAGGTACCAAACTTATTTAGTTACGGCGCTGCAAAAACATCGGGGTAGTCGTTGGGGACGTTCTTAAACGACTAGTTGTTGGGGACGTTCTTGTTCGACTAGTCATTTAGGAACGTCCCCAACGACTAACTTCAAAACTATGCCGGATTACGGGGCTGAACTGCGGATTGTCGACCATACCGAAATTGGTAAAAAGAAAACCGCAGGTAGAAGGCTTGCTATGATTTGAAAATAGAGGGTGTGGTTGACTCATTCAGGTTCAGCCCCGTAATCCGGTGTAGTTTTGAAATGGCGCTGAATGAGTGGCGGCGAATGAGCCGCAATGAAGCAGGCTGGGCCCCTCGTTTCCGAAACCTTTCCGCAACAAACTGTCCTCCACGGTGCAAGCTTTCGTCCGCAGCGTTCCCTGCGCTACACTTAGTCGCACTGTGGCGCCGCCGCGCCTCGCCCGACCCAAGGGGGACATTCATGAAGAACACTCAGCTGCTGCTGATCAACGATATGTGCGGCTATGGCAAGGTCGCGCTTTCCGCCATGCTTCCGGTGCTGTCGCATATGGGCTACCGCATCCACAACCTGCCGACGGCGCTGGTGTCCGATACGCTCAACTATCCCAAGTTCTACATCCACGACACCACGGAGTACGTGCGTCAGAGTCTCGCCATCTGGGAGGAACTCGGCTTTGAGTTCGACGCCATCTCGACCGGCTTTATCGTGACCGAGGAAGAGACGCGTATCATTTCGGACTTCTGTCACCGCCGCGCGCAAAAGGGCACCAAGGTGTTCGTCGACCCCATCATGGGCGACAACGGTAAGCTCTACGCCGGCGTGCCCGAGTCCACGATTGGCCTTATGCGGCATCTACTGGAGTGCGCAGACTACGCGGTGCCCAACTATACCGAGGCGTGCCTGCTTGCCGATAGGCCTATCGCCGAGCAGATTACGCCCGATGAGGCCCGCGCTCTTGTGGACGCCGTGCGTGAGCTGGGTGCCAAGTCTGTGGTCATTACGAGCGCCGTAGTCAATGGCACGAACGCGGTTATCGGTTACGACCATGTGGCGGGGGAGTACTTTACGATTCCCTTTGAGCTCATTCCGGTCTATTTCCCGGGCACGGGCGACACGTTCTCGGCGGTGCTCGTCGGCCGCGTGATGGCCGGTTGGAGCCTGCAGCGCGCAACGGCCGATGCCATGCGTGTGGTGGCTGAGCTTATCGAGCGCAATGCCGACCAGGAGGACAAGTCCGCCGGCCTGCCCATCGAGGCCTGCCTGGATGTGATTGACCATGAGTAGCGCCGACGAGAGCGGTACCGAGGCAGCGGGCGAGAACAAGCCGCTCGGCGCTCCGCGCGGCAAGCGTCCGCGTATCCGCATTAGCTGCGTGGACCAGCTGGGCGCGTGCCGCTGCCACCATGGTCACAAGCCGGGAGACGTCTTCGACTTCGACCGCGATCGCGGCAAGATGTGCGCCATGGCCTGCCATGTGGGCTTTCCCTATATCGATATCCTGCGCTATGGCGGAAATGTGCCCGGCAACGAGCCCGGCACGGCAAAGTTCTGCTGTCCCGAGGTCGACACGCTGAACGTCTGGCTTGCTGAGATCGTAGACGAATAGTCGAGCGCAATGTGTCAAAGGGACAGCCCCTTTGACACATTCGCCGGTGGTGCCCCTTCTTTCGCTTATAATCTCAAATCTTTGCATTTCATCCGATTTTAGGTTCTAAAAAATCTGCGTTTCATCGATAATCAAGCATATAAAACTTTGCATTTCATTCGATGACACCGAGGGGAGAGCCTATGCTGCGTAGGAAAATAGCGGCAGAGCTGGAGCGTTGGCTGAAGTCTTCCGAGCAAAAGGCCTTGTTCATTACGGGTTCTCGCCAGATCGGCAAAAGCTATTCGATTCGCGCATTTGGCAAAGCCAACCATGCAACCTACATCGAGCTTAACCTCATGGAAAATCGCCAGGCAAAAGATGCTCTTCTCGAGGCGCGAGATGCCGATGATTTCATCGGCAGGGTGACGCTTCTTTCGGGAAAGTCGATTGCGCCAGGCAAAACGCTCGTGTTTATCGATGAGGTCCAGGAGGCCCCCGACATCATGACGATGGCAAAGTTCCTTGTTGAGGACGGGAGGTGCCGCTGGGCGTTTTCGGGGTCAATGCTCGGGACTCAGTTCAAGGGCGTCAGGTCCTATCCCGTGGGGTATGTTCACGAGCTTAGGATGTTCCCGCTCGATTTTGAGGAGTTTTGCTGGGCAATCGGGGTGAGCGAGGGGGCTCGCCAAACGATACGTGACGCGTGTATCAGCGAGAGGCCCATTCCTGATTACATTCATGACGCGATGATGGCAAACTTCAGGACCTATACCGTTGTCGGCGGAATGCCGGAGGTCGTGCAGCGTTTCCTCGACACACAGGGCGACCTTGCCTCTGTTCGTCAGCTACAGTCAGAGCTCAACGAACAGTACCGGCGGGATATCTCCAAGTATGCAAGCGGGCGAGCCCTTCAGGCGCAGAGCATCTACGATCAGCTCCCTATTATGCTCGAGGGCGAAAACAAGCGCTTCGTGCTCAATTCCATTGACCCCAAGGCTCACTACGAGAAGTATCAGCGAGATTTTGTATGGCTTGTCGATGCCGGCGTTGCTCTCAAAGCCGATATCGTAACCGAGCCAAAATCGCCCCTGCTCAAGACGGCGCGGCCATCGCAGTTCAAGCTATATCAATCGGATACGGGCATGTTGATGGCGCGCTACCCCGTTGGAGTCGCCCAAGCGGCGTATCTTGATAGCAAGGAGCCCAATCTGGGCGGCATTTACGAAAACGTGGTGGCCCAGCAGCTGGCTGCCCAAAATCGCCAGCTTTACTACTATCAGACAAAAAAGCGCGGTGAAGTGGACTTTGTGGTCGATGGACCGGATGGGACGGCTGTTCCGATCGAGGTTAAATCGGGCTCCTATTACCACGCGCACGCTGCGCTCGGTCATGTGCTTGATACGGCTGAATATGGCGTAAGGCTCGGGATTGTTTTCTCGAGAGGCAACGTTGAGCGCAACGGAGCGGTTCTCTATTTGCCGCTATATGCGACCTGGGCCCTTTCGGATGTTTTGGGCGACTCCTGCGCCGAGGGGATAAAGCTGGAGGTCAAGCCGGTCTAGGGCTAGTCCCGGATGCGACAAAGGCGTGGCCCGCGACCTCGATTGCCTACAGCTGCTCGAGCATGGCCGTGCAGCCGGCGAGCACGTCGCGGTACGTGGCATCGAAATTGCCGGTGTACCAGGGGTCGGCCACGTCGCCGGGGCGATCAGTCCAATCGAGCAGGCGCGAGATCTTGCCGTCGGGGTCGTCGCCAAAGATGCGACGCAGGCCACGGGCGTTCTCGGCATCCATATAGACAATGTGATCCCAGTCGCCATACTCCGCGCGACGTACCTGACGTGCGCGATGTGCGACGACGGGAATCCCAACCTCGCGTAGCTTGGCAACGGTACCGTGATGCGGCGGGTTGCCGATCTCCTCGGTCGAGGTCGCGGCAGAATCAATGACAAACTCGCCCGCGCGCCCGGCGCGGTGCACCAGCTCGGTAAACACCGACTCGGCCATCGTCGAGCGACAGATATTGCCGTGACAGATAAACAGTACGCGTTGCATATGCGGTTTCCTTTCGATCGCCATAATCAAGCTCGAGTATCGTATCTGCGCCTACGCCTGCGCCCGCTTGCGCTCCCAACGTGCCAACTTAATCGTCACCAGCGTGAGTGCCCAGGCCACAAGCGAGAACGCGGCGCCCACGGCGCCCACGTGCGCAATGCCAACGCTGCTTACCACGGCGCCGCCCACTGCGGTGCCAAACGAGATGCCGACGTTAAACGCCATGGGCTCAACCGAACTTGCGAGTACCATCGACTTGGGATGGCGGCTGCGAGCCACGTCCATAAAGTGCGTGATGCACGACACCGAGAACAGGTACATGAGCAGCGCCAAGCTAAAGACAAAGACCAGCGCGAGCGGCATGGTGCCGCCCACAGCAAACAGCCCGAGTAACGCCGCAGCTTGCAGCACAAACGTCACAAGCAGCGCTTTCATGCCAAAGCGCGCATCGATCCATCCGCCCAGGATGTTCGAGATCAGGCAGAATACGCCGTAGGCCATAAGCGTGGTACTGGCTTCGACCGTGCCCATGCCCAACACCTGCTCTAGATAAGGCGTCACATAGCCGTAGAACACATAGACCGACCCCACACCAAACAAAAAGATGAGCATGCCGGTGATGATGCTCGGCTCGCGCAGAAGCCCCGCCTGCTCGCGGAAGGTGGCGGGCTCATCGGTCTGACCGGCGCGCGGCATAAACGCCACGAGCGCTCCGCAGATTAGAACGGCAAAGGTAAGCGTGCCGTACATGGCTACGTGCCAGTCGAGCGTGTCGGCCACAAACTTGCCGATTGAAGTGACAAAGACCATTGCCACGGAAAACGCACCATATACCACCGAGATGGCAAGCGAAGTTTGCTGCGGGGACAGCAGCTCGGGGATGTACGTCACACCCACGGCGAGCAGTGCGCCCGAGACGGAGCCCAGGACAATGCGCGAGATAAACAGCACCTGGAAGTTGGGCGCCAACGCCATGACAAGGTTGCCGAGCACAAAGACGATGCTGTAACACACGAGCAGCTGGTAGCGGCGGAATCGCCCCGTGCTGAGCGCAAGCACCGGCGTCGCGATGGCGTAGACGAGCGCAAACACGCTAATAAGTTGGCCCGCAGTGGCAAGCGATATGCCGAGTTCCGTCGCCAAGTCGCTTTCGATGCCGATGACCACGAATTCGGAGCAGCCGAGCGAGAATCCCAACAGTACGAGCAGCGCCAGGCAGAGCTTGGTGCGCGCGGGGGAGAGCGCGGCGGCGGTTGACTTGCTTTTAGGCGTGGTTGCGGCGGTCAAGGTTGTCACTCCAATGTCGCATGAATAAGCGGGATTCAATCCCTGCAACTCTAACAGAATGTGACAAAGGGACAGCCCCTTTGTCACATTGCGCTGCCAGCCAGTCGCCCAAACCATCACAACATTCGGCGAAAATCTCGAAATCGAGGAAAAGCGTCGAATGTTGTGATGGTTTTCCTGTCTGTGCCGGCGAGCTCCAGCGCCGTCTGGGGGTATAAGGCTAGCAAGTGTTTATTTGCGAGGCCTAAGGGGCGCCCCGTATGGATATCGATAACTTTGAATGGTGGTATAGCGAGGGCGAGGCTCCGGACGAGGAGTGGGACGAGCCCGCGCCGCGTGACGTGTCGAGCGACGAGGACGAGACCGGCAACGATGCCGATGTCGAGCCTGACGCCGCCTCCGATGCCGCCGAACCCCTAACCTTCGAACAGGCCTGGGCCCAGGCCGAGGCCGACGAGGCGAAGGCCGATGCTACCGCCACGCTCGGCGAGCCGGCCGACATGTCGATCTCGCCGGCAAAGACCCCGCAGCCACGTCATACCATCGACCCCGGCAGCACGGCTTCTTTCAGTATCCTCGACGTGCCCTCGCGGGGTGCCCAGGCGCCCGCGCCCACGCATCGCCCCAATCTGTCTCGTGAGGAAGACGCGGGTCGTCGCTCACCACTCGGCCCCATTCTCATCGCCTTTATGGCCGGCGTCATTGCCTGCTCGGCGATCGGCAATGTCTGGGTCCATGTCGAGCAGCAGCGAAAAGACGCAGCCAAGGTCGAGATGTCTGTCGAACAATCGCTCAGCCGCACGCGTTCGGTGCACGTGTCGGTCGAGGTCAAGGACGGTGCGACATGGGACACCGCCCGCGGCGATAGCCAGATGCTCATCCATATCGTGGGCCGAACGCTCAAGGGCCAAACGATCGACGAGTATCAATACGTCAACTCCGCTGGAGACGGCATCGAACTCAAGCCCGGCGACTACGAGCTCACGGTCGACGAGCCGCCCGTCGCCACCGATGGCACGCGCTTCCGCGCCTCAAAGCGCATGGTTCCCGTGAGCTTTAACTCGCAGGCGCCCGATACGGTCGACAGCACGCCGCAGGGCGGGTTCGACCTTTACGCAATCGCTCAATAACTGCGCCTGCCGCTTCTCCTTGCCGCCAAGAGTGGCACAATAGCCCTCGATACTATTGTTTACTTTTGGAGGAAGTAGCATGTCTACCGTCACCACCATCAAGCGCGGCGGCCTCACCGCGGCCATCGATTCCATGGGAGCCCAGCTCACGAGCCTGGCCCTCGACGGCAACGAGTATCTGTGGCAGGGCGACCCCGCCTTTTGGGGCAAGCATGCGCCCATTCTGTTCCCCATCGTGGGCTCACTGCGCAACAACACGGCGACGTCTGCGGCTGGCACCTGCGAGATGCCGCGCCACGGACTCGCGCGCATCGTCGAGCACAAGTTGGTCGAGGTCTCCGAGGACGGCTCTTCGGTAACTTACGAGATCACCGATACGCCCGAGTCGCTCAAGGCCTTCCCCTTCCACTTTAAGCTCAACATGACCTATGCCCTAACCGGCGACGCCACGCTCACGCAGACCTTTGCCGTCACCAACACCGGCGACGTGGACCTGCCGTTCTCGGTGGGCGGCCACCCCGCGTTTAACGTACCGGCTCCCGGTGCCGAGGACGAGGCATTCGAGGATTACGAGCTGGCGTTTACCGAGGCTTGGACCAACGAGGCCCCCATCATCACGCCCGATGGCCTCATGACGTTCGAGGGCAGCTACAAGGCGCCCGATAGCTCTGACGTGCTGCCCATCACGCACCGCAGCTTCGATAACGATGCCATCATGTTCACCGATACCCCGGGCTCCACGCTCACGCTGCGCGGCCGCAAGTCGGGCCACGGCGTCAAGATCGACTTTGAGGGCTTTAAGTACATCGGCGTGTGGTCTGCCGCCAACGACGCCCCGTTTGTGGCGCTCGAGCCTTGGACCGGTCACACCACCATGGACACCGAGGACGACGTTTTTGAGCACAAGGTCAACACCATCACCTTGGCTCCCGGCACTACCGATAAACGTAGCTTTAGCGTCACCTTGCTCTAGAGGTTCCGCCGTTCTGACGAACGGCGGACCGGTCGACGCTGCGCGCCACCCAGAGCGACAATTTGTCATTCAAAAGGCAAGGCATGACCAGAAGGTCTATGCCTTGTCTTTTTCATGCCAACTTGTTCGCTCTGGGCGGCGCTCGCTGGCATTGCCAAAACATCGGCGTCGCCGTTTCCGTCAAGGGTTTGGTGCATGGGGGACAGGTTGCTTTGCGCCAATCGTCCTCGTGTGTCTATTAATTTTTCGCGCACATGCCGCGCTGCTGGTTGCGGGCGTATATCCTGTCTTATTGTCAGTAACGCAAAATAGGGAAGGCACCAGATGCAACCTCGGCAACAGCGCGGCATGCAGACCCAGCCGGTATGCAGCCGTCGCATCTTTTTGGGTAGCGCTCTCGCTGCGAGCGCTTCCGTCGTCGCCGGCGCGCTCGCCGGCTGTCAGCGCCCGTCCACGCTCAAGGTGGTTCAACCCACGACGGGTGGCGGTCGCGACGACCTGTCCGATTCCGTGATCGGCAAGGACAAGATCCGCATTGGTATGGAGGCGGCCTACGCCCCGTACAACTGGCAGGTTTCCGAAGCCAGTGAGTACACCATCCCCATCGACAACGTGCAGGGCGCCTATGCCGATGGCTACGACGTGCAGATCGCCAAGATCGTCTGCAAGGCCCTCGGTGGCGAGCCCGTTGCCGTCAAGCAGAGCTTCTCGGGCCTTATCGATTCGCTCAACAACGGCCAGATCGACCTCATCATCGCCGGTATGAGCGCCACGCCCGAGCGCGAAGAGTCCGTCGGCTTCTCCGACCCGTACTTCATTGGCTACTTTGGCCTGTTCGTAAAAGAGGGCTCGCCCTACCAAAACGCGACCAAGCTCAGCGACTTTAGCGGTGCCACGGTACTCGGCCAAAAGGACACCATGCTCGACACTGTCATCGACGAGATCCCGGGCGTTGTGCACAAGAACCCGGTCGACTCCGTCCCCACGGTGTTTTCGAACCTGCTGCAGGGCACGTGCGACGCCGTGACCTACAACACCGAGAACGAGAAGGGCTATATGGCCCAAAACCCGGGTATCGTGCCGATTCAATTTGCCGAGGGCGAGGGCTTTAAGCAGGAGGTCACGGCAAACGTCGGCTGCCGCAAGGGCTCGGATAAGCTGCTTAAGCTCATCGACAAGACACTCAAGGGCGTTAGCCAAGAGGAGCGCGACCAAATGTGGGACGCGTGCCTCGACCGTCAGCCGGCATAGGGAGGCAGCATGAAAACCATCAATCGTCTGGCCTCCTTCATCAAGGCCGACCACCGTTATGTGTACCTGGGCACGAGCGTTATCGCGGCGCTCGGCCTAGCGTTTAGCCAGCGCAATCCCACGCCGCTGAGCTTCTTGGCGCCTACGGGCGTGTTCCAAGACTGCCTCTGGGCAATCCTTTGGGCCTGGCTCGTCGTGTCGGCGGCGGCGCTGGTCACCAAACTCATGCACTGGAACGACTATCGCGAAACGTCGCCGTTTGCTTCCGAGCGCTTCCGTCGCGGCGCGCGCCTGGGCAGCTATGTCGTCGTTGCTATTGCGGCGATCTTCTTTGTCGACCGCTGCGTCATGTCATTTATCGACCTGGTGCAGGTGAGCATTGTCTCGGACTCCAACCCCAGCGACTTTTTGTCGAGCCTGGTCTACATGACCTACAAGAGCGGGGACTTCTTTATTCGCGGCATCGAAATCACCATCGCGCTTGCGACCTTCGGCACCGTCATCGCGTTCTTCCTGGCACTGCTCTTTGTGTTCCTGCGTATTCAGACGTTCGACCGCGTGGATAACGACCTGGTGCGCTTCTTTAAGAGTATCGGCCGCGGCTTTGCGACCGTCTACTCCACCATCGTGCGCGGCACGCCCATGATGGTCCAGGGTCTGCTCATCTATTACGCGGGCTTCACCGTTTTGCGCGGCATGGGCTTCGAGACCGCTCAGGCCAACCAGATTTGGAGTACCTTCACCGCCGGCCTCGTTACCATCTCGCTCAACTCCACCGCCTACATGATGGAGGTCCTGCGCGGCGGCATCGAGTCCATCGATCCCGGCCAGGCCGAGGCAGCGCGCTCGCTGGGCCTGTCGCAGTGGCAAGCTATGCGCAAAGTCGTGTTCCCCCAGGGCATTAAAAACGCGATTCCGGCGCTCACCAACGAGCTCATCATCAACATCAAGGATTCGTCGGTGCTTTCGGTCATCGGCGTGTTCGACCTTATGTACGCTACTACCACGGTCGCCGGCGTGTACTACCGCCAGATGGAGGTCTACTGCGTGGCGCTCGTGGTCTACCTGATCCTGACGCTCGTGGCGAGCCGCCTGCTCGAGGCCTTTGGCAAAAAGCTCGGCGCCGAGGCCCCGGCAACGCTGCCCAGCTCCAACTAGGCTCAAGACGAGGAGAATCATCATGGCAGATACCGCCACTACCGGCACCGCGGCCGCCGCACAGACCAATGAGCCGCTCATCCGCGTCGAGGGCCTGCGTAAGAGCTTCGGCTCGCTCGAGGTGCTCAAGGGCATCGACCTGTCCGTCAATCCCGGCGAGGTCGTCACCATTATCGGCGCCTCGGGCTCGGGCAAGTCGACCTTCCTGCGCTGCCTCAACCTGCTCGAGACCCCGGACGCGGGCCAAATCTGGTTCCACGGCCAGGACCTTACGGCCGAGCGCTGCAATATCAATAAACTCCGCGAGGACATCGGCATGGTGTTCCAGGGCTTTAACCTGTTCAACAACATGGACGTGCTCGACAACTGCACGCTCGCGCCCGTCACGCTCAAAAAGATGAGCAAGGCCGAGGCCGAGAAAGTCGCGATGGAGCATCTGACGAGCGTGGGGCTCGAAAAGTTCGCGCACGCCGCCGTGGGTCGCCTGTCCGGTGGCCAAAAGCAGCGCGTGGCCATCGCGCGCGCCCTGTGCATGAATCCGCAGATCATGCTGTTCGACGAGCCGACCTCCGCACTCGACCCCGAGATCGTGGGCGAGGTGCTCGAGGTCATGCGCAAGCTCGCTGCCGACGGCATGACCATGGTCGTCGTCACGCACGAGATGGCCTTTGCCCGCACGGTGTCCGACCGCGTGGTCTTTATGGACAAGGGCGTGGTGCTCGAGGACGCCGCGCCGGCCGAGCTCTTCGGCAACCCCAAACACCAGCGCACTCGCGAGTTCCTCTCGCGTTATCTCGAGGACAAATAACCGACCGCAAACGCTTATGTGGCAGGGCCGCTCCGGTGGGGCGGCCCTCGTCATCA
This sequence comes from uncultured Collinsella sp., assembly GCA_934675795.1. GTDB lineage: Bacteria > Actinomycetota > Coriobacteriia > Coriobacteriales > Coriobacteriaceae > Collinsella. The sequence continues at coordinate 19,590 of CAKURW010000029.1, forward strand.
CAATCGAAAGGATGTCATGGCCGAGGTTTGGCGCTTCTTTGCGCATGAGGACGATTTTGCCGATATAGACGAGGCAGGCGCGTGCGAGCGCTTGGGCCGTGTGCTGTCGTTTCCGACGATTTCGAGCATGGATGCCCAGACGGTGGACTGGCAGGCGTTTGCCGACCTGCGCGCCTATATGCAGCAGGCCTGGCCGCGCGTGTTTGCGACGGGCGAGGTCGAGCTCATCGACCATTCGCTGCTCGTGACGCTTGCCGGCACCGACCCCGCCCTCAAGCCGGTCATGCTCATGGGTCACATGGACGTGGTCCCCGTGGTGCCGGGCACCGAGACGGACTGGACGCACGATCCCTTTAGCGGGCACGTGGACGACACCTATATTTGGGGTCGCGGCGCCATCGATATGAAAGACCAGGTTGCGGGCATCCTGGAGGCCGTTGAGTATGCGCTGGCGCACGGCTGGCAACACGAACGAACCCTGCTGCTGGCCTTTGGCCAGGACGAGGAGACCACGCAGTACGGCGCGGGCGCCATTGGTCGCGCGCTCGAGGAGCGTGGCGTTGAGCTTGAGTACCTGATCGACGAGGGCGACTATCGCATCGTTCCGGCTGCCGAGTACAGCGCGGGTGAGGGTTGGCTTATGCATGCCGATCTTGCCGAGAAGGGCTATGCCGATATCGTGCTCAAGACGAAGAGCGAAGGCGGGCATTCGTCCAACCCCTACGGTGGCACGTCGCTCGAAGTGCTCAGCCGCGCTATTGCCGCGATCTGCGATATCGAATGGCCGGCGCGTGTGACCGATCTGCTTGCCGCGCAGCTCGTCGAGCTGGGGCTCTACACGGCCGATGAAATTGCCGCCAACAAGGACGCCATCGTGCGCGATTGCCTTGCCAGCAAAAAGCTCTATCCGCTCGTGACGACCACCTGTGCGCCCACGCAGATCGAGGGTGGCAGCACCGGCGCCAACGTAATGCCGCAGGATATGTGGGCCAATATCAACTTCCGCATGCTCGAGGGCACGAGCGTGGCCGATGTCGTGGCCCGCTGCCGCGTCGCCGTTGCTGAGGCGGGGCTCGCCGACCGTGTCGAGGTCGAGCTCGGCCCCGGCAGCTCCGAACCCTCGCCGTCTCCGCGCATCGGCGGACCGGGACTCGAGGCGGTTCGCTCCATCGCCGCCCGCTATTTCCGTGATCCAAAGGGGACGGAGGAAAACGGATCATCCGAGCCGTTGGCGATTGTCCCCTCGACCGCGATCGGCGCGACCGACGCTGCCAACTACCAGCGCATTTGCTCCGAGTGCATTCGCTTCTCGGCCTTTGTGGTCGACGATGACGAGTGCGATCGCGGCGTCCACGGCACCAACGAGCGCATTACCCGCCGCGCCTACCTCCAGGGTGTCCGCTTCCTCGTCGCCCTGATCCATACGCTTTAGAATCCGACAAAGGGACTGTCCCTTTGTCGGATTCCGTGCGGGTTATATGCAGGTTTGTCTGCGCACGCTATCATATATAGGTTAGACCGCAACTATGTACCCCATACGCGAAGGGATGCGCATGTATCTGAAGATCGACATGCTCTAGCTGGACTTACCCCCGCAGCGGCGCCCCGCGCCCCATCAATTCTGCCGATTTTCGCCTTCACGCATATAAAGGAGTCCGTCATGCGCGACAAGCTCGAAAAGATCATCAAGGCCTACGAGGAGCTCGAGAAGAAGCTTTCCGACCCGGCCGTCGCCTCCGATATCAAGGAGTTCACGCGTCTCAACAAGGAGTACGCGCACCAGTCCGACCTCATTGCCGCCTCGCGCGAGTACATTGGCGCGCTCGATGACATCGAGGCTGCCAAGGAAATGCTGCACGATACCACCGATGCCGATGAGAAGGAGATGCTCCAGATGGACATCTCCGAAAACGAGGCCAAGCTTCCCCAGCTCGAGGAAGACATCAAGTACATGCTCATCCCGAGCGACCCCAACGACGACAAGAACACCATCGTCGAGATCCGCTCCGCCGCCGGTGGCGACGAGGCGGCCATCTTCGCCGGCGATCTGTACAAGATGTACCAGCGCTTTTGCGAGTCGCGCGGCTGGAAGACTACCGTGCTCGATTCCAGCCCCAGCGAGGCCGGTGGCTTTAAGTCCATCGAGTTCAAGGTCGAGGGCGACCGCGTCTACTCCGTCATGAAGTTCGAGTCCGGCGTGCACCGCGTCCAGCGCGTTCCCAAGACTGAGTCCCAGGGCCGCATTCAGACCTCCACGGCTACCGTCGCCGTACTTCCCGAGGCCGAGGAGATCGACGTCCAGATCAACCAGTCCGACCTGCGCATCGACACCTACTGCGCCTCCGGCCCTGGCGGTCAGTGCGTTAACACTACCTACTCCGCTGTGCGAATCACCCACCTGCCCACCAACACCGTGGTGCAGTCACAGGAGCAGCGCTCCCAGATCCAGAACCGCGAGGTCTGCATGCAGATGCTGCGTGCCCGTCTGTACGAGATGGAGCTCGAGAAGCAGCAGGCAGAGCTCGGTGCCGAGCGCCAAAGCCAGATCGGCCACGGCAACCGTTCCGAGAAGATCCGTACCTACAACCAGCCCCAGGACCGCGTGACCGATCACCGCATCGGTTTCAACTCCACCTACAACGGCGTCCTTCTGGGCGATCAGCTCGGCACCGTCATCGAGGCGCTCGCCGCCGCCGAGCGAGCCGAGAAGCTGGCACAGGCCGTTTAAGTTACGGCGTTTTACCAAACGCCGTAACTGCTCGACGCTGCAAACGCCCCTAAGCGGCAATCTGACGTTCAATCGTCGGTCGCGTACCGAAGTACGCTTCCCTCCTCTTTCACGTCACCTTGCTCGCTTAGGGGCGTTTTCGCTGTCCGCCCTCTACCTGCGGCGTTGCCTTGCTCCGGATGCGGGGTAGTCATTGGGGACGTTCTTAAATGACTAGGTTGGGTAAATTACTTTTCGAGTTTATTTAATCTGCTTTGTTAGAAATTAAGCTGTCTAACTGCTTAAAGTAATCAGCAGCCTTCATCTGCAATTGAAAATATTGCTCGAAAAATCGTTCAAGAAGTCGCGGGGTGATTTTTACCGGGTAGCGCGCAGAGATGTGGTGTAAGAGGCGGGGCATGCCCCGCCTCTTCTCTTTCTTGAAAGGGAGGGGACACCG
>CAKURW010000030.1 GCA_934675795.1 uncultured Collinsella sp.
GTCCGGCTGAGTCTGGGAAGAGGTGCCGGGCGGCGGGCGGAGCATGGCCACCGGACCTATCGAAACACATCTCCACCGTTCCATCAACTGGGAAAACGGCGCCCCCGGACCCCAGGAGGGGCCGCGGGGGCGTTCAGCTAACTGCGGGAATGGCCTATTTGCTCAATGTGTTCGGCTGAGATCGGAAATCAACCACAACAACCAATCTGGGCGCGTCGCAGAAAAGACGTGTTTTAGAAAAAATTAAGGTCATTAATTCAGGGCTCCAACACATTTATTCGTGAAATCGAGCTGATGCCATTTCAAAACATTGCCGGTTTACTACGACTGATCGGCGAGTCCCGAGCACCGCGTGTTCTCCGTTTGCAAAACCGCAGGTAGGGAGCCCGACGGTTGCGCGAAAAGGCGTGCGTGGTCGAACATCCCTGATTCATCGTAGTAAACCGGCATAGTTCTGAGGCGCAGAGGAGGGGCGGTTCGCAATCGGACCCGATAATGGGACTGGCGGCGCACAGGAAACCCGGTTGCGCGGGGCGGGTCGTGTTTCGCCCTAGCCGGCGCGGGCGAAAGTTTTTCCAAAATTGTCCTTGCATCGGCGGGGGAGTTCCCGTATAGTACTTCTTCGCACGGGGGCGTAGCTCAGCTGGGAGAGCGCTTGACTGGCAGTCAAGAGGTCAGGGGTTCGATCCCCCTCGTCTCCACCCGAGCATTGAATGAGGCTCCAACGCAAGTTGGGGCCTTTTTTCATATAGGCACACAAGGTCAAAGGCGGCAGCATGATCCTCCTGGTCGACAAGATCGAAAAAAGCTTCGGCGCGCGCGTCCTCTTTAGCGGCGCGTCCTTCCAGATCAACCCCGGCGAGCGCTTCGCGCTCGTGGGCCCTAACGGCGCCGGCAAAACCACCATGCTCAAAATCATCATGGGCATCGACAGCCCCGACGCTGGCCAGGTCCAGTACGCCAAGGACTGCCAGGTAGGCTACCTAGAGCAGGAAACCAACCTGGAGCAAAAGGACACCACCATCCTTGCCGAGGTCATGGCCGCGGCCAAGGAGATTCGACGCATGGGCGAGCGCGCCAACGAGCTGCAGGCCCAAATCACCGAGCTCTCCGAACAGGGCAAGGACGTCGACGCACTCCTCAACGAGTACGGACAGGTCCAGGACCGCTTTGAGCACCTGGGCGGCTACGAGCTCGAGAGCAACGCGCGCAAGATCCTGTCCGGTCTGGGCTTTAAGGTCACCGACTTTGAGCGCCCGTGCTCCGAGTTCTCGGGCGGCTGGCAGATGCGCATCGCGCTGGCCAAGCTCTTCCTGCGCCACCCCGACCTGCTGCTTCTAGACGAGCCCACCAACCACCTGGACCTCGAAAGCGTCCAATGGCTGCGCGGCTTTATCGCTAACTACGACGGCGCCGTCCTCATCGTCAGCCACGACCGAGCCTTTATGGACGCCTGCGTCGACCACGTGGCCGCGCTCGAGAACCGCCGCGTGACCACCTACACCGGCAACTACAGCAGCTACCTTAAACAGCGCGAGGACAACCTGGAGCAGATGCGCGCCAAGCGTGCCGCTCAGGAGCGCGACATCGCCCACATGCAGGTCTTCGTTGACAAGTTCCGCTACAAGCCCACCAAGGCCGCCCAGGCGCAGGAGCGCATCCGCAAGATCGAGCAGATTAAAAAGGAACTTGTCATCCTGCCCGAGGGCCACAAGCACATCGACTTTAAGTTCCCTGACCCGCCGCGCTCCGGCGACATGGTCGTCGGCCTGGAGGGCGTGTCCAAGTCCTACGGCAACAAGCACATCTACAGCGACATCGACCTCAAGCTCTACCGCGGCGAGCACGTGGCACTCGTCGGCCCCAACGGCGCCGGTAAGTCCACGCTCATGAAGATCCTCGCCGGCCTGGAGCCACCCACCACCGGCACCCGCGAACTGGGCACCAACGTGGGCGTGGCCTACTACGCCCAGCACGCACTCGAGGGCATGACCGAGTCCAACACAGTCCTGCAAGAGATCGACACCGTCACGCCCAAGTGGACCGTGCCGCAGCAGCGCAGCCTGCTGGGCGCCTTCCTGTTTAGCGACAACGATTCCATCGAGAAACAGGTTCGCGTCCTCTCCGGCGGCGAAAAGGCGCGTCTGGCGCTCGCCAAGATGCTCGTGGCCCCCGAGGCGCTCCTGTGCCTGGACGAGCCCACCAACCACCTGGACATCGACTCGGTGGACATGCTCGAGAACGCCCTGCAAAACTTCCCCGGCACCATCGTGCTAATCAGCCACGACGAGCACCTGGTGCGCGCCGTGGCCAACCGCGTGATCGACATCCGCGACGGCAAGGTCACGGTCTATGACGGCGACTACGACTACTACCTCTACAAGCGCGAGGACCTCGCAGCCCGCGCCGCCGCCGAGGCGGCAGGGGAGAGTGCACCGGCCGCGACCAAGTCCGCCAAGGTCACCGCGGCCCAGCCCGACACCCCCGCCACCGCTTCCAAGCCTGCCGAGGGCAAAAAGACCAAGGAGCAAAAGCGCGCCGAGGCCCAGGCCCGTGCCGCACTCAACAAAAAGCTCAAGGGCGTGCGCAACCAGCTCAAGAAGATCGAGGCAGAGCTGGACAAAAAGCGTGCCCGCTATGACGAGCTTATGGAATTGATGGCGAACGAAGAGCTTTATGCCGATCAGGATAAGTTCAACGCCGCGCTGGGGGAATATAACGGCCTTAAGCAAGAGCTGCCCAAGCTCGAAGACGAATGGCTGGAGCTTTCCACCCAGATCGAAGAGGAGACCGCGCGTGAACTCTCGTAAGGCCGCTGCCGTGGCGATGAGCATCATCGCCATCGCTTGTCGCATCTGCGGCATCTTTATGAGCGCGATGACCGTGCTGCTATGCTTTAGCGGCCTCACCGCCAAGCTGCAGATCGTCGGCTTTGTCGTCGAGCTCTCGCGCGCGCTGCCGAGCGCCATCGCCGGCTATGGCGTCATCACATCGCCTTTCGGCGGTGTGTTCCGCCTGGATTACGCCATCGTCGCCGTCATCCTGTTTGTGGCCGACTACCTGCTCACGCGCGCCTCGCGCCGCGTCCGCTAGGGGAGCGCTATGTCCAGCAGCTACCTCATGAACCTGCTCGCCAGCGCCGTCGCCGTCATCGTGGGCATTGTTATCCACGAGAGCGCACACGCCGCCGCGGCTTGGGCGCTCGGCGACAAGACGGCCCGTTCGCGCGGCCGCGTGTCCCTCAACCCGCTCAACCATATCGACCCATTCGGCACTATCATCCTGCCACTGCTGATGCTGGCCGCTGGCGGCCCGGTATTCGCTTTTGCCAAGCCGGTGCCCGTCTACCTCAACAACCTCAAGCACCCCAAGCGCGACGAAGTCCTGGTGAGCGCGGCCGGCCCCGTATCGAACATCGCACTCGCGTGCCTCGCGGCGGCCCTCATGTACCTGGCCTATGGCAGCCTCTACGCCAGCATGTCTTTTGCCGTGGCATCACAGATCATGAACTTTGGCGCCACCTTTATCGTGGTCAACCTGTCGCTTGCGTTCTTCAACCTCATCCCGATCCCGCCGCTCGATGGCTCGTCGATTATCGTGCCGTTCCTCAAAGGCAAGGCGCTCAACAACTACTACCACCTGCAGCAATACGCCATGCCCATCCTCATCATTGTGCTGTATCTGCTGCCCATGTGGACCGGCATCGACGTGATCGGCCGCTATTTCGACGTTACCGTGTATCCGCTTGCTGAGCAGCTGCTCAACTTCGCAATCGCCGGCATCTAAGGTAAACTTACAGGTCGACCGTGCAAAACGGTCGTAATATGCACCCAAACCGCGCCGCGAAGGCGCCGTCAAAGGAGGTCGAAGATGTCGTATCGCGTGTCGACGCAGGTCTACAGCGGACCGTTCGACCTGCTGTTGCAGCTGGTAACCCGCCAAAAAGTAGATATCGGCGCTATCTCCATCAGCGAGGTGGCCGAGCAGTACCTTGCCGAGGCCGAACGCATCGAGGCGCTGGACCTGGACGTGGCGAGCGACTTTTTGCTGGTCGCAGCAACCCTTTTGGACATCAAGGCCGCCTCTCTTGTGCCGCAGGAGGTCCCGCGCAAAGCCGATGACGACGATGGCGAGTTCGACGAAGACCTCGAGGAGCTCAGCACGCTCGACGGCGACGCCCTGCGCGAGGTCCTGATCCAGCGCCTGATTGCCTACAAGCAGTTTAAAGGCGCGGCTGCGGCCCTCGGTGCCCGCATGCAGGCTGAGAGCCGTATGCACCCGCGTGTGGCCGGCCCCGACCCTGAGTTTTTGGGGCTCATGCCCGACTACCTGGCTGGCATCACCCTGCGCGGCCTGGCCGTCATCTGTGCCGACCTGGACGGCAAGCGCCAGACCTTCCTGCTGGAAGCCGAGCACGTGGCACCGCATCGCGTGCCGCTCGACCTGACCGTGGCCTCAGTCGACCGCTTTACCATGGCGCACCAAACCTGCACCTTTCGCGAGCTGTTGGACGGCGAAGCCACCACTGAGCAGCTCGTCGTTACCTTCCTGGCCATGCTCGAGCTCGCCAAGCGCGGCTCGCTTACGCTGAGCCAGGACGAGATCTTTGGAACCATCTGCATCAACCGCGTCGAGGGCGCCGAGGCATACGTGCCCGGCGAGGGCCCCGAGCTCACCGAATAGGAGCGGCAACCATGTCAACCCTTTCCACGCTAGAGGCAAACAGCCTCAAAGGTGCCCTCGAGGCGCTACTGCTGGTGTCGAGCGACCCCGTGAGCGCACCCGCGCTGGCAGGTGCGCTGGATATCGCCCCAGGCGAGTGCGCGTCGCTTTTGGCCGAGATCAAGGTTGAGTATGAGGAGGCCAACCGCGGCTTTCAGCTGCGCGAGGTCGCCGGTGGCTGGCGCCTGTTCACGCACCCCGCCTACCACGACGTGGTCGAGGCCTATGTGCTGAGCTGGGACACGCAAAAGCTGTCGCAGGCGGCGCTCGAGACCCTGGCCGTCATCGCCTATCACCAGCCCGTCACGCGCGAGGTGGTCAAGGGCATCCGCGGCGTCAACTCCGACGGCGTCATCGCGTCGCTCGTGGACAAGGGCCTGGTGCGCGAGCTCGGTCGTGACCCCCAGCGCGGTCAGGCCATCATTTACGGCACGACCAACGCCTTCTTGGAAAAGTTCGGTCTGCGTTCCACCCGCGACCTGCCCGACCTGGAGCAGTTTGCCCCCGACGAGCAGTCGCGTCAGTTTATCCGCGAGCGCCTGAGCGGCCGCAACATTCAGTCCACGCTCGAGGAGCAGGCCGAGGACCTGGACGAAGAGCGCGAACTGCTCGATACCGATGTTGAAGATATTGAGGCAGTCGAGGACGAGGATGTCCAGGTCAGCGACAATGCCCCGGAGGATATACATGACGAGAACTAACCAAGCAGGGGAGACGCGCATCGCCGGCGCCACGGACTTGCCCGCAACCGACGCCCAGCCCGTCTACCCGCACACCATGCGCCTGCAGCGCTTTTTGGCGCGCGCGGGCGTGGCGAGCCGCCGCGGCTCCGAGGACCTGATGACCGCCGGCCGCGTGACCGTCAACGGCGAGGTCACGACCGAGCTGGGCACCAAGGTCGATGTCGACCGCGACCACATCGAGGTCGACGGTATGCCCGTCAAGCTCAATCAGGGCGCCGTGTACCTGATGCTCTACAAACCGACCGGCTACCTCACCACCATGAGCGACCCGCAGGAGCGCCCTTGCGTGGCCGACCTGGTCCCCCGCGACCGCTTTCCGGGCCTGTTCCCGGTGGGCCGCCTGGACCGCGATACCACGGGCCTTTTGCTCTTTACTACCGACGGCGACCTGTCGCAGGACCTGCTGCATCCCAGCAAGCACGTCTACAAGACTTATCAGGCCCTCGTGGACGGCCACCTGACCGACCGCGACTTGGAGCCGCTGCGTCGCGGCATCGAGCTCGACGACGGCCTCTGCCAGCCGGCGATCTGCCGCGTCATCACAGCGCGCGAGGCCGAGGCGGTGGCGCCGCAGGGCGTCAAGCCCGGAGCTACGGCCGTCGAGGTCATCATCCGCGAGGGCCGCAAGAATCAGGTCAAGCGCATGCTGAGCAAGATCCACCATCCGGTGATTCGCCTGCATCGCTGCAACTTTGCCGGCCTGGAGCTCGAGGGCGTAGCCAAGGGCTCGTGGCGCGAGCTCACCGAGCGCGAGGTGCAGATCCTCAAGGCCGGCGGTATCCCGCCCAAGCAGGCCAGCTTCAAGCGCGGCGCCTCGCGTGCGACCAACACCGCCAGCCGCACGCGTCACCACGGCAGCCACGGCTCCGCACCCAAGCGCAACACCTATCGCGAGCGCTACACGGGCTAGGCAACCCGCCGCGCCCCAAAGCCCGCGAACCATACCAGCACGTCAAACATTGAAAGGAAGCATTGCATGATCGTCGCCATCGACGGCCCCGCCGGTTCCGGCAAGTCCACCATCGCCAAGGAGATCGCCCGCCAGCTGGGCTTTAACAAGCTCGACACGGGCGCCATGTATCGCGCCGTCACCTTCGCCGCGCTCGACCGCGACATCGACCTGGACGACGAGGCGGCCATCGACGCCCTCGCCGAGCAGATCGAGATTCGCTTTACCAACGGCACCGGCGAGGACACGCGCCTGACCATTGACGGCCAGGACGCTTCGGCCGCCATCCGCACCCCGCAGGTCGACGCCAACGTGTCCAAGGTCTCGGCCTATCCGGGCGTGCGCGCCGCCATGCTCATCCACCAGCGCCGCGCCGCTGAGGACCGCGATATCGTGGCCGAGGGTCGCGACATCGGAACCGTCGTGTTCCCTAACGCGCAGGTCAAGGTCTTCCTGACCGCCGACCCGCGCGAGCGCGCCCGCCGCCGCGTGCTGCAGCGTCACCAAAACGACGCCCAGCCGCTCACGCCCGCGCAACTCGAGGCTGAGGTCGACGAGACCCTCGACGCCCTTAAGCAGCGCGACAAGCTCGACAGCAGCCGCGAGGTCGCCCCGCTCGTGCCCGCCGAGGACGCCGTACACGTCGACTCCACCGCCCACACCATCGACGAGGTCGTCTCGATTATCGAGGACCTCATTAACCAAAGGAGGTAGCCCATGCGCCTGTTTAAGCAGACGCCCGAGGACTATTACAACGCCCCCTACGCCGAGTTCCCGGCGCTCATTCGCGGCACCGTCGTCGTAGTCATGGCCATCCTTTGGGCCTTCTCCAAGCTCATGTGGCGCTGGAAGGTCGAGGATGCCGATCTGCTGTTTGAGCGCCAGGACGGCCGCGGGAGTGTAGTCATCTGCAACCACACCTCGATGGCCGAGCTCTTGGCCGTGGAGACGGCGCTGTTCTTTGGGGGGCGCCGCATTCGTCCCATCTTTAAGTCCGAGTTCGCCAAGAGCAAGATTGTGCGCTGGGCCTTTAGCCGCGTAGGCGGCATCCCCGTGGAGCGTGGTACTGCCGATATGAAGTGCCTGCGCGCCGCCCAGCATGCGCTGCAGCGCGGCGAGGACGTTCTGATCTTCCCGGAGGGCACGCGCATCCGCTCGCGCGAGATCAAGCCCGAGGTCCACGGCGGTTTTGCGCTCATCGCTCAGATGGGCAAGGCGCCCGTCAACCCGCTCGCCATCTGCGGCTGGTCCGACATCACGCCCGCGGGCAAAAAGATCATGCGCCCTAAGAAGTGCTGGATCCGCGCCGGCAAGGCCGTCTCGCTTTCCGACGCACCGGCCGGGCTTAAGCGCACGGAGCGACTGGCTTGGTTTGAGTCCGAGGCCATGAACCGCGTCTACGCCATGCGAGACGATCTGTGCGCCGAGCATCCGGGCAGGTTCTAGCCATGAGCGAGAACGTGACGAACACTGCCGCGACTGCGTCTGACCAGGCAACCGCGCCCACCATCGAAATCGCTGCCCACGCCGGCACCTGCTATGGCGTGCAGCGTGCGCTCGATATGGCCCTAGCGGCCGCCCCGCAGGCAGGGGAGTGCGCTCAGGTCCATACCTTGGGGCCGCTCATCCATAACCCCATCGTGGTACGCGAGCTCGCTGAGGCAGGCGTTGGCTTGTCCGAAACCCTGGACGACGCCGCAACCGGCACCGTGATCATCCGCGCCCACGGCGTGGTGCCGCAGGTGATCGATGCCGCCCGCGAGCGCGGCCTTACCGTGGTCGACGCCACCTGCCCCTACGTGAAGAAGGTTCATGTGGCGGCCGAGCGCCTGGTGCGCGAAGGCTACCGCGTGGTGGTCGTAGGCGAGCCGGGGCATCCCGAGGTCGAGGGCATTCTGGGTCACGCCGGCAACGATGCGCAGGTCGTGAGCTGTGCCGCTGATGCGGACGCGCTGCCGCTCAAGGGCAGGGTGGGCCTCGTTGTACAGACTACCCAGACCGCGCAGAACCTCGCCGAGGTTGTGGCTGCCATCACCCCGCGTGTGCAGGAACTGCGCGTTATCAACACCATCTGCGCTGCTACGAGCGAACGCCAGCAGGCCGCTACCGCACTTGCCAACCGCTGCGACTGCATGGTCGTCGTGGGCGGAAAGAATTCGGGTAACACCCGACGGCTGGCGCAGATCTGCGCGGACGCCTGCGAGCGCACACATCATATCGAGGAGGCAAGCGAGCTCGAGGCCGCATGGTTTGCCAGCGTGCGCCACATCGGCATCACCGCCGGAGCCTCAACCCCGCAAGAACACATCGAGCGCGCCGTTGCGCGCATCAAGGAGCTTTGCCGCTAATCATGGACCAGACCGTACCCGCATACGCCGCCGAGGTGGCCGATTACGGGCGCAGCCGCGACCCCGAGCCGGGTGAGGGCGCGCTCGTAAAGAGCGTGCGTCCCGAATCGCCCGCGTGGGATGTGGGTATCGAGCCGGGAATGCGCGTGCTCACGGTCAACGGTGAAGCGCTCACCGACATGATCGTGTGGCTCTGGGAGGCCGACGACGACACCGTCGATCTCGAGGTTTTCGACCCGCGCGACAACAGCGTCACCCCCGTCGAGCTCGACCGCTTCCCGGGCGAGGACTGGGGCCTTGAGTTCGATGGCCCCATCTTCGATGGCATGCGAACCTGCGTGAACGCCTGCGTGTTCTGCTTTATGACCATGCTGCCCAAGGGCGGCCGCTCAACGCTCTATATTCGCGATGACGACTACCGCCTGAGCTTTTTGCAGGGTAACTTTGTCACGCTCACGAACCTCACCGACGAAGATGTTCAAAACGTCATCCAACGCAACATGAGCCCCATGAACGTGTCGGTCCACGCCGTGAGCCCCGACGTCCGCCGCCGCATGATGGGCCGCAACGCCCAGCGCGGTATGGACGTGCTCGAGGCCATCATGGCCGCCGGCATCGAGATTCACGCGCAGATTGTGCTGTGCCCTGGCATGAACGACGGCGAGGAACTGCAAAAGACCCTACGCTATTGCGAGGAGCACGAGCAGATCACGAGCCTGGGCATCGTGCCGCTGGGCTTTACCAAGCACCAGAATCGATTTACCTGGTCATACAGCGACAAACCTGAGCTCGCGCGCGAGACCATTGACATGATCCGCCCCTACCAGGATCGAGCCTACGAGCGCTTTGGCCGCCACACCTTCCAGATGAGCGACGAGTTCTATCTGGACGCCGGCATCGAGCCTCCCGAGGCGGACTTTTACGACGGCTACCCGCAGTACTACGACGGCATCGGCATGATCCGCTCGTATCTGGACGAGACCGATGACGTACTTGCCGCCGACGCCGAGCGTCTGGCCCGCGTCCGTGCTGGCATCGCTGAGCGCAACCAGCGCCTCCTGTGCCTCTCCGGCGCCAGCGCTCGCGATACGGTCGCGCGTTTTGTGGAATCGCCGCTGGGTCTCGCCGGCACCGTCACGGCCATCAAGAACCGCTACTTTGGCGGCAACGTGGACGTGACCGGCCTCATCGTCGCGTGTGACATTCTGGAGCAGCTGCCCCAAGATCTGTCGGGGGTTATGCTCTTTGTGCCTAAGCTCATGTTCAACGCTGACGGCATGACGCTTGACGAGTATCATCGTGACGATTTACTCGCAAGCCTTACCGGTCGCGGCGCCGAGGTTCATGTGGTGTCGACCATGCCGCATGAGCTGCTCGATACCCTGGAGCACATCCTTGGCATTGTGCCCGCAGACTCTAACACTTCCACTGACCCTACCCATTAAAGGAGAGCAGATGAAACCTATCGTCGCCGTCGTCGGACGCCCCAACGTGGGCAAGTCCACGCTCGTTAACCGCCTGGCCCAGACCTCGGACGCCATCGTCCACGAGTCCCGCGGCGTCACGCGCGACCGCTCGTACCACACGGCCGATTGGAACGGCCGCGAGTTCACCATCGTCGACACGGGCGGCATCGAGCCGCTCAAGAGCGAAGACGTCTTCGCCACGTCCATTCGCGACCAGGCCCTCGCCGCCGCCGAGGAAGCCACCGTCATCCTGTTTGTGGTCGACGGCCGCACCGGCGTCACCGAGGAGGACGAATCGGTCGCCCGCATGCTCAAGCGCTGCGACAAGCCGGTCTTTCTGCTGGTGAACAAGCTCGACAACCCCGATCGCGAGAACGACAGCATCTGGGAGTTCTATTCGCTCGGTATCGGCGAGCCCACGCCGCTCTCGGCCCTGCATGGGCATGGCACGGGCGACCTGCTCGACGATATCGTGGCCCTGCTTCCGGAGGAAGAGGACGAGGTCGCCGACGAGTTCCCCGATGCGCTGAACGTCGCCATCATCGGCCGCCCCAATGCCGGTAAGTCGTCGCTGTTCAACCGCATCCTGGGCGCCGACCGCTCTATCGTGTCCAACATTGCCGGCACGACGCGCGACGCCATCGATACCGTCGTAGAGCGCAACGGCAAGCACTACCGCATGGTCGACACCGCGGGTATTCGTAAGAAGAGCACCGTATACGAGAACATCGAGTACTACTCCATGGTCCGTGGCCTGCGCGCCATCGACCGCGCCGACGTGGCGTTGCTCGTCGTCGACGCCTCCGTGGGCGTCACCGAACAGGACCAGAAGGTCATGGGCTTGGCCATCGAGCGTGGCTGCGCCATCGTGGTGCTGCTCAACAAGTGGGATCTGCTCGACGATGACCGCAAGCGCGAGGCCTGCATGGAGACCGTCGACCGCCGTCTGGGCGTCATGGCTCCCTGGGCGCAGTACCTGCGCATCTCGGCCCTCACCGGCCGCAGCGTCGAGAAGATCTGGGCGATGGTCGATGCCGCTGAGAAGACGCGCTCGCAAAAGATCACCACCTCACGCCTCAACACCTTCCTCACCGACCTGCGCGAGTTCGGCCACACCGTGGTGGACGGCAAGCGCCGCCTGCGCATGCACTACGTGACTCAGACGGGCATCAACCCGCCGACGTTCACGTTCTTCGTCAACCACAGCGACCTGGTCAACGACACCTACCAGCGCTACGTGGAGAACCGTATGCGCTCGACCTTCGATTTTGCCGGCACGCCCATTCGACTCTTCTTTAGGAAGAAGGAGCAAAAGGATGCATAATCCGATTCTTCTGACCGCCATCTGCGCCGTGGTCTCGTTCTTTATCGGAGCGATTCCGTTTGGCCTGATCCTGGGACGCGTGTTCAACCACACCGACATTCGCAAGGCGGGCTCCGGCAACATCGGCACCACTAACGCGCTGCGCGTGGCCGGCCCCAAGGTCGCGGCACTCACGCTGCTGCTCGACTGCCTTAAGGGCGCCGTCTGCGTCCTTATCGCCCGTCCGCTCATCGCGAGCGTGGGCTATGGCTTTCCGCCGAGCATTATGGCTCCCGGTGCTGCCGGCGATTGGATGATCGGCGTCATCTGCCTGGCGGCCGTATGGGGCCACATCTTCTCGCCGTACCTCAACTTCCATGGCGGCAAGGGTATCGCAGTTGGTCTGGGTGTCATCCTCGCCTGGTACTGGCCTATTGGCCTATCGCTGCTGGGCATGTTTATCGTGGCTGTCGCCATCACCAAGTTTGTGTCCGTGGGCTCGCTTGCCGCAGCCATCGGACTTCCCATCGCTGCTTGCGCGGTCTTTCCGTACAGCAGCCTGGGCCTCAAGTTCTGCATGGCGATGATCGGCATCACCGTGGTGTGGGCCCATCGCTCGAATATCCAAAAGCTCATGGCCGGTAAGGAGTCCAAGCTCTCGTTTACCAAGCGCGTCACCGAGCCCGACGATAAGTAGGAGAGAGTCATGAATGTTGCGCTGATTGGCTCCGGCTCCTGGGGAACCGCCGTCGCCGGCCTTGCTGCCGCGCGTGCCGAGCGCGTGACCATGTGGGCCCATAGCGAGGAGACGGCCGCCGGCATCAACGGCGAGCATCGCAACCCCCGCTATCTGGTGGACTACATGCTGCCGGAAAACGTTGTCGCCACGACGGACCTGGCCCAGGCGCTCGACGGTGCTGATGCGATCATCTTTGCCGTGCCTTCGACGCATCTGCGCGACGTCTGCCACCAGGCGGCGCCGTTCATCGCGGACGAGACGCCGGTTCTGTGCCTCACCAAGGGCATCGAGCCCGAGTCCGGCCTGCTCATGAGCGAGGTCATCGCCAGCGAGATTGGCAACGAGACGCGCGTGGCGGCGCTCTCGGGCCCCAACCATGCCGAGGAGATCTGCCGCGGCGGACTTTCTGCCGCCGTCATCGCCAGCAAAGACGCGCAGGTAGGGGAGACCTTTAAGAACCTGCTCCTATCCACGGCCTTCCGCATCTACCTGTCGCAGGACATGACCGGCGTCGAGGTATGCGGCGCCATGAAAAACGTCATCGCTATCGTGTGCGGCATCTCTGCCGGTACCGGCGCGGGCGACAACACGCTTGCTCTTATCATGACGCGCGGCCTGGCAGAGATCAGCCGCCTGGTGCACGCCCGCGGCGGTCAGGCCATGACTTGCATGGGACTTGCCGGCATGGGCGACCTTATCGCCACCTGCACCTCCGAGCATTCGCGCAACCGCACCTTTGGCTTCGAGTTTGCCCACGGCGTGTCGCTCGACGAGTACCAGGCCCGCACGCATATGGTGGTCGAGGGTGCCGTCGCGGCCCGCAGTGTCAGCGAACTCGCCCGTTCACTGGGCGTAGACATTCCGCTCACCTTTGCCGTGGAGCAAACGCTCTACAACGGTGTTACTTTGGATAGGGCGCTCGAGATTCTCACCGACCGCGTCCCCTCTCAAGAGTTCTACGGACTCGCCGACTAGCGCAGAAAGGCTACTACCATGGGTTCCATCAAAATCGCTCCGTCCATCCTCTCGGCCGACATGGCCAACCTGAAGGGTGAGCTCGACAAGATTGCCGGCGCCGACTACGTGCACTTCGACGTCATGGACGGTCACTTTACCGGCAACCTGACCTTTGGCGTTGACATCCTTAAGGCCGTCAAGCGCTCCACAAATGTACCGGTCGACGCGCATCTGATGGTGTCGAACCCCGACGAGACGGTCGATTGGTACGCAGACGCCGGTGCCGACATGATCACCGTGCACTACGAGGCCTCCACGCACCTGCACCGCACGCTCACCCATCTGCAGCAGCGCGGCGTCAAGGCCGGTGTGGTGCTCAATCCCGCCACGCCCGTGTGCGTACTCGAGAGCATCATCGACGTCGTGGATATGGTGCTGTTGATGAGCGTGAACCCTGGCTTTGGCGGCCAGAGCTTTATCCCGGGCACCATTGCAAAACTGCACGAGCTTACGGCCATGTGCGAGCGTCACGGCGTTTCGCCCCTCATCGAGGTCGACGGCGGCATTTCTTCCAAGAACATCGCAGAGGTCGTCAAGGCCGGTGCCAACGTGCTCGTAGCCGGCTCCGCCGTATTTAAGTCCGAAGATCCCGCTGCCGAGGTTGCGCTGCTGCAGAAGCTGGGCAACGAGGCCGCACAGGAGGCATAAACCCTTATGACCGCAGGTCAAAACCGCATACCCGTGAATCTTGACTATGCCGCCTCGACGCCCATGCGCGCCGAGGCGCTCCTTGCGCAGCGCGAATATGACGACAGCGAGCTTGCCGGCGTCAACCCCAACTCGCTGCATTCGCTCGGCCGCAAGGCCGCCGCGCGCCTGGAGGTGGCACGTCGCGAGATTGCTCGCAGCTTTGGCGCGCGCGTTCGCCCGTCCGAGATCATCCTTACCAACGGCGGCACCGAGGCCAACCAGCTGGCGCTGCTCGGTCTTGCCGAGGGCGCTCGTCAGCGCGATCGAAAGCGCGATCGTGTCATCGTTTCGGCCATCGAGCACGATTCAATTCTGGACAACCTACCGCTGCTGCGCGCCGCCGGCTTTACCGTCGACCTGGTGCAGCCCTGCCGTGCAGGCTACATTGAGCCTGCCGCGCTTGTCGAACTGCTCGGCGACGACGTGGCGCTCGTGAGCATTATGGTCGCCAACAACGAAACCGGCGTGGTACAGCCCATCCGCGAGCTGGCCGCCGCCGCACATGCTGCCGGCGCTTTGTTTCACACCGATGCCATCCAGGGCTATTTGCACATTCCGCTCGATGTCACCGAACTGGGTGTCGATGCCATGACCGTTGCCGCGCACAAGATCGGTGGCCCCGTGGCATCCGGCGCGCTCTACCTTAAGAACCGCACGCCGCTGCGTCCGCGCATCTTTGGCGGTGGACAGGAAGCCGGCCGTCGTGCCGGCACGCAGGATCTGCGCACGCAGCTGGCTTTTGCCGCTGCCGCCCGCACGCTGGCGCCCCACGTGGCCCGGGAGCGCGCGACGCTACAGGCCCTGTCCGATAAGCTCTACGCCACGCTTACGGCCCATCCGCACATTCACGCTACGATGGGCGACTACGCGCTGGCAGACCGTCTGCCGGGTATGGTTTCAATCTACGTCGACGGCATGGACTCCGAAGAGCTCATCATCAAGCTCGATGCCGCCGGTTTTGAGGTTTCGGCTGGATCGGCTTGCTCGAGCGGCAGCATGGACCCGAGCCATGTGCTCAGCGCCATGGGCATTGGTCGCGAGCAGGCACTAGGTGCACTGCGCATTTCCTTTGACGACCGCGTGAATCCGGACGATCTGGACGAGTTTGCCCAGACGCTGCTCTCGATCGTAGGCGCCGCATGATCATCGCGGAACTCGAGCGTGCACTGCTGGCACGCTATCCTAAGACGGACGCCGAACCATGGGACCACGTAGGCTTATCCGTAGGCGACCCCGACGACGAGATCCGTGGCGTAGCCTGCGCGCTCGATGCCACCAGGGACAACGTGCAGCGCACCTTGGAAGCCGGAGCCAACGTGCTGCTGACGCATCATCCCATATACATCAAGGCACCCGAGGCCTTTTGTCCGGCGGATGCCACACGACCCCAGTGCAGTGCGGCCCTCTACGAGGCTGCCCGCTGCGGGGTGAGCATTATCTCGCTCCACACCAACCTGGACCGCTCGCACGAAGCCCGTGTCTGCCTGAGCAAGCTGCTGGGTGCCGCACCCGTGAGCTCACTGGAGCACGTGGACGACCCCGAGGCCACCGGCCTGGGCGCACTTGCAACGCTCAACGACCCGTGCACGCTGCGCGATCTTGCCACCCGTGCCGCCACGGCCTTTGGCAGCGACCCGCGTGTGTGGGGCAAAGCCGAGCACCCGTGCCGCACCGTCGCCATTTTGGGCGGCTCCCTGGGCGACTTCGGAGAGCTCGCCATCGCCGCGGGCGCAGATGTTGTCGTGACGGGCGAGGCGGGCTACCACGTGGCGCAAGACCTTGCCTTGCGCGGGCTGCCGGTGATCTTGCTCGGCCACGACCGCTCCGAGGAGCCGTTCGTTGATATATTGATGAACTCTGCAGTTGACGCCGGGGCCGACCCCCGTCATGCGATTAAAATACTGAACCCTTGCCAATGGTGGACTGTGACAAAAGGAGAGAACTTATGAGCGCCGGCGCTACGCTACTCAAGCTGCAACAGATCGATTTGGAGCTCGCCCGCAACAAGAGCGAACTTGCCAATATGCCGGAGCTCAAGGAGCTCGCTTCCAAGCGCAAGACCTATGTGAAGCTCAAGTCCGAGATGACCAAGCTCTACGCCCAGCGCAAGGATCTGGACATTGAGCTCGACGATCTCAATACCACCGAGATTCAGACCAACAACGCCATCGAGGCTGCCAAGAAGCGCCACGTCGACGGCTCCGACTACCGCGAGGTTCAGGACCTGGAAAACGAGCTCGCCACCCTGGCCAAGCGTCTGGACAAGATTGAGCACACCCGCAAGGACGTCGTTGTCGCCCATAAGGAGGCGCTCGACCGCGAGGCCCGCGCGCAGGCAATCATCGCCAAGTTCGAGGAGGGCGTGAAGGCCGATACCAAGGCCGCCCGCGCCAAGGCTGCCGACCTGCAGGCTCAGATTGACGCCGCCGCTAAGGAGCGCACCGCGCTTGCTGCCACGCTGCCGGCCGACGTTCTCACCGACTACGAGCGTCTGCTCAAGCAGTTCCGTGGCCTGGCCGTCGAGACCATCCAGGGCAACATCCCCACAGTCTGCCACACCGCGCTGCAGGCGTCGTCCATGAGCGACCTCAACCACGACGGTAGTGAGATTACGCATTGCCCGTACTGCCACCGCCTGCTGGTGCTTCCCAGCAAGGAAGCCTAAATGATGACAGCGGCATCCAACAATTCAATGCAACTTGAGGGAAAAACGATCCTGCTGGGCATTACCGGCGGGATCGCCGCCTATAAGTCGTGCAATATCGTGCGCCTGTTGCAAAAGCGCGGCGCGCGCGTCAAGGTCGTTATGAGCGAGCATGCCACGGAGTTCGTGGGCCCGCTCACCTTCCGTGCGCTCACCAATGAGCCGGTCGCGGTTGGGCTATTCGACGACCCCTCCGACCCCATCCACCACATTTCGCTGGCGCAGGAGCCCGATCTGGTGGTCGTGGCGCCCGCGACGGCCAATATCATCGCCAAGATGGCCAACGGCATCGCCGACGACCTCATCTCCACCACGCTGCTTGCGACGCCGCGACCCATCGTGATCGCACCCGCTATGAACAACGGCATGTGGAAGGCGCCGGCGACGCGGGCCAATATGGCCACGCTGCGCGACCGCGGCGTGCATGTGGTGGGACCCGGCAGCGGCTACCTTGCCTGCGGCGACGTGGACACGGGCCGCATGAGCGAGCCCGAGGACATCGTCGAGGCTGTCTGCAGGGTGCTCAATCCCGCGCCTCAGGACCTGGCAGGTAAGCGCATCGTGATTACCGCCGGCCCCACGCACGAGCCGATCGACCCCGTGCGCTTCATCGGTAACCGGTCGTCGGGCAAGATGGGCATCGCCCTGGCGGGGGAGGCCGCTCGCCGCGGTGCTGCGGTCACGCTTGTGCTGGGGCCGACATCGCTCGATGTTCCCCACGGCGTGGAGTGCGTGCGCGTGCAAACCGCCGCAGAGATGCTCCAGGCGGCCCTGAGCGCCTTCCAGACGGCCGATGCGGCAATTTGTGCGGCCGCCGTCGCCGACTATACCCCCGCCACCCCTGCGGACCATAAGCTCAAAAAGTCCAACGAACGCTTGGATCGCATCGAGCTTGTCGAAACGGTCGATATCTTGGCCGAGCTCTCACACCAGAAGGGCGAGCGATGCGTGATCGGCTTTGCGGCCGAGACCGATAACGTTGTCGAGTACGCCGAGCGCAAATTGGCACGCAAAGGTTGCGATGCCATTATCGCCAACGATGTCTCGCGCGCCGATTCAGGCTTTGGTACCGATACTAACAAGGCCTGGATTGTGAGCACAGCGGGTACACAGGAACTTCCCGTGCTAACAAAACCCCAGCTCGCAGATACAATTTTGGACTTGCTTCAAAAATTGTAAAAAAGTTCTTGCACAAGTCTAAAGTTTCGGGTTAATATACTCCCTGTTGCGAGCGAGAGCAGAGCAACAAAAAAAGCTTCGGGACGTGGCGCAGCTTGGTAGCGCACTTGACTGGGGGTCAAGGGGTCGCTGGTTCGAATCCAGTCGTCCCGACCAGAAGTTTCGCAGGTCAGGCACCTAGTGCCTGATCTTTTTTGTTTTAAGCAATTGCTTAATTTTGATTAAGCAACAGGGTGCCAAAAATCTACCTGCGCGATAATCGCTTTTTGCGGTTACTTGCGCGTTTTGCACGCGCTTGAGCCGATTTATTAACGCGACATGAATCTACATACGCGTAGCTGGTATACAGACGAGTACAGGCTGTATTTATCGCGGCGATTTACGCAGATATGGCGACTGTAACGAACTAGTGTGTCGCTGTATTTATTCCAGCAGTTCACTTGATCTGTGGACAAGTGAGCGGTTACAACAAAACGCCAACCAGGATGGACTCCATACGAGGATGCCGCAAAGGTAATGGCGGGGAAGTGCGGCAGGCGCTCTGAGAGCCGCTGTATGACCCCATGTCTCCTTAACTCGATAATTTGTGTTTCAAGCCACGAATCGGTCGAGCAATTGCCAAAAGAAAGGCCCATGCAGGATTGCACGGGCCTTACATCAGATCAAATTTGAGCTAGAAGCACCAAACGGGGCAGACGCAATACGAGTACCCCGCGTAGTCGGCGTACGTCGGGTCGCCGCTGCTGTCGACATTGAGGAAGTAGTAGGAGTTGCTCGGATTCACCGAGCGCTCCCACCAACTGCTGCCAATCTTCAGACAGGCATTAACAGAATAGTTCTCCGTCACCTTGCCTTTGAAGGCCTCGTACTGGGTGCCCTCGGAGGAAGTCCAGGGATAGGATGCCCAATAGGAGGTGGGGGGGCGATCTCAGAGTAGCTGAGCAGGAACAGCTTGTCCGAGGTAGCCGTCACGGCGGCGTTCTTGTTCTCATCACCGCCCCCGACATTGTTCGATAGCTTTTTGACGGCCTTCACCTTGGACTGGAAATCGGAGGGCATCAGATTCCAGATCTTGCCGGAGTTCATTTTCTGACGGAGTTCAGACTTCTCCCAACCGCCGGCGTTGGTGTCAATCGCGTTCATGGGGGACCAAATGCCCGTCGTGGTGGTGAGGAACGTGAGGCCCGCCTTGCCGGATCCGCCTGCAGGGTCATCAAGATTGATGCCGATAATGCGGTAAGTCAGCGTCTTGCCATCGGTGAGCTTCATCGAGAACTCGGTGCCGGCATCCATCGCGGCCTTCGCCTTGGCGTAGGCGGGCGACGCCTCGCCCTTGGCGGCGATGTCCTCGGCAACTGCCTTCTGCTCACCGAGGGTCCAGTCCTTCGCGTGTCCTTCGCGTCCTTGGCGAGCGCCGCCTGGACGGTCGCGGAACCCGCGCCGTTACCGCTGCCGGAACCGCTCGGTTCCCAAGTCTCACCTGCTGTCCCGTTTACCAATACTCCCGCCACCGTGTTGAACTGGTTCCTGATTGCCGACGAGACCCAAGGGCCGGCTATCATCACAACCAGGACGATAATCGCGATGACCAGAACGTACTCGATGGCTCCTTGGCCTCGGAGGCGGGTATTCCTAGGAGATACCCACCCCCCGAAGGTTAATTGCCGCTGCATGCATATGCGACACTCCCTTCGCATGGGGATTGATATTGCATGCAGAGCGTACGCTAAAGCGAACCGACTAGCCCGTAACGTGCCGCTGAGGCAACGACGGCACGGGTGCCCGCGCCACATAAACTGCTTGCCGTTTTGTTTCATCAGACCTACTGCCACGCCTTCGGGAGGATAACGCCGGGGGCGCAGTGATTGAAGTCACTATGATTGGCATAGGTTGGGACATTCCAATCGGAACAGTCGAGGTTTAGATTTTTGCAATAGCTAAAAATGCCGAGCATATCCATAACATCTGAGGTCTTCCACCCTGGTCCAAATTTCACGCTTTTCAGCGAGCTGTCGGCGGAAAAAAGGAGACGTAAATCGCCGGCTTTCCGCGTCGACCATCCGGAGATGTCAATCTCCTCGACCTTGTAAAGGTTTTTGAGCGCCGAGTCGAATTCGACGACCGAGGACGTATCCCAGCTTGAAATACTGAAGGAAGTCGCATTGCCGCAATACGCGAATGCGTGCTGCAGATTTGTGCAGTTCGACATGTCGAACTTTGCCAGATCAAAGCTCTTGCAGTTCTCCATGTACTGAAAGCAAAATGCCAACGAGTGGATTTCTATGCCATCGTCAATGGCCTTTACGGCCACGATATTATTTCTGTTAGGCCACCAGGGGGCAGTCGTCTTGCCGTCGTTTCCCACGGTCGCGGAGGCGTATCCATTTTCGAACCCCGTATACACCGCCGTCACGCGGCGGCTGTTGAGCATGTCACCGACTCTGGGGACCCCGCGGCGCTTGTAGAACATGAGGCTGTGGTCGTCCTCCGAGTACACGGCGAACGCTATCCCGTGTACGGGGTCCACGATGTCGGCGTCGGTCAACGACCCGTTGCCGCCGCCCGTGCCGCCCGACTCCCAGCTCCCCTTTGAGATTCCGTTGCCGAGCGTCCCCGCCACCGTGTTGAACTGGTTTGTGATCGCCGACGAGACCCACGGTCCCGCGACCAGCACCACCAGGACGATGATCGCGATGATCAGTACGTACTCGACTGTCGACTGCCCCTTCGGGCGGCGGGTAAATCTGGGAGATACCCCCCCCCGAAAAGGAAATTCCGCTGCGTGCATATGCGGCTCCCCTCGGATTGCTTTGGCTGATGCTGCAGAGGATAGACGCGATTACTAAGGATGAGTCAACAATGCCGCAGCGGCATTCACACTAAGAGGGTAAGGCGTTCGGAGTGACATCCCGTTCCAAAACGTATACTTGATTTAAGGCGGAGTGGAATGTGGGCGCGCAAGGAGATGCGGAATCGATGAGGGCCTCAAAAAAAATTACTGCAGTGTTATCATCTTTCATCCTCTCTATTCTTCCATTTCTGATTCTATGGGCGGCTTGGTCAGTCCTCCCTGATACAATTCCCGCTCATTGGAGTGGGGGTGCGGTTGATCGATGGGGTAATAAGCTTGAATTGCTGGTTGTTCCGCTGTTTTCTCTGATTGGTTCTATTGCAATTTCTGTGTACCTTATTGTTTCCACGCGGCGAAGAGAGTTCGCGGATTTCTCTGTTCGAATGCGACGGGACTTTGTTGCGTGCTATATTTCTAGTCTTCTTTTATCGACAACCTGCTCAGTGATAATTGTCGTTTGGGTTCAGTTGATTCTTACGCAAAACACTGCGGTTGATGGGGGGCTTGGACTATCGATCCTGTATTCCCTTCCCGGGCTATATGTGATCTTGTGCGCTTTGCCGCCTTTTTATGCGAGCGGCGAGAGCAAAAAGGCAGAGCGCCTGATAACAGTTCTTATTGGCGGCGCGGAGATTGTTCTTTGTGGAATAGTGCTTGAAGGGTCGGCTGCCTCTTATGCGATGATTGGACTGATGATTCTGTTCTGTGCGTTTGAGATCGTGTCACAGGTAAGGGACAGCCGGTCCTTATGAGTTGAATTACGCGCGTGCGGATATAAAGGGTGGCATGTTAAGCTGGTCGTTTTCTCGTTCTGGGACATTTGCAGTAGGATGAGTGGGACTAGGCGCGCTGCGGTGTGATGGTGACGGTTGAGACTTGTATCGCTGCAAATCCGCTGATGCACATTTTGCTATTGGGCTTGAAGGTGGGACCTACAGGCCTTTGTTTGGGATGTTCCGGCCGTCCAACACGTGTTGCACGGCTTTATATTGTTACGCTCGTTCGGCGCTCCGTTGGAGCATTTCCGGGTTTGTCGGCATCATGACTTGGCCAAGTGACACGCTTGCCGGGACGGTTGTAACGCCGCGCCGGTTCCGTGTGCTCCTTCGTTGTTGGCCTGTCCAGCCGGGGGCGGATTCGGCCTCATGTTGTGGCGCACGGCCTTCAGGGGCTTCCCCCTGGCGAGTTATGTTCGTCCGTATGGGTAAGGGTCGGGTTGAGCTGACAATCCCGTGTCGGAAGGGGCTTGCACCATGCGCGCGATGACAGAGATTGAGTGGCTGGACGGCCGTGTGACGAAGGTGCCGGAGCTCGCCCTGGGCGATGCGCTCGGCGAGAGCGTCCAGGCGGAGCTCGATTTCGGGTTCGACGACGTGTTGGAGGGCCTTTGGGTTGAGGTGCGCCATCATGAGCCGGATGAGGACTCGGACGGCGACCCGCGCGGGAGGGGCTGCGCACTGTACGCGGACTGCCGGTACAGCCTGGTCGAACCGTCGGACCTCGACCGTGTCTTCTGCATCCTTTACGAGGGCCAGGACCGTGTCCCGCTCGTGCCTGGTGAGCCTGCCGTAGGCCCTCGGGGCCGCCTCCGCGGAACCCTTCTTCCTCTTTCCGGACCGGCCGTCCTCCGATCTCCCGGGGCCGGCGGGTCCGGCCCTCAGGGTATCGGGTTCCCACATTCATCCGCACATGTGCGGATGAATGTGGGAGGTGTTCGGATGAAGTTGATAATCAAGGCTTCGATAGCAAACGCAATTTGGTTTTTGAAATATGGACGAATTCCTCGTCAGGAGGGTAAAATGGTGCCGACGGCAGCCCAAGTTGTAGAGAGCTGGGCAGAGCCGTTGCTTAATGAAGTTGGGTCATCGTCTTAGCGACGGTGGCCTTTCTTTTAATATGAGAAAGCCATTGTCAATAGGCGTGTTTGTTCGAGCCCGGTTTAAAACCGGGCTTTTTCGTTTCCCGTC
>CAKURW010000031.1 GCA_934675795.1 uncultured Collinsella sp.
TTACGAGCTCCTGTGCGAATTGGAGAGAGCGCTCCCGCAAACTGCCTCTTGACAACTTATAGGAGCGTCGGTTTTACAAAGGAAGATATGCATTGTGCTCGGCCTACGCCAAAAAGTCTACTCACTTAGCCCGAATCGAAGCCAAACGAACCAAAATCGAAACCAAATTGAGCCAGTCCACCGCAAAAAACGTTTGAACCCGTGCTTCTCGCGGTAGATTGACGCTACAAAGCAGCCAAAATGTCGGTGAGGTTGTCGATGATGGTGTCGGCGGCGGACTGGTCCAGGTTAACGCCCTCGTGCGGACGCAGCGCCAGGACGCGGGCGCCGGAGCGTTTGCCGGCCTCGATGCCTAGAGGCGAATCCTCGATAACCAGGCACTCGGCAGGCTCCACCCCCAGCGCCTCCATGGCACGCAGGTAGATCTCGGGATCGGGCTTAAACGCGCTGCACTCGTGGCCGCTGATGGTGTAGTCCAGCACGTCGGCAATGTCGGCAATCTCCACCAGCTCGTCGATAAGCTCGCGATAGGACGAGCTCGCGATGGCGCACTTCACACCGCGCTCGTGCAGCGCACGCATGACCGGTGCCGTCTGCTCGTTAAGCAGCTCGGCATACGGAACGGGATGGACCGGGCTGTAGACCTGCTTGTACTCCACGCGCAGGCGCTCACGCAGCTCAACATCGTCGGGCACCAGCGCCTTCCAAATGGCTGGCTCGTTTGACCCCGAAAGATCGGGGATCTCGTCAAAGTGAAACCCCTTCTCCTCCATAAACGCCACGCGGCGGCGGTTGTAGAACCACTCGGTATCGACCAGCACACCGTCCATATCAAACAGCACTGCCTTGATCATACGCATCTCCTCCCACCTGCCAAAAAGGGACAGGTTTATTTTGGTAGGTTTTATCTGGGGTTTTACAGCGCAACGGGCACGCCCTCCCCAAAGCAAAAAAAGGGGACAGGGCACAAACCCCATCCCCTCTCAATCAACCCGTAAGGTCTACTTACTTGTGATTAGTAGGAAAGCTTCCACATGTAGCGACGCATGGTCAGCGGGTGCTGACGGGCCTCGGCGATCTGGTTGCCGTACTCGCGCATAACGGCGAGGTGCAGCAGCGGGTTGAAGTAGGTGACGACGCTCGCGGGCACGGCGTCAGCCAGGCCGTAGTCCTTGGAGTCGATCAGAGCGACCTTGGCGCCCATGCGCTCAAGGAAGGTGAGGGCGCGGGCGTCCATCGGACGGGTAGCGCCATCGGACATGAAGAAGACGTAGGGCTTACCCTCGGTGGAAACCTCGAACGGGCCGTGGAAGTACTCGCCGGTGTTGTAGGCGGCGGCGTCGATCCACTGCATCTCGGTGAACAGGAAGGCGGCGTGAGAATAAGCCATCTTCTCGGAGGCACCGGAAGCCATGAAGTAGATCATCTTGTCGTCCTTGAAGTCCTCGGCGAACTTCTTGGCGAGCTTCTTGCAGGACTGAGCGGCGTTCTCGCAGAGCTCGAAGACGTTGGTGAGGCCGGTGATCATGTCCTCGTAGTGGTCATAGCCCTCGGTCTGCTGAAGGATCTCGACAGCAAGAGCGATGGCGTAGCCGGGCTTCTCGCACTTGGCAGCGAAGTTGGCGTGGAAGCCGTGAACGATGACGTAGTCAGCGTCGACGGTCAGAGCGGAGCCAGCCTTGTTGGTGAGGGAGACGACCGGGCAGTTGTGCTTCTTGGCGGTCTTGTTGGCCTCGACGGTCTCGGGCGTGGAGCCACCGAGGGAGCAGGTGATCACGAAGGTGTGCTCGTTGACCCAGGAAGGCGTGTCGTAGTTGAACTCGTTAGCAGTGAAGATCTGAACGTTCAGCTTGTCCGTGTTGTTGGCCAGGAAGTACTTGGCGGGGTAAAGGTCGGACATGGAAGCACCGCAGCCGACGAAGGCGACGCTGTGAATCTCGTGGTTGGACAGGACGTCAGCGACGATCTGCTTAGGGAGGTTAAGGTCGATCTCGTACATCTGACACATTCCTTTCAATTTTTGCGGCGCCACATTGCCGGGCGCTCGCAGGGTTACCGTGGTTTGGGCCGAGTCGCCGGCCCGTTGAGGATGCGACAAAGGGACTGTCCCATTGTCGCATTTTGGGGATGGAAGCCTGCCTGGGGTATGGGATGCCAGGCAGGCCCCCGGGGGAAAGCGGTTAGGCGCTTAGTCGCGACTAAGCCAGGATGCCGACCGCGGAGAGGGCGATGCCGCCCACAATGGCGATCACGAGAAGCCAACCGGTGTTGACGTTCTTCTTGATGAGCCAGTACATAAGGCCGGTGAGGCCAAGGGAGATCATCTGGGGCATCATGCTGTCCAGGATGTCCTGGATAACGACGGTGCCGTCAGCGAACTGCAGCGGGGTGGTGGCGCCGATCAGCGTGGCGATCATGCCGCCCACGGACATAAGACCCACGATGCCGCAGACATACATGAGCTTCTCCATGAGGTCGCCGCCCTGAAGCTTGCTCAGGTACTCGTGGCCGCCCTGATAGCCCATCTTGGCTGCGAACCAAGTAATCAGCACGGAGGGGACGATGGAGATGAGAAGGGCCAGGATCGGGCCCATGATGGAGCCCTGCTGAGCCAGCTGAACGCCCAAGCCAAAGGCGATAACGCGGATGGTGCCCTGGAAGAAGGAGTCACCGATGCCGGAAAGCGGGCCCATAAGGGAGGTCTTGACCGCGTTAATCGAATCGGGGTTGAAGTTCTCGGGATCCTTGGCGTACTCCTCCTCCATGGAGGCGGCGAGGCCCAGGATGAAAGCGCTCGTCTGCGGGGTGCAGTTGTAGAACGCCATGTGACGGTGGTAAGCCTCTTTCTTAGCAGCAAGCTGCTTGGGGTCGGACTCGTCCGGATAGAGGCGATCGAGCGTGGGAACCATACCGTAGAGGAAGCCCATGTTCATCTGACGCTCGTAGTTCCAAGAGGCCTGGATGGCCCAGGAGCGCCAGAAGAACTGGCTGACCTTCTTGTTCAGGGACACGTCCTTGGTTGCGGTTGCCATAGTGTGTTCCTCCTTAGTCTTCGTCGTCTTCGAGTGGATCGTAGTCGGAATCGACACCGGCGGCTGCATGGGAACCGTTGAACTTGAAGCCCATGAAGACGACAGCCAGGCACACACCGATCAGAGCGACCGCGATGACGGACAGGTTGAGGTAAGCGGCGAGCAGGAAACCGATGAACAGGAACGGAGTCATACCCTTCTTGATCATCATGGTGAGCAGCAGGGCCAAGCCGTAGGCGGTCATGATCTTGGTCGAAACGTTCAGACCAGTGGACAGCCACTCGGGAACCATGTTGACGATGGCCTGAACCAGGTCGGTGCCAACAAAGACGGCGAGGAAGATCGGCAGGAAGTACATGACGGCGTACAGACCGGAGCCAGCGCAGATGTGCATACGGTAGGCGGTCTTGAACTTTCCGTTATCGATCGCGCTATCGGCCACATGGGTGAGGGCGGCGATGATGGAACGGAACACGATGCCGAGGAGCTGACCCAGGACGGCGACCGGGATGGCGATCGTCATGGCGGTCTCGGCGGAAGCATCGGTCAGGCATGCGAAGGCAGCGGCCACGATGCCGCCCAGGACCATATCGGGCGGAACGGCGGCGCCGACCTGCACCAGGCCCATGGACACGAGCTCGACGGCGGCACCGACGGCAAGGCCGGTGGGCACATCGCCCAGCAGCAGACCGACGAGCGTAGCGCCAACGAGGGGCTGCTCGAAGTTAAGACGACCGAGCAGGCGGGAGTCCCACATGCAGAACACGCCGACGAGGCCGACGAGCACCGCACTGATGAACGTATTCATACCCTTCTCCTTTCAGTCAGGCAAAAGCCTGGTTGATTACAGCTTGGCGTCGATGTCGACGCTCTGATACGTAGGGGTCTGCTGGACATAGAGCTTGATGCCCATGTCGAGCAGCTGGTTGACGTCGGCCTTCTGGGTGGCGTCGAGGAAGACGGAGCTGTCCTTGCCTCCGACCTGATCGGCACCGTCGTGGTTGGCGGTGGCGCCCAGGTTGATGGCGTCGAGCTTGTAGCCCTGGCAGAACTGCAGCATCTCGGCGGTGTTGCCAAAGACGAACATGACGCGCTCGCCGAGGGTGTTGAGCTTGTCCATCTTGGCGAGGGCACGCTCGACGGTGAAGACGTTCAGACGCACGCCCTGGGGCTTGGCCAGCTTAAGAGCGCCCTTCTTGATGTCATCGTTGGCGGCAGCGTTGTCGACGACGATGATGCGCTCGGCCTGAACCTTGGTGGTCCAGGTAAAGACGACCTGGCCGTGCAGCAGACGGTAGTCAAGACGTGCGAGGACAATCTTGGCGGGACCGGAGCTGTGACGGGACGCCTTGGCCTTCTTGGCGGGAGCCGCGGCGGCCTCGACCGGTGCGTTGGGGTTGGTCAGACCGGTGCGGGCCTCGTTGATGAGGGCCGCGAGCTCGGCGCCCTTGACGGGGACGGGGCTCATAGCGAGCGTCAGTGCCAACGGAATGTTGAAACCGCTGACAACCGTGAACTTCGTGCCGTTCTTGGAAAGCTCGACCATGCTGTTGTTGACCGAGCTGCCGAGCATATCGGTCAGCACATAGACGGTGTCGTCTGCGTTGAACGTGGCGATCATGGCGTCCACCTTATTGGTGATGGGCTCCTTGTCGTCACGAGCAAGCGACACGACGTGGACGTTCGACACGTCGCCGAGAACCATCTCGAGCGTGTCTTTGGCGCCTGCGGCCAGGCCGCCATGAGATGCGAGAATGATCTGATTCATCTTGCCTCCTCCTTTTCGTTATGGTCATTATAACGTCTTATACGTTGCTTATATTGCTAATTAGTATAAAGACCGTTCGCGGGTGAAAATCGACCGTTGACGGGTTTAACGCACTTGAAACGTTGGGGCCGGGTAGGCCGGCGCTGTTTTGTCGACACCCGATCAGACGCCTCGCCTATCCCTTATCGCACGAAGTACCAGGGGCTTTCCTGTACGGTGGGCTCCAGCGCGATGCCGGTGCGTTCCTTAAACAGATCCATGTCCTGCGATTTCTCCGTCCACCACGCGTTGGGCTTAAAGGTCATGCTCTCAATGACATGACCGACAAACACGCTGTTGCGCAGCTTAGAGAAGTCGGTATTCATAATCAGGATGGACGCGAGCACCAGCACGATGCCCAGGACTTTGATCGCGCCGGCAGGCTCGGCGTAGACACCAATGCCCAACAGTACGGTGACGACCGTCTCGAATGACATTACGACGGGAACTTTCGATGTCTCGAGCCCCATGGACAGACCCTGCATATATAAGATGTAAGCCACGGCTGTGGGGATGAGCCCAAAGCCAAGGAACAGCAGCAGCAGCTGTGGCGACATTGCCGCGGCGACATCCGGCCACGGAGCCGCGATAGCTGCCATAACCGCACCGCCAAAAACAAAGCCCCAAAACGTGACAGCCAGCGGGTGGACCGTCTTGGTTGCTATCCGGCTAAACACCGCGAGCGACGCACCACAAAGGCCTGCAATCACGCCCGACGTGACGCCCCAAACCGAAAAATGGAAACCGGAAAGGTCGCCATTGGTCACTGCAAGCACGCAGCCAACGATGTTAAAGACAATGGCAACGAGCTTGTTGGGGGTCACGTCCTCGCGATAAAGCACGCGTCCGAGCACGACGCCAAACACCGGCGAGGTGTAGAGCAGCACCGAGGCCGTGGACATGCCGACCTCGCCCATGCACTCGTAATAGCAGGTGTTGGCGGCGGCCAGACCGACGATACCGACAAGCGCGCAGGGGACGAGCTCTTTGGGGCTTGCCTTGAACAGGGCCAGCGGACCCTGAGCCACGGTAGACCCCTCACCCGGACGGCAGCCCATAAACATCAGGACCGGTGCCAAGATAAGCGCTCCGACCAACAAGCGAAAGGCAGCCATGCTCTGGGATGAAACGCCCATGGCCGAGATGCCGTTTACAAAGATTCCGATGCTGCCCCACATAAGCGCGGCGACCAGCACCAGCACATAGCCCAGATTGCTTTTCTTCAACGCAGCCTCCTCGGTATTGTTTCCAATATGTTTCACACTACGTTATAGTCGTTATATACATTTTTCAAGACACAAATCGCCGAACGGAAAAATCTGCTCTACCTAGTCATTGGGGACGTTCTTAAATGACTAGTCGTTGGGGACGCTCCTGAATGCCTAGTCGTTTAAGTACGTCCCCAACGACCAGGACTGTCCCCAACTGCCGGCAGAAAAGGAACGTCCCCAAGTGCCGGGCTTGCCAACGTCGATGTTTTGGCAACAACAGCGAGCGGGTCGCATTTGAGGCAAGGTGACGTGAAACGAAAGGGCGCTGACCTTCTGGTCGCGCCCTTGAAGTTGAACGTCAGATTGTCCAAATGCGGCCCGCGCAGCGTCGGCCGGTCCGCCGTTCGGCAGAACGGCGGAACTAAGGGCAGCGTCGAGCCGTTACGCGGTTTGGTAAAACCGCGTAACTAATACTCAAGCTTCCACATGTAGCGGCGCGTCATGTAGTCCTTATGGGTGACGGCAGAGAGTGCGCGCATGTAGACGTTGTTGAGGATCGGGGCAAAGATCAGGTGGTTGAAGTACTCGCTCACGCTGTCCTTGATGTCGTTGAGGCCGAGCTCCTTGGCGTCGAGCTGATAGACGCGCTCGCCACCGTACTGGTTGACGAAACGGATGCCGCGCTCGTCGTTGCAGCGGCTGCGGCCGACGCTGATGAGCTGGAACAGCGAGGTGCGCTTGTCCAGGATCTCGAAGGGGCCATGGAAGAAGTCGCAGGTGTTGATGGTGCAGGAGTCGATCTGCAGCATCTCCTGCACGTTGCAGATGCTAAAGACGTAGGCAGCACCAAAGAGCGGGCCCTGGGCCATGACGTTAATGCAGGGCTTGTCGGCGTTCTGCTCGGCCCACTTGGCGGCAAGCGGACGGGTGTACTCGACGGCCTTGCGATAGATGGGGTCAACCAGGTCGAAGGCGGCCATAGCGGTCTCGTACTCGGCATAGCCCTCGGTCTGCTGCGTGAGCTCCATGGCGATCATGGTCACGACGGCGGAGTTGGTACGGCCCATGCAGGACTCGTCGACGGCCAGGCTGTCATACTGGATCTTGTAGTCGCAGACCTCGGTGAGGCCGGACTCGTCGACATAGATTGCGATGGTGCTGGCGCCGTGGTCCTTGGCGACCTGGGCGGCGACGATGGTCTCCTTGGTACCGCGCATGGACACGACGACGGCCAGGGTGTTCTCGTTAACGTAGGCAGGGGTTGCGTGCACGAACTCGTTGCTGGTGTAGCTGGAGCTCACGACCTGCGTGGCCTCGTGCTCCATAAAGTACTGGGCAGGATAGTTGCCGCCGTTGGATCCGCCAGCGCCAATCCACACGACGCGCTTGATGCCGCCCTTGTCTACCTTGTCAGCCAAAACCTGGGAGACGACATCCTTAACCTGTTCCTGAGTAGTCATCGTGCATCAGCCTTTCTTCTCGTTTGATGCTCTCGATGGCATACAAGTTACATACATGTTTTGGTTATGTCGACTAGTTGTATGCTATATTTATCTTAGAAATTTTGCTGGTAAGGTTTTCGGTAGCTCGATACCAGCGATTTTATTGTTGTATTGAATACATGCTTGCTTAGATAAGCATATAGGTTAGATACAGGCTGATCGCATGAACGCTTCATCTAAAAAGAAACTGAGCCAATACGAGCGCTTGGCGGGTACGCTTCGCGACCGCATCGCCGCCGGCATCTACGCACGCGGAGACAAGCTGCCGTCCGAGATGGAACTCATGGACGAATCGGGCCTGTCGCGCAGCACCGTGCGCCACGCCCTTAAGGTGCTCGTTGATGAGGGCCTGGTGCGCACCGAGCGCGGACGTGGTGCCTTTGTGGCCGACACGCCCGCGCTCCATGAGAACAACCTGGTGTTTTCGAGCTATACCAAGCAGGTCGAAGGCCAGGGCATGAAGCCCACCACGCGCACCGTGGACTCGGGCTTTACCAAGGCGGGCGGCAGCATAGCTAAGTTCTTTGATGCCGCCGTGGGCAGCAAGCTCGTCAAACTTGTCCGTCTGCGTTATCTGGACGATGCGCCGCTGTGCCTGGAGACCACCTATCTACCACCGAGCTTTGAGGCACTCATCGATCGCGATATCAACGGTTCGCTCTACGCCACGCTGCGACAGGAGTTCCATCGCGCACCGGCACAGGGGCATAAGACCTTTGAGGTGTGCTACGCCTCGCAAAACGAGGCGTTTTTGCTCAACGTTGAGCGCGGGCAGGCGCTGATCCTAATCACCGACTACGTCTACGACACCGACGGCCGCCCGCTCCACGTCTCCAAGCGCATCCAGCGCACCGACCGCGCAAAATACACCGAGCCCATCGGCTAGCGCACCAAACGAGGCAAACTGTACCTAATGAACGTTTTACCTGCGGTTTTATTAAATCTCAAGCCAGCATGGCACAAATGCCAACATCGCCTGGCAATACGCGCCGTCCAAGCTCAACTGTTCCTGCTCAGAATATCCAGTACCGCAAATCTAAGTGAGTAGACTTTTCGTGACCTGTCGAGCACACCAAAAACTGTCACCTCTGTGACCTGCGGTTTTACTAAGGCAGATACGCCTTGTGCTCGACCTGCGCCAAAAAGTCTACTCACTTAGTTCGAATCGAAGCCAAACGGACCCAAATCGAAGCCAAATTAAGCCCATCCGCATCAAAAGACGCGTGAATCCGTACTTCTCGCGGTGGATTGACGCTACAAAGCGGCCAAAATAAACCTGTCCCTAAATGGTAGGTTTGGGAAGGTCGGGGAACCAGGTTGGTTTGGGTTGATTGGGTGTGCGCTCGGCCAGGACCAGCTCCATCCAGCACATGTCGTACCAGCGGCCGAACTTTTGGGCGCAGCGGTCGAAGGCGCCCACCAGGCGATACCCCATATGGGCATGGAAATCCTGACTGTTGTGCGTCAGATACTCGTCGTCCTTATCGTGCGGCACGGCAATGAGCGCGCACATGTTGGTGATGCCCATCGCGATCAGGCATTGCTTGAGCGCATCGTGCAGCTTGCGGCCCAGCCCGCCGTGGCGTACATCGCGCGCCAGGTAGATCGACGTCTCGACCGACCAGTCGTACGCCTCGCGGCTGTTAAGCGGACTCACGTAGGCATAGCCTACCGGACGCCCGTCCAACTCCATCACCAGATACGGATAGCGCTTGAGCGTACGCTCGATGCGCCCGGCGAACTCCTCAACGCTCGGCACCTCGTATTCGCAGGTAATCGCCGTCTGGCGCACATACGGCTCATAGATGGCAAGCAACGCCGGCGCATCATCGGGCGTCGCCAGGCGAATCGTCGGCTCGGACATCTCGGTCATACAACCCTTCTCCCTCAAAAACAAAGGCCGCCTTGCGCCAAACCTAGCGCAAGGCGGCCCCTCGTCATTACATCAGGCTACAGGACAGCCGCCAACGCGTCGATATCCTCCTGCGTCGTGGCCCAGCTGGTGCAAAAGCGCACCACCGTGTGGGTATCGTCGTACTTTTCCCAGTACTCGATCGCCGCGTGCTCGCGAATGCGGGCCATGTCCTCGTTGGGCAGAATCACAAACTGCTGGTTGGTCGGCGTCTCCAAGAAGAACTGGTAGCCGCGCTCGTGCAGCACGCGACGCAGCGCCTGAGCGGTCTCAATCGCCTGGCGACCAATCTCAAAATACAGGCCATCGGTAAAGAGCGCCTCAAACTGCACACCCGTCAGGCGGCCCTTGGCAAGCAGCGCGCCGTGCTGCTTAATACGCGGAATGGGATGCGCCGGAGCGTGCATGCCGCAAAACACCACGGCCTCGCCGCACAGAGCGCCGCACTTGGTGCCGCCGATGTAGAACACGTCACACAGCTGTGCCAGCTCGGGCAGGGTAATGTCGCACTCATCGGCCGCCAGCGCATAGGCCAGGCGGGCGCCATCCACAAACAGCGGAATCTCGCGCTTCTGGCACACTGCGTGAATCGCCGCGAGCTCGGCCTTGGAGTGCAGCGTGCCGTACTCGGTCGATAGACTCACATACACGGCACCCGGAAACACCGTGTGCTCGTAGCTCTCGTTTTCGTAGAACACCTGGATATAGTCCTCCAGATCCTCGGCGTGCATCTTGCCCTCGTAGCCGGGGATGGTGAGCACCTTGTGGCCGCCAAACTCGATGGCCCCCGCCTCGTGGCAGGCGACGTGGCCAGTCTCAGCAGCAACGACGCCCTCGTACGGCGCGAGCAGCATGTCGATCACCGTCGCGTTGGCCTGCGTGCCGCCCACCAGAAAAAACACGTCGGCATCGGGGGCCTGACAGGTCTCGCGGATAAGCTGCTTGGCACGCTCGGTGTGCGCATCGGTACCGTAGCCGGGCTGCGGCTCCATATTGGTGTCGACGAGCGCCTGCAGCACTGCCGGATGTGCGCCGTGGGAATAGTCGTTGTTAAACGCGAGCATGGCAATCCTCTCTTACCGGGTATCGGCCAGATGATTCAAACGGGGCTATTGTACGCCGTTGGGGTAGGCAATGCGCGCGGCAAGGCACTCAAGTACCAGCACCAGGGCAAAGCCGCAGCTCACGTCGCTCAAAAAGTGCGCTCCGATCACGATGCGCCCAAAGGCGACGAGCGCCGCGACCACAGCCGCCGTCCAAAAGACCACGCGGCGATGCGAAGGCTTTTCCTTAAAGGCTGCCGCGGGAAGCCCGGCGAGCATAAGGCCGATCGCCGCATGCGCCGTGTGTCCGCTCGCAAACGACTTGAACCCGTCCTTGATCACGCCGGCGGCGATATAGGTCCACTTGTCGGGATTGCCGATCACCCACCACGGCTGAAAATTGAGCCCCGGCGTGACCTCGATCACGCGCATGCGCGGGCGCGACCACAACGGCTTAACAATGACGTTGAGGATGATGGCCTGAGCGACCCACACGGCAAGCACCATCAACGCCCAGCGCGTGAGCTCGTCGGGATCGGTGTCGCGCGTAAGGCGGTAGGCGATGACGTTAGCCACAATAACCAGCGCAAACGTCAGAACCAATTGGGCCGCGATGAGCTTGCCGCCGACGCGCAGCGATCCGATGATCTCGTAGCCGGCCAGACCTACGTTGACGAGGATGCCGAGCACGGCGAGCCATTTGCTTGCCTTGGAATCGGGGCGCGCCGCGCGCACGAGCATAATGCCCGCGACGCTCGCCGTCAGCTCAAACGGCAGCTCGCCGGCCGCCTCGACAAAACGGCCGAACAGGCTCGACGAGTTGAACAGCGCACTCGAGATTTGGTAATCGAAAAACGTGCCGATGAACAGACAGAGAGCCAGAATGGCCGCGACGACGACGGCATCTTTCTTATAGATGTACCCGAACATTGCTTCCTTTCGGTCGGGTGGAGGGTCAACCAGCAACGTGGTGGGACAAAGTAATCAGTAGTTTTTGTCCCAGGGTCGCCTGCGGCAACGAGCTCGATGCGGCTTTCGCACCTGGGACAAAGAACTACTGATAACTTTGTCCCACCGACTTACTTGTTAGTCGTCGTCACTGGCACCCAGCTGCTGCAGCAGCATGAGCGCCGCTGCCACCGGGCCGGTGCCGTCGTTGGCGTCGAGACCGCGGCCCAGGCCGCTGCCCGCGCCGGCGCCCGCCTTGTAGGGCACCGACAGCTTGCGGGTCTTGGGGAAGTTCACCGCGCCGTAGCGATTCTTGAACTCAAAGGCCACCTTCTTGGGCACGTCGACGCCCAGGAAGGTAATGCGCCCGCCGCTAAGCGTGACGCTCTCGAGCCCCAGACGCTCGCCGCGAATACGGATGCGTGCGCGGTTGAACAGGTTGAGCCCCGCCAGCGGCAACTCGCCGTGTGCCGCCTCGGTTTCCTCCTGCACCTCGTCGATGCTCTCCAGGTCCTCGGCGGCCGCGAGCTTTCGATACACGAGCACGCGCTGGTCCACCGCCGGCAGGTATTCCTCGGACAAGAAGTAGTCGGCCGGCAGGTTGATACCCACGCTCGCCGCCTCCACGCCGGCATCGTCATCGCCACGTGCCTCGGCCACGGCCTGTCCCAGCATCTGCGTAAACAGGTCAAAGCCCACGCTCGACAGGTTGCCATGCTGCTCGGCACCCATAAGCGAGCCGGCGCCGCGGATCTCCAGATCGCGCATGGCGATACGCATGCCGCTGCCCAGGTCCTGGAACTCGGAAAGCGCGGTCAGGCGCGCCGTGGCCTCCTCGGTCAGCGGCAGCTCGCCGGGAAACATAAAGTACGCGTATGCCTGCGTGGCCGAGCGGCCAACGCGACCTTTAAGCTGGTAGAGCTGCGCCAGGCCCAGACGCTGCGAGTCCTCGATGATGAGCGTGTTGGCCGTTGCGTTGTCGATGCCGCTCTCCACGATGGTCGTGGCGATGAGCACGTCGATCTTTTTGGTCGCGAACTCGATCATCACGTCCTCGACCTCGCGCGGGCTCATCTTGCCATGCGCCACGCCCACGCGCGCCTCGGGCGCGGCCTCGTGCACGCGTGCCACGGCATCGTCGATGGTCTTGACGCGGTTGGACACGTAGTATACCTGACCGCCGCGGCCCACCTCCAGGCGAATCGCCGCGCTCACCACGTCGGGATCGTACTCCCCCACGTGCACGATCACGGGACGGCGCCCGGTCGGTGGCGTGGTGATCAGGCTCATGTCGCGCACGCCGCTCGTGGCCATCTGCATGGTTCGCGGGATAGGCGTTGCCGAAAGCGTGAGCACGTCGATCTGCTCACGCAGGTTCTTGAGCTGTTCCTTGTGCTGTACGCCAAAACGCTGCTCCTCGTCGATGATCACCAGGCCCAGGTTCTTGGGGTTCACGTCGGCCGAAAGCAGGCGATGCGTACCGATGAGCACGTCAATCGTGCCCTCGGCAAATGCCTTGAGCGCGCGCTTTTGCTGCGCCGGCGTACGGAAGCGGCTGAGCACCTCGACCTCGAGGCCAAACGGGGCAAAGCGCTCAAAGAATGTCTCGTAGTGCTGCTGGGCCAGAATGGTCGTGGGGCAGAGCACCATAACCTGGCGGCCGGAGTCCACGCACTTAAACGCCGCGCGCAGGGCGACCTCGGTCTTGCCGAAGCCCACGTCGCCGCACAGCAGGCGGTCCATGGGCTTGGGAGCCTCCATGTCGGCCTTGATGTCGGCGATAGCCTCCAGCTGGTCGCGCGTCTCGTCGTAGGGGAAGCTCTCCTCCATCTCGATCTGCTCGGGTGTGTCGGGCGGGCAGGCGATGCCGGTGATCGACGAGCGGCGCGTATAGAGGTCAACCAGATCAAACGCCAGCTTTTTGGCGTTCTTGCGCGCCTTGTTGGTGGCACGCGTCCAGTCGGCGGTGTTGAGCCTGGTCAGGCGCGGCTTGTCGCCGTCGGGACCAACATAGCGCGTGATGCGATCGACCTGCTCCAGCGGCACGTAGAGCTTGTCGCCGTCGGCGTATTCCAGCAAAAAGTAGTCGCGTTCCTTGCCGCCCACTTCCTGGCGCGCGATCTCGCTAAAGAGCGCGATGCCGTGGGTGGCGTGCACCACGTAGTCGCCCGGCTTAAACGGAAAGGTGATCTGCGTTATGTCCACCTTGCGACGGCTGCGCGCGCGGTTGGCATCCATGCGGGCGTTGAGGTCGGCGATTGAGAACACGGCCAGGTTGGCGTCGGGCACCACCACGCCCTGCGGCAGGGCGGCGTCCACAAAGGTCACGCGTCCGCGCGAGATGGTGGGCACGGCGGCGCCGGCGGCGGCCTGGACGGCACCGGCCTCGAGCGACCGAGCGTTGAGTGCATCTGCCTTGCGCTCGCGGATCGAAGCATGGGCCTCCTGGCGTGCGGCGCGATCGGCAGAATCCGCCGCTGCCACGCGCACGCGGTCGCCGATAACATCCGCGTTTTCGGGCGCCGCGGTCAGCGATTCCTCAAAGGTGATGCCCTCGTCGCCAAAGGTAAGCTCCATCGACTCGCGCGCGCCGCGGTCGGGAATGGCAAACACGCAGGCGTAGCGCTTGCCCACGACCTCCTGGATGCGCGTCATAAAGCGATTGTCAGAGCCCGCGATG
Source organism: uncultured Collinsella sp. (assembly GCA_934675795.1). Taxonomy (GTDB): domain Bacteria; phylum Actinomycetota; class Coriobacteriia; order Coriobacteriales; family Coriobacteriaceae; genus Collinsella. Next base: position 14,136 of record CAKURW010000031.1, read on the forward strand.
GCCGGCTGCTCAATCTTGAGCTCGGCCGTCACCGCACCGCCGGCACGAATCAGGCTCACGTAGTTCAGGCGTTGCTGAGCACCAAAGTCAAGCTGCTGGGCACGCACGTACAAGCCGTCCAGACGGTCGACTCCCGCCTCGCCGGCACGGGCCTCGATATCCTCGTAGGCGCGCAGGCAGTCGTCGAACAGCGAGCGTGGCTCGGACAGGACCACGAGCGCCTTGCCGCTCACATGCGACAGCGGGCTCACAGTCTGGCCGTACATCACCGGCAAAAAGCGATCGAGCTCGGGCGTGACGATGCGCGCGTCCACCATCTCGAGCAGCGCCGCCAACTTGCTGTCGTCCTGGCTGGCGCGGTAGAGCGCCACATGCATGTTGTGGACAGCCTCGTCGGTGAGCGCCAGCTCGCGACAGGGGAAGATCTCGATGCTGTCCTCGTTGCCGATGGTTTGGCCCGTAGAGCTCACCATGCGGCGGATGCGATCAATCTCATCGCCGAAGAACTCGATGCGCACGGGCGCCTTTTCCTGCGCGGGAAACACCTCGACGGTGTCGCCGTGCACGCGGAACAGACCGGGCGCGTCCGCGGCGCCAGCGTTGGTGTAGCCCATGCCCACCAGACGCTGCGGCACCTCGTCAAAGGGAATCTCCTCACCCACCGCAAAAGTAGTGGACTCCCAATAGCGGCTCTCGACCGGCGGCACGCAGCGCAGCAGCGCGCGGGCCGAGGCAACCATAATGCAGTTGTCGCCGCGCACGATGCGTCCCAGGGCCTCGCAGCGCTGCGCCACCACGGCATCGTCGGGCGCCTGCTCGCGCCAAGGGTAGTCCTTGCGCTCGGGAAAGCGGCACACGTGCGCCAGGCCCACATAGGCGGCCAGGCTGCGCGCAGCGCGATCGGCCGCGTCCTCGCCGCTCACGATGTAGACCGTGGGGCGCGGACGGCGCGCAAACTGCGCAGCCGCCATAAGCGTGCGACCCGACTGCGACACGGCCAGCGTTACGTCCTCGCCGGCATCGAGTCCGGCCTCGACGGTCTGCAGGGCCTCGGCAGTGTAGAGCTGCGCGGCTATACGGTGAATGAGCATGCTGTTCCTCCGGCATCGCAACGCCAAAAGCCCGCCGGGGCAAGCTCGGCGGGTCGTTCGTCAAAATTCATTGATTGCCATGGTAGCGCATAGGGCGCGCACGCCGATGCACGCCGCGGCGCTACCCCAAAACGCGCACGCTGGGGCAAAGGTCTGCCAGCGGGCATTCGTCGCATTTGGGCTTGCGGGCATCGCAGATCTCGCGGCCGAAGGTAATCCACTGGTGGTTGACCGACTCCCAATACTCGTGCGGCAAGATCTTGAGCAGGTCCTGCTCGGTCTTGAGCGGTTCCTTGGCGTGCGTCTTGGGGCTCAGCATCAGGCGGTGCGCAATGCGGTTGACGTGCGTATCCACCGCAATGCCCTCCACAATGCCGTACCCCACGTTGAGCACAATGTTCGCCGTCTTGCGCCCCACGCCTGGCAGTTTGACGAGCTCCTTCATGTCCGCCGGCACCACACCGTCGTAATCGGCAACGATCATCTGCGCGGCCTCCACGGCATGCTTGGCTTTGCTCTTGTAGAAGCCGAGTGACTTGATGGTGTCTGCCACGTCAGCCACGCTCGCCCCGGCCATGGCCTCGGGCGTGGGCCACTGGGCAAACAGCTTCGGCGTCACCTTGTTGACCTGCGCGTCGGTCGTTTGCGCCGAGAGCAACACCGCGATCAGCAGGCGGAAGGGATTCTCGTGGTCCAAAAAGCACTCGACCGGGCCATAGCGACGGTTGAGGCGCTCGCACACCTCGATGGCGCGCTCGCGCTTGGCGGCATTGGTCTCGCGTGGCATAACGACTCCTCGGCTCAACGGCACAATAAACTTATGGGCACAATTGTCCCACGTCCGAGACGCTTACGCCTCCAAGAATGCGCCGGTCTGACGGCTCCACAGGCTCGCGTACTCGCCACCCGCCTCGACGAGCTGCGCATGCGTGCCGTCCTCGACAATCTCGCCATCGGCCAGCACCACAATGCGGTCAAGCGCCGCCACGGTGGACAGGCGGTGCGCCACCACAATGGAGGTGCGGCCGCGCATCAGATTCTCGAGCGCCTCCTGCACCAACGCCTCGGACTCGCTGTCCAAGGCAGACGTCGCCTCGTCGAGCACCAGAATCGGCGCGTCGGTTAGGATGGCGCGGGCGATAGCCACGCGCTGACGCTGACCGCCAGAGAGCTTGACGCCGCGCTCGCCCACCATAGTGTCAAAGCCACGGGGCAAGCGGTCGATAAACTCGGTCGCATTAGCCAAGCGAGCCGCCTCGCGAATCTGCTCATCAGTGGCGTTGGGACGACCGTAGGCAATGTTTTCGCGAATGGAGCGGTGGAACAGCAGCGCCTCCTGCGGCACGTAGGCAACCTGACGGCGCAGGCTCTGCTGCGTGCAGCGCGAGACGTCCTGGCCGTCCACGAGCACGCGGCCGCCCTGTACATCGTCCAGGCGCAACAACAACTTGGTGAGCGTCGTCTTGCCCGAGCCCGATTTGCCCACCAGGCCCACGCGCTGGCCCGCCGCCACATGAAGTGTCAGGTCATCGAACACGCTCTCGCCCGCCGCAGCGTCACGGTACGCAAAGCTCAGCTGCTCAAAATCAATCGCGCCCTCGGTCACTTTGAGCTCGGGGGCGTCCGGGTCATCTGCCACCAAACGTGGCTCGTCCAGCACGCGCGTCATCTCGGCCGCATCGCCGAGCGCGCGGTTGATGCGCTGCATCATGGAGCTTACGTAGTTCAGGCGCATGGTGAGGTTATAGGTGTAGGTAAAGATCATGACGAGCGAGCCGGCCGAGATGCCAAACCACGCGTTGCCGCCCGCCACGAATACGCTCACCACGGCCATGGTGATGACGATAAGACCCGAGGTCGTAAAGTTGCGCTGCATCATGGCGTACATCGAGACCGTCTCGGCATCGCGCGCGGCACGATCAGCGGCGTCGAACAGATCACGTTCAAAGTCCTCGCGCCCGCAGGTCTTGACGGCCAAGATGTTCGTGACCGCGTCGGAGAGCACGCCCGAGAGCTTGTTCTGCGCGGCGGACGTCGCGGCCGAAAGCGGCATGATGCGCTTGTACATAAGCCAGACAAACGCGATGTAGACGGCCATGATGCACACCAGGATCACGGTAAACGTCGGCACCACCGGGGCGAGCGCCGCCACCGTGCAGATGACCGCGGTGATGGTGGGGATGAGCGAATACACCGTCACGTCGACCAGCCCCGTATAGCCGCTCATAAAACGGCTCGTCTGGCTCACGAGCGATCCGCCAAAGCGGCTGGTGTGAAATGTCATGGATTGATTGGAGAGCGTGTCGAAGCACAGGCGCGCCAGGTGATAGTTGCCCGCAATCTCGAGCTTGTAGACGGTGTAGTCCTGCAGCTTGGAGAGGATTTGGCCCACCAGGTTAACGAGTACGAGCGCCAGGATATAGGGGCCGAAGACCTCAAACACCTGATCACCCGCCACGGGACCGGCTTGAACGCGGTCGACAATGAGGGCCATCACATAGGTATTGGCAAACGTCAGCAAAAAGATGTAGCCCGCCGACGAGAACACCGAGAGAAAGACAATCAGCGGCTGCGTGCGCGTGACACCCCAAAACCGCTGCAGCGTGCGGCGCACGGTGGAGCGTTTCAGCGGACTGGTGTTTCTCTGAGACATGGGCTTCCTTTCGCGTCTGATAGGGCGAAACGCCATTGTTGCACACTAAAGCGCACTTCAGGCAAGCGCGATGTGAAAGGCAGCGGGGTGCCCGCGTTTGCGCCGGTGCCCCGCTGCCTTGTTGCAATTAGTCCTCGTCTTCTTGGTCTGTGGAAAGGCCCGCGGGCGTGAGTCCCAAGATCTCATCGGCTTGGTCGGCGTCTTCCAGCGCGTCGATATCCTTGAGTTTGCGCTCCATGACGTTGGTGCGCGTGGTGATAATGCCCTCGACCGTTTTACCCGCGGTCTCGATCTGCTGCTGGGCGCGGCGCAGCGCCGCCTGATAGCGCGGCAGCTCGGCCTTGACTGCGGAGAGCACGCGCAGTACGTCGTCGGTACGTTTTTGCAGCCTAAACGTCTGATAGCTCATCTGCAGGCTGTTGAGGATGGCGGCCATGGTGCTGGGGCCGGCAACGTTGACGTGATAGTCGCGGCCCAGGGTCTCGATAAGCCCGGGGCGGCTGACGACCTCGGCGTACAGACCCTCAAACGGCACGAACAGAATGCCAAAGTTGGTCGTCGCGGGCACGCTCAGGTACTTTTCGCAGATGTCCTTGGCCTCGCGCTTCACCATGGCGTCGAGCGTCTTGCGCGCGGCGGCCACAGCCTCGGCATCACCCGACTCTTGCGCGTCGAGCAGATGCTCGTACGCGTCGCCCGGGAATTTGGAGTCAATCGGCAGCAGCACGGGATCGCCCTCGTCCACCGGCAGCTTGACGGCAAACTCAACGCGCTCCGAGGCGCCGGGCTTGGTGGCGACATTTTCCAGATACTGGTCGGGCGTAAGGATGTCCGCCAGGATCGCACCCAGCTGCACCTCGCCCAAAATGCCGCGCGCTTTTACATTGCCCAGCACGCGCTTGAGGTCGCCCACGCCGGTGGCAATGGACTGCATATCGCCCAAACCCTTGTACACAGCCTCGAGCTGGTCGCTCACCTGCTTAAACGATGCAGACAGGCGATCGTTGAGCGTGCGGGAGAGTTTCTCGTCCACCGTCGCGCGCATCTGATCGAGCTGCACGTTGTTGTCCTTGCGAATGGCGCCCAGCTGGGCGTCGACCGTCTCGCGCACCTTGTCCAGGCGGTGCTCGATGCCCTCGCGGTTGGCGCCGAGCTGTTGGGCCGTCTCGCGGCGCAGGTCATCCATACGGTCGCCAGCCTGCGAGAACTCACGCGCGATGGTCAGGTAGCGCTGCTGCTCCACAGCGGCGTCGGTCGTCTGCTGCTGCGCGATGGCGTTTGCCGTGCGACGGGTTTCTGCCAGCGCGACGTTCAGGGTGTCGAGCGCGTTGTTGGCCTGCTCGAGCGCCGCGAGCGTCTCCGCGTCGCTGCCGCCACGCTCTCGCAACTCGGCACGAAGGCCTTTAAGCTGCAGGGCGCAAACCACAGCAACTCCCACCGCCACCAAGGCAATCACAACAAGCGCAATATCAATAGCAGACATAGACTCCGCCCAACAAACCCAATCGATTACCAATCAAAACCGCGGTCAATCTTACCCCGCCACACGCACCGGGCGCCCGGCCCCTTCTTGGGTGCCCCTCTCCTCCGCATATTCCATAATGCGGCGCGCCGTCTCCCTGCTCACCTTTGAGTCATCGCCGGCTAAGTATGCGTACACGTTTCCCTTATTCAGGTGCAGAGCACGGCAGAGGCCATAGCGCGTTACGCCCGATTCCTCCAATGCTTCCAGTATTCTTTTTCGCATCAGGGCGTTGATCCTTCTGTCCGCCACTGGCTTTTCCTTCACCGCTCTATACGCACGCCAAACGTTGGCATAACGGTTGGGGAGCTCACTTTTGGCACATAGAGACGCCATACCACCCGCTTGATCGTACAAGGACAAAACGCCTCGGTAATCCTCTTCCATCCACGAACCCTCGGATAAACCCAGAACGTATTCGGCTTTTCCTTGCGCCAAAGCGAGCAAAAACAGAGGCTCCGCCACGCGCGGCGCAACCGTCGTCGCCTGCTCAACCAGTTTTCTAAAACTCAGCGACTGCTGTCCGGATAGCTCTCGGCAATAGCCTTTTAAGAATCCCTCAAAGGTCAGATTCAACCGAGCACCTCCTTTTTGTATTGCCTGTATGCCCAGACCATCTCTTGATAACTCCGCTCCGAAGGCGAAGACGCCAGCGCCTCGCCCTCGTCGAATATAAGCCGTTCGAGCAGATCCCAATCAAGTCGGTCGATAAACGCTCGACTATGGAGGTCGACGATGTCGTTCGGACGGTAGGCATAGAGCTTCATTACCGCCAGGTCCTCCAAGGATGGCGTAAAGTACCTGATAAAACGCGCGCCAATATCCAAGGGAATCAAACGATCTTCGTAATTGAATGGCATCTGATTACAATATGCCACCGCCATACCATTCACCTCGGGATATCGAGCTATGATCTCGCGGAGGCACCTGTCTGCCTCAAACACATCAATGTCATGTGTAACCGACCGATTCGTTACATCGTTTAGCATGAAGGCGCTTCCTCCCACCAATACAACGCTCGGCCTGTCGTCTCTTGGACCTATTTCCAGCTCCGCCTCTTCGTCAATGCCCAAAAGAGTCCGCTCTAAATCCTGCTTATACATAGCAAATCCTATTATTATTCATCTTCAATAATACTATTCAGTCGCACGACAGGACCTACAGATTGCAAGAATTCTACTCGTGGCGATAATCCCTACACCCTAGAAGCCCTAATGTGACAAACGCTAACTCTCCCAGCCGGCGCGGACGGTTGTTGCGACATCGCCTAGGCGCTGGCCCAGGGCCGCTAGATGCTGAAGCACCTCACTAGGCGAGGCGCCGTTGAGAATGCACGTGAGGGCATATGAGGCCAAGAAGATTGCCGCGAGTCCCAACGGGATCAGCGCAATCATCGCTAACGTGCGCAGGCGCTGGCCCACGCGGCGGTGACGTGTGCGGCGCTTGTCGAACGCAAGCTCCTGCGCATATGAATCTTGTTGTACGGAATAGTTCTCTGGCGCCGATCCGCCCGCAGGCGAAACCGCGGGCGTGGCATTTTGCACAGGGGGCTGGGCGGTTACCCCTTGCATTTGCATCTCCATGAGCCGTTGCTGCTGACGCAACATGCGCTCGGCTTGTCGCTGCGGGGTCTCAAGAAACAGATCCATGCTGGCCTCCTCAATCGGAGCATTCGACGCTTGCGCCCAGCATCCCGCACCGCCAAGACCACGGCAACGAAATCCGCGACAATAGCTGTGAAGATTCTTTTGTCAGAAAACTGTCGAAAAGCTCAACAACTCCCCTACCAGCACTTTCTCTGAGCTTTTTTATCGAATGATCTTTTGCCCTTCCACCAACCCGCCAACTAACCAAAAGCTGACCAAAAGCTTGACAGAAATTGTGTAGACCGGGACCCCAAACAAAACGTGCCGCCCCATAAGGGGCGGCACACAAACTTATTATCAGCTTTTCTGTAACGAGCACGCGACGACCCAACACCGGAGCGCGGGGCGGGAGGCCGGTTTGCCTTCCCTCAACGCGACCCTGCGAAGCCGTGAGCGGGGAGGGAAGGCAAAGCGGCCTCCCGCCACGCGCTCCGCAGCTGGTGAAGACAGGCTACATGCCCGCAAGGCCCCGAGAGGCAGTAGCACACATAAATGCCAGGGCCAGGATCACGAGCGAACCGGCAATATCTGCCAACACGCCCGCAACACGGCGCTCAAACAGCCAGCTCTCGAAGTGCGGGGCGACGTTGCGCCAGACACGCCACAACAAGATGCCCATGCCGATGACGCCAGGAATATTGAGCAGCAAAATCTCGGAGCACAAGAGGCCAATCAGGTTGCCGGCGGCAAAGCCCGCATCACCCTCGCAGTATTTGCGATAGATCATGTACAGCATGTACGCCACAAACGGCTGCAGGCACGCAGAGATAAACGTAACCACCATTGAGGGATCCTGAGAAAAGACATCGGTGAGCTTATCCACGCTCGTGGCATCTTTCGAAGCCAAGAACAAGCCAATGACCACCACGGGCACCACGCCCAAGATAACCTCGACCAGAGTAAACAACTTAGCAGTCAGATCCTCGCTAGCCGTATTGAGGTGAGGCGCCCACTCAGGATGAGCATGCGCGCCAACCTTTTTCTCCTTATCGGCACGGGCAACCTTACCGCCCTCATCAACCACGCGATTAGGATCACGACGAGTCCCAGCAGCAGCCACCCGAGCCCGAGACTTCTTACCCATAAAAAAACACCTCATCAGGTAGTAGATAAACAAAAAGTCGCTATCCAGTGTACCCCACCCAAGAACGGTACTGTCCCAACCAGTCCCCAATCAGAACCACCCTTAAAAAGGGTGGTTTGCTCTTAGGGTATAACCCACGGGCTCCGGGCTCGCGTCTAAAGGCG
>CAKURW010000032.1 GCA_934675795.1 uncultured Collinsella sp.
TGCCACGTGCCCCTGGGCAAGAAGTCCTTCTCTGAGCAGCAGCTCGTCGAGAACTACGCTGCCCTGTACACCGAGATTCTGCGCGTCAAGCCCTCTTCTGCTAAGGGCAAGTACGTCAAGTCCATCTCCGTGTCTTCCACCATGGGCCCTGGCGTCAAGGTCGATCCCGCTGTCCAGCGTGACTTCCTGGCTGAGTAACTGCTAGTTACTGCCTGAGTACAGCAAGCATTGCTAAAGAAACCCGGTTCTGCCTTGTGCAGGACCGGGTTTCTTGCTATCGCGTCAAAAGCACCATAAAGGGGACAGTGTCCCCTTTATGGTGGTTACCAGGGTGTTCTGGCTGTTGAAGACTCGATGGCTTCGTGGCGTTTGAGCTCGCGGCGCATGGTTTGTGAGTTGAGCCAAGCTGCTTGCCAGCCGCGGATGGGGTAGTGCGTCTGGTCGAGCTCAAACTGCGTATAGCCGCAGGCGTTGATGATCGTCGTTCCACACACATGCTGACGCTCGCGCTGAAAATCGCAACCGTAGCTTTGGTGCACATGCCCGTGCACCATGTAGTCGGGATTCCAGGATTCGAGTGCTGTGTTAAAACACTCGAATCCTCGATGCGGCAGATCGTCCAGATCACCCATACCGGCGGCGGGTGCATGGGTAAGCAGAATGTCGCACCCGCCGACCATCCTAACCTTACGCGACAGCTTACGCATGCGCTTGGACATCTCGCGTTCGGTGTACATGTTGGCGCCGTCGCGATAACGCATGGACCCGCCAAGGCCCGCAATGCGAATCCCTCGGTACGTGTACACGCTGTCCTCTACGCAGATACATCCACCCGGTGCATGACGTGCGTAGCGGTCATCGTGATTGCCGCGCACGTAGATGAGCGGTTTGTTGATGACCGTAACCAAAAACTCAAGATAGTCCGGGTCCAGATCGCCGGCGGACAAAATCAGGTCGACTCCCTCAAAGCGTTCCTTGCGAAAGCACTCCCAAAGGCATCGTTCTTCGGTATCGGCTATGGCAAGGATTTTCATAGGGCAGGGACTTTCGGCTCATCGTCGAGCTGCGGAATGGTGCCTACCACGTTGTCCGCCAGCCAATTCATCTCGACAATCTGCGTGCTCGGCAGCGGAGGGAAGCCTTCGATCTGTACCACGCCGTTCTGGCTGTGGAGCTCGCCGCCAAAGGGGTTGATGGATCCCTCGACAATGCCGTTGCGGAGCAACTGCACGAGTTTGCGCGTCTGGTAGGGTAGGCCCGGAGCGTAACGGATGTCGATAACGCCGGAGCTCATGCCGTACCAGTAGTTGACGGCGCGCACTTGGTTGTCATCGCTGGTCTCGTCCCACGTGCCGTGCAGAAGGCTGCGAACGATGAGCTCGTAGTAACGGCCCCAGTTCCATACCGGCATGGCGATGCCGGAAACCTTGCCATCGACCAGGCGGTGGAGTCCGTAGGCCGTAGGGTCTTCGAGCGACTTTGACATGTCAGCGCCGGTCATGACGCTCACGCCTTCGCGGCACATGGCCTCGGCAAGACCGCCGGCGGGCACATCGCCCCAGGTGAGGATAATTTGCGCGCGGGGGTCGAGCAGCGAGGCACCGATGGCAAAGGCATTGATCTCGCTGAGCGCGCCGGATGCGAAGACCGACGCGTGGTAGCCGATGCGATGGTTGTCCGCCATGCTGGCGGCAAGGGCGCCCAGCAGAAACTTTGCCTCGTACATCTTTCCAAAATACGAGCGTACGCTTTGGTGGGGAAGGCCGATAGAGCAGTTGAGGAATCGCACCTGGGGATACTCAACGGCAGCCCTGAGCGTATATTCCATTAGGCGGTGCGAGGTCGAGAAGATGACGTTTGCTCCATGTTTGACAGCCGTTTCCACGGCGGCGTAGAACACATCCGGATCGTGACAGTCCTCAAACGCCTCGGTGCGCACGATACCGCCAAAGTGCTCATCGAGATACTGACGTCCTTGGTCGTGCAGACTGTCCCAGCTCGACGTCGCACAGGGGAACTCATGGATAAAGGCGATACGCAGGGGGTTGGCCGCCGAATAGACAGTCTTGCCCATAAAGAAGTTGAGCACGCCGGAGGTGGACTTGGCGGGCGACTCCTCCTCATCGACGCTCGGCGCTTCGACAAGATCGACCTTGTCCTCGTCATTTTTGCCGGCAATGACCAGCTCGCGCCAAATCTTGCACAGGCGGTTTACGACGATATCCGTTGGCGTATCCAGCAGACGGTCCTGGTTGTACACATTGAGGTACACGAGCATGGCGTCGGCAGGCGTAATGTCCAGGTGGTCGCCGCCTGCGCGAAGGTAGGCGCGCTTAAAGAGCAGGAAGGTGTGGCGCAGGTAGTCGACCTTTTTCTGCGGCCATTTTTCGATAAGGTTCTGACCGAGCATCTTGGCGAGCGTTTCGTAGCTTCCCTCACGCGAGAACTCGATCTCGTATAGGGGGCAGACGCGCCAAAACGCGCAGAACTCACCGTACAGGCGGCTTTCGACGGAATCCCATGTGCCGGGGTAAAGACGGGTGACCTTGGCCGAAATCGTCGGGGCGTCTAGGAATTTGAGGACACTGACGCGTTTGTTGCCTTCCTGGACATAGAACCGATGCATAAACTCGGTGACGATGATGGGGTCGCGATAGCCCTCGGTTACCTGGATGTCGTAGAGGTTGGACCACTTGCGGGCGAACTCGGTGTTAAACGGAAGCAGGGGCATAAAGTTACACGAAAAGGCGGACTGACGGCCTTTGGTGACCGTGCCGACGACCATTTCGAGCGGAATATCCCTTAGGCCGACATTCTCTCGCTGACCTAAGGGGAGCTGAGCAACCAAGCTATCGAGGTCCGTAAGGTATGGGTGCTCGCTTTGGCTGATGGCGCGACGGCGTCCCTGCTCGCCGCGCTTGCGTGCTTGACGATAGGCCTCTTCCATGGTGTCTACTCCCTTAGTCGTTTAAACAACGATATGAACCATGGTACCACGAATGAAAACCACTACAAAGATGCCTGTCCCCTTTGCGGTGGTTTAGGCGATGATGGGGGCGATGGCGCGGATGCAGGCGTCGGCTGCCGTGAAAGTAGTGCTGTCGTCGCTGACGATAAAGATGATCTTTCCTTTGATGCCAAAGTCGCCGATTTCGCTAAAGAGTACGTAGGGCTCTTTGTCAAAACCCGAGGTGGGAAGCACGGCGGTCTTGGTGGCGCTGGTCAGCTCGTCTGCCAGTGCGTCGAGCGAGGCCCACTTGGACGTGTCCTTTACGGCAACGGGCACAGCCACACGCCCAAAGGGCATGAGGTGCACGAGCGTGTTCTTGGAGATATTTGAGTTGGGGACGATGATGGTCTGCCCACAGGTATCCTCAATCGTTGTATGGCGCCAAGTGATGTCTTGGACAACGCCGGATACGCCGCCGACCTCGATATTGTCGCCGGGTTTGATGATGCCCATAAAGGTCACCTGCATGCCGCCGATAAGGTTTGATAACGTGTCCTGAAAGCCGAGCGAGATGGCGATGCCGCCGACGCCAAGAGCGGCGACAAGCGTGTTTGCGTTAATGCCAAAACAGTTGTCGAGGATAAAGCTGCCGCCAATCATCCAGATGACGGCGCGCGCGATGTTGATGAAGATACTCGATGCCGGAAGCGGGTTATCGTCTCGGTTAAGCAGATGGTTCAGGGTCTTGGATACGACCTTGGCGGCGACGGCGGTGCTTATCGCCAAGATAACGGCCCAGATGATGTTGTGGACCCACCGTTGCTCAAAGAAATGAAGAATCGGCTCAAACAATTCCATGTAGGGAAAACCTCCTAATGATCGTTCAACCATGATACCCACCAAGAAGCCCGTCCGATCAAATTCGGACGGGCTTCTGTGCTCGATATAAGGTTTACGCGGCGGGGCTGCAAGGCCCGGCGGTGTAGCTTAGCGTCGACGCTTCCAGATAATGCCGAGCATGATGACGATGATGCCGCCGATAAGGCACGCGCCAACTACTGCCAGCGTGCGGTCTCCCGTTGCGGCGAGCTTACCGGTCGTCTTCTTGGTGATGACCTTCGTGGTCGCCGTGTCCGTCTTAGGCGAGGGCTTAGGCGTCGGGGCCGGTGTGGGCGTGGGGTCCACGGCAGCGGAGCCAAAGCTGATGGTGCCCGCGAGCGAGGCCATCTTGCTCTCCCAGCTGTCCTGCCCGATCAGTGCCCTCAGCGCCGCCTCGCACGTGCCCCACTCGGTGTACTTGGTGGCGTGTGCAAAGGTGGGAAAGTCGGTCGTGTTGGTAATGATGTAGTTGTTGGTGGCGACGGTATAGGTCTTGGCGGGGTCGAGCGTACTGCCGTCCTTGGTGAGTGTGGCACTCACAATGCGCTTGCCTTCGGGCTGCGTCCAATCAATCGTCACGTTGATGCCGCCAAAGGAGAGAACGCTGCCAGAGTCATCGCGCCACTTGTACTTGTCTTGCGCCTCCTGCTCGGTATGGCCGGCTGCCACGTAGGCTTGCTGAAGCTCGTAGCTGTGATTACACTCGTCGCTGATTTGCAGCGAGTGCTCGAGTGCTGCGAGGAAGTCCGCGCCGGTCATGGTCCAGGTTTCCACGGTGTTGCCGTAGGGCGAGATGGCGATGACGTTGCCGGCGGTCACGTTGCCCGCCGCGATGCCGCCGCGGATGCCGCCAGCGTTTTCGATAGCGAGGTCCGCGCCCGTCAGGGCAAGATAGGAGCCGCAAATCACGTGGCCGATGGTCTGGGCCTTGGTGGTGTCGCCCTCCTTGCTGGGGCGGAAATCGGTGGTGCGCACCATTTCCCAACCATGCGTGCCTGCGGCGTCCTCGCCGTAGAAATAGTTGGTGGCGGATGTGCCGAGCACCTTGTTCGATTCGTTTTCAAAGGCCTCGTCGAGCGGCTTGATCTTGTTGCGGACGTCTTCAAGGCGGCTTTGGTAGTCGGAGCCCTTGTCGGGGTCTGCCAAAAGGTCGTTGACGTTCTTGGCGGTGTAGAGCCTCTCGTCGCTGCCGTCTGCAGGGACCGTGACCGTGTCATCGTTGGTCGTCTCGGTGCCATTCGTGTCGTACCTGTACGGAATGGAAAGCAGCCCCACCTCGGCAAAGGCGCTGCCTGCCTCGACAACGTGGATCGTCTTGCCGTCGGCTCCCGTCACCTTCTCGTTAAGGTTGATGTGCTCGTGGCCTGCGATAAGGGCATCGACGCCACGGAGTCGCGTGGCAAAGGTCTTGGCGTCGAGCGTGTGCGCGATACACACAACAACATCGCAGCCCTCCTTGCGCAGCTGCTCTGCCTCGGCATTGATGGCGTTCGCGGCACTCGAGAACGACGTGCCCGCGACCAGGTCCGCGCGCAGCGAGGATCCCAGCGACTCATCCATGGCGCCCACGACGCCGACCTTGATTTTGTAGTCGAATGTGGAGTAATCCTCGCTATCCTCCCAGGTGCGATCGAGCGTCTTCGTGATGCTCGAGCTCCATACGCCGCTCGTAGACTTCGCGTTCGCGCAGAGCATGGCGAAGGGCGTGCCGGTGGTGCTGTAGCCGGTCATGGTGCGGAGTTTGTCCGCGCCGTAGCTCCAGTCGTGGTTGCCTGGCGTGGTCGCGTCGTAGCCGTCGGCGTAGAAGGTGTCCATGAGCTCGGCGATGCTCTTGCCCTCGCTCATGGTGGCGAAGGACTGTCCGTGGAAGGTGTCGCCCGCATCGAGCAAAAGATCGGGGGCGTTGCCCTGGGCGCTATAGAGAACTGCCAGCCCGTCGAAGCCGACGGTGCCGGTGCCCTTGCTTTCGTTGTAGCTGTACTTGTAGCTGCCGTGGATGTCGTTGGTGTGCATGACGGCCACGGAGCCGTCAATAGCGGCGGGCAGGTTCCCCGCGAAAGCGAGGCTTGGGATGCCTGCGAGCGAGCCGGCAAACAACGCGGCGGCTAACGCAAGGCGGGGGAGTCTTTTCATGGCAGTTTCCTTAGTCCTTAGCCAGAATGTCTGGTCGAATATCGGATTATCGACATAATATGCGAAAACCGCCGCAAGGGCGTCTGTCCCTTTGCGGCGGTTTTGACGTTTGCGCAGGTAAAACCTGCCAAAATAAACCTGTCCCTTTTTGGTAGGTTTAGCTCAGCAGCATGCGGTCGTTGGCGAGCTCGCCGCCCGAGACCTCCTCGAATTTCTGCAGCAGGTCGGCCACGGTGAGCGACTTCTTCTCGTCGCCTGCCACGTCGTAGATCACGTGGCCCTCGTGCATCATGATCAGACGGTTGCCCAGGCGGATGGCGTCGTTCATGTTGTGCGTGACCATGAGCGTGGTCAGGTGGTTCTCGTCGACAATCTCCTCGGTCAGGTTGAGCACCTTAGAAGCCGTCTTGGGGTCGAGGGCCGCGGTGTGCTCGTCGAGCAGCAGCAGGCGCGGCTTGGTGAGCGTGGCCATCAGCAGGGTGAGCGCCTGGCGCTGACCGCCCGAGAGCAGGCCGACCTTGGCGTTGAGGCGCGTGTCCAGACCAAGGTCCAGGCGCTTGAGCAGCTCAACGTATTCGTCCTTCTCGGCCTTGGTGACGCCCCACGAAAGACCGCGACGCTGGCCGCGGCGCTTGGCGAGAGCCAGATTCTCGGCAATCTGCATGTCGGCTGCGGTGCCGCGCATGGGGTCCTGGAACACGCGGCCCAGGTACTTGGCACGCTGCGATTCGCTCAGACGCGAGATATCGGTGCCGTCGAGCTCGATAACACCCGAATCGAGCGGATACACGCCGGCGATCATGTTGAGCAGCGTGGACTTGCCGGCGCCGTTGCCGCCAATCACGGTTACAAAGTCGCCGTCGTTAAGGGTGAGGTCGACGCCGGTGAGTGCGCGCTTCTCGGTGACGGTGCCCTTGTTAAAGGTCTTTTTGACGTGCGAGAGTTTAAGCATCTGCCTCATCCCCCTTCGTGTAGGAGCTGCGGAGCTTATAGCGCTCCCAAACCACGGGCACGCACAGGGCCACGGCAACGATCACGGCGGAGAGCAGCTTCATGTCGTTGGCGTCCATGCCCAGCTGCAGCACGATGGCGCGAATGAGGAAGTACACCACGGAGCCAAAGACGGCAGAGGCAAGACGGACGCTAAACTGAGTCAGACCGCCGGGCAGCAGGCGGCCGAGCACCTCGCCGATGACGATAGCAGCAAGACCGATAACGATGGCGCCGGTGCCCATACCGATATCGGCATACTTCTGGCTCTGGCAGATGAGCGCGCCCGAAAGGCCGATAAGGGCGTTGGAGAGCACGAGGGCGATCATCTTGGTGGAGTTGGTGTTGACGCCCAGGGCGCGGATCATGTACTCGTTGTTGCCGGTGGCGCGCAGCGCCGAACCGATCTCGGTGCCAAAGAACCAGTACAGGATGGCGACGATGGCCACGGCCAGTACAATGCCCAGGATGATGGCAACGGTGGACTGCGGCAGGCCCGTCATGTGGCTGACAGACGAGAAGATGGTGCCCTTGGCAAGGATGGGCGTGTTGGATTTACCCATGATGCGCAGGTTGATGGACCACAGGCTGATCTGCGTAAGGATTCCGGCGAGGATTGCGGGAATCTCAAAGACGGTGGTCAAGATGCCCGTGACGGCGCCGGCGATGGCGCCGGCGCACATGCCAGCCAGTACGGCGAGCAGTGGGTCGACGTTATTGTTGACGATGAGCACGGCGCAAACGCAGCCGCCGAGGGCAAAGCTGCCGTCGCAGGTCATATCGGGGATGTCGAGCAGGCGGAACGTGATAAACACGCCGAGCACCATAATGCCCCAGAGGACGCCCTGCGAAACGGCGCCCTGCAATGCAATGAGCATGCTTCATACCTCCTAGGATAGGGTGGACACGTGATTTTCCATAATAGCGGTAACAATGCATAAAAGAGCTGCGGACGGATGTTTTGTTTTACCTGAAACAAGCAGGGCGGACGCCGGTCTACGACGTCCGCCCCTGTGGCTCAGATATTGAATAACGCGGCTATGGCACGAGCGCGGGCTCTAGATGCATTGCCGCGCATGACGCTACGCGTCCAGAGCGGAAAGGTCGATACCCAGGGCCTCGGCCATTTCGTCGTTCTTGACGACGACCAGGTCCTTGCTCGAGAGATGCTTGATCGGCATATCCTCGGGCTTGGCCTCGCCCTTCAGGATCTTGACGGCCATCTCGCCTGCAGCGTAGCCCAGGTCCTCATAGTTGATGGAGAGGGTGAACACGCCGCCGGCCTTGCACATGCCCTCCTCGCCGGTAACGAAGGGGAGCTTGTTCTCCTTGCAGATCTGGCCGACCTGCGAGGCGCCCGCGGCGATGGTGTTGTCGGTGGGGGAGTACAGCGCGTCGACCTTGCCCACGGCAGACTCGACAACGGACTGGATCTCGTTAGAGCTCGAGACGGTGAAGTCGGTGTACTCGAGGCCCAGCTTGTCGAGCTCCTTCTTGGCGGCCTTGATCTGGACGTCGGAGTTGGATTCGGCGGTGCAGTAGAGCAGGCCAACCTTCTTAACGTCGGGCAGGACCTTCTGCATCATCTCGAGCTGCTCGGCGACCGGGGTGAGGTCGGAAGCGCCCGTGACGTTGGTGCCGGGCTTGTCGTTGTCCTGGACCAGGCCCGAGGCGGCGTAGTCGGTGATGGCGCAGCCAACGATGGGGATATCGGCCGTGGCGCCGGCGGCAGCCTGCGCGGCGGGCGTAGCGATGGCATAGATCAGGTCGACGCCGTCGCCTACGAACTTGTCGGCAATGGACTTACACGTGGACTGGTCGTTCTGGGCGTTCTTCTGGTCGATCTTGACCTTGAGGCCGCTCTTCTTGATGGCCTTGACGAAGCCGTCGTTGGCGGCATCGAGCGCGGAGTGCTCGGTGAGTTGCAGAACGCCGATGGTGTAGTCGGAACCGGCGGCAGCGGAGCCGGAACCAGAGCTGCCGCCGCATCCGGCGAGCGGAGCGAGCGCGAGCAGGCCAGTGGAGACAAGAAGGCTCCTGCGGCTGATGGTGATGTCCTTCATATCATTACCCCCAGTATAAAAATGGCTGGAAACACTGCACTAGGAAAAAGTGCAAGTGGGACTATAGTAACGCCGATGTCCATTTTTACAATAACCTGGCGGGTTTTTTAATACTGAACTGGATGGGCGGTGCTGAGGAACGACGGACGGTAACGGGGCCTACGCTGCGGGCGCGGGGCTGTCTTCTTCGTCTAGCGCGGCAAAGAGTTTCTTGCCGTCGAGCAAACGCGTGCTGACGTTTCTCATGCGGCTGACCTCAACGGTGCGCAGGGTGTCGTCGGCGCCTCGGGTGTCGTAGACCGTTCCCAGCAGATATGAGACGCCATCGCGCTGCCTGATGGCAAAGGGCCGGACCGTCATCCGTACCACCTCGATTTCGCCTCGGGTCAGGACGTTTGTGATATCAAAGCTGACGGTTGTTCCATGGTCGATGGCCTGTTCGACGAGCTCGCACGTGTCGATACGCTTGGCGTGCGGACGCGTTGCCTTGACGGGCGCGTCGTTGGCGGCCGGTGCCGGTTCGGGCATATCGAGATAGTCGCGAACATCGGCGCTCGCCATGGCGACCAGGTGCTGTGCCATGCTCTTTCGAATGGCTATGGGCGTCGATCGGTTGCGCATGACCATGCCGTGGAGCCGTATGATCTCTTCGTCAGCAAGCGGGCGGGTGAGGAGCCGATAGCCCACGCCGCGTTTATAGTCGATTTCGTATCCGGCGTGACGAAGTGCGGATATCGAGGTATAGATGCTGCGGCGTGCCGCCGAGATGGGCATGCGGGCGGGGTCGTCGGGATGGGCGAGGAGCTCGACCAGCTCGTCGGAAAGCAGCGCCTTGTCCTCGCCGGTGTTCTCACTCAAGAGCTGCAGGATGCGTACGGCGCGATAGGCTGCCATCGAGGCGGAACCCCTGGTCGTGGTCTCGTAGTTTTCAACAACGGCTTCGGTCATAGCGCCCACGTCCTTTCCTTTTTTGGTGATGGCAGATCAGAGCCTAGGGTGCGGAGCCTGGCCAAGGACGCGCGACGCCTTGGACGGTCGATGGTTGCCGGCAAACGGCGGGTCGAGTTTTCAACAACCCTGCCTAACTGACCAAAACCTTGCCAAAAGCTTGACGGATGCTGTTGAAAAAAGCGCCTCTCGGCTTGCCGAGAGGCGCTGGCGCGATGTGCTGTAATGCGTTGGTGGCGCTATGGCGATTAGAAGTCGGCGTTACCCACGGTGCGCGGGTGCGGCAGGACGTCGCGGATGTTGCCCACGCCGGTGAGGTACATCACCAAGCGCTCGAAGCCCAGACCGTAGCCGGCGTGCTTGCAGGAACCGTAGCGGCGCAGGTCAAGGTAGTACTTGTACTGCTCGGGATTCATGCCCAGGTCCTTGATGCGGGCCTCGAGCAGATCCAGGCGCTCCTCGCGCTGGGAGCCGCCGATAATCTCGCCGATACCGGGAACCAGGCAGTCGGCGGCGGCGACGGTCTTGCCGTCCTCGTTCATGCGCATGTAGAAGGCCTTGATCTCGGCCGGGTAGTCGGTTACGAAGGTCGGGCGCTTAAAGTGCTCTTCGGTCAGGAAACGCTCGTGCTCGGTTTGCAGGTCGATGCCCCAGCTCACGGGATAGTCAAACTTGTGACCCGCAGCGACTGCCTGCTCCAGGATCTCGACGGCCTCGGTATAGGTGACGCGGGCAAAGTCGGAGTTGGCGACATGGCCTAGGCGCTCGAGCAGACCCTTGTCCACAAACTTGTTGAGCATGTTGAGCTCGTCGGGGCAGGTGGCCATAACGTCCTTAAGGACGTACTTGAGCATGGCCTCGGCGTTGTCCATGTAGTCGTTAAGGTCGGCAAAGGCCATCTCGGGCTCGATCATCCAAAACTCGGCGGCGTGGCGCGTGGTGTTGGAGTTTTCGGCGCGGAAGGTGGGGCCAAAGGTGTACACGTCGCCAAAGGCCATGGCAAAGTTCTCGGCATTGAGCTGGCCGGACACGGTGAGGCTCGCATGCTTGCCAAAGAAGTCCTGGCTCCAGTCGACCTCGCCGGACTCGGTGAGGGGCGGATTTTTGGGGTCGAGCGTGGTCACGCGGAACATCTCGCCGGCGCCCTCGCAGTCACTCGTGGTGATGATGGGGGTGTTGACGTAGACAAAGCCCTGCTCCTGGAAGAAGCGGTGGATGGCGGCAGCCGCGACAGAGCGGATACGGAACACAGCGCGGAACAGGTTGGTGCGCGGGCGCAGGTGCTGCTGGGTGCGCAGGAACTCGACGGTGGCACGCTTCTTCTGCAGCGGGTAATCCGGGGCGCTGACGCCCTCGACCTCGATGGAGGTAGCAGAAAGCTCGAAGGGCTGGGGCGCATCGGGGGTCAGCTTAACGGTGCCGCTGCAGATGAGGGCGGCCGAGACGTTTTGATGGGCGATCTCGTCGTAGTTGTCGAGCGCCTCGCGGTTCATGACGACCTGCAGGTCGCGGAAGCAGCTGCCGTCGTTGAGCGTAACGAAGCCAAAGTTCTTCATGTCGCGGACGGACTTGACCCAGCCGGCGACGGCGACAGTCTGGCCGCCGAGCGACTCGGCATCGGCATAGAGCTGCGCGATTTTGGTGCGGTTCACGTATCCTCCCATAACGGTTGAATGATAGTTATCCATACAGTTCGATATTCTAGCAGCTCGGCTCATTTGGGCTATACAGATAAGGCATTGGCGGGATGGTTTTTCAAACGAAAAGCGCCCGCGGCCTAATGGTCGTGGGCGCTTGACGAGGTGCCTTTTGGCTGTGTGGCGCGGGGCCTGGCTACTTGGTCTTGGCAACCAGCAGCGGGTCGCCAAGCTTGACGAGCGGGTTGCCGCCGATAAGCGTTCCAGACTCGCCGACATGGTCGATGCTCTTAAGACGATCGAGCTCGGAGACGATGACGGTCACGATGTCCTCGTGACCAGCGGCCTTAATGGCCTCGCGGTCGAAGCTGATGAGCGGCTGGCCTGCCTTGACCACATCGCCCATCTCGACAAAGCGGGCAAAACCCTTGCCGTTCATTTCCACGGTGCCCAGGCCAACATGGATGAACACGCGCAGGCCGTCCTCGGTAATCATGCCGATGGAGTGGTTGGTGACAGTGGTGGCACCGATGCGGCCGTTGGCGGGCGCATAGATGGTGCCGGTAATGGGCTCGATGCCATAGCCCTGGCCAAGCATGCCCGAGGCGATCGTCTCGTCGGGAACCTCGTTCAGGTTGACGAGCACGCCGTTGACGGGGGCATAGATGACGCCTTCGCGGGTGGCGAAGCTTGCTGCGGGCGGAACGGACGCCTCGCCGGTCGAGGTGAAGGTGGACTTAAGCGAATCGAGCAGACCCATAGTTGCCTCCAACTTAAATAGGCGCATATCGCGCGTTTGGTTTGCCGGAAACGTTTCATATGTGTTTCGCGGCTTTGTCAACGCCCCTATTCTACGCTGCTCAAAGATACCTCTGAACTGGGATTATGTGATATATCAGTTGAAGGGAAACTTATTGCCGGAGTGTTTCTGCGCCACGGGTTCAAGTGGGGTACGCTTGAAGGCAAAAAACAAGGGCGCTTAATTTGCGCGAAGGGAGCACATATGATTGTCGAGAACCATGCGCTGTGGGGCGAGGAGCCGACCGAGGAATATCCGGCGACCTTTACGTATTTGGGTGCCGAGCCGCTGCCCGATAAACCGAATGGCCGCCGCCCTGCCGTGATTATCTGCGGCGGAGGTGCGTTTACGCATATCGCTCCGCATGAGCAGGATCCCGTGGCGTTTGCGTTTTTGGATCACGGTTACCAGGCCTTTGTGCTCAACTATGTCACGAGTTCTACGGGTGACGTGAGCTTTCCGCACCCCCAGGCAGATCTTGCCAAGATGGTCGCCACGGTGCGCGCCAACGCCGACGAGTGGCATGTCGATCCTAAGCGCGTGTGCGTCGTGGGCTTTTCTGCTGGCGGCATGATTTGCGCCTCGCTGGCAACACAGTGGAAGACCGGCCCCTTTGCGGCACTTGCCGGGGCGCGTCCGGACGACATTCGTCCCGATGCCGTGGTGCTGGGCTATCCATTGCTCGACTTTGCCTATGTGCGCGACATGCAGACGCGCGATCCGCGCATTGACTTGCGTGTGCCCAAGACGGGCGGCAAGACGGGGCGCGATTTGCTCAACGACTACCTGTCGATGGTGACGGGCGGCGAGGCAACTGACGAGCATCTGGCCGACATCTGCCCCACCACGCATGTTTCGCGTCAGATGCCACCGACCTTTGTGTGGGGCGTGTCCGACGACAAGACGGCGCCGATCGCGCAGGTCTACCCGTTTGCGCAGCGCATGGCCGAGGAGGGCGTTGCATGCGAGATGCACGTCTTCGACCAGGGTGGTCACGGCCTTTCGCTCGGCAACGCCAACACCGCGGTCGACAACGAGGACAAGCAGGTGGCAGTCCGTCCCTGGATCCGCCTGGCCTTCCGCTTTCTGGAGCGCCATCTGTAAGAGGACGGGCATCCCAGCCCTTCAATAACTTGCGGTGAAATAGCTCCGATCTGGGGCATCAACCAGCCCATCCAGGAACTATTCCACCGCAACTTTGTTTTTGATGTCCCGTCTGGAAACTGCATCCCAGTTTTGCCTTTCAAGGTGGGACGCAGTTTCCCATAGGGCCTCGACTGGGAAAGCGCGTCCCGTTTCGAGCGGGGATTCTGGGATGCATTTTCCGTAAGAGGCCTGTTAGGGAAACCATATCCCGTTTCGAGCCAGAATTCTGGGATGTAGTTTCCCCGAGAGGCCTCATCGGGAAACTATGGCCCTGAACTCTCCTGCCTGTCCCCATCGCACCGATCTGTCGATTGAACGTCGTTGTGTGTTCGCGCTATCATGCATGGTTACAATTGGTTAGCCATGGCAAACGGTTAGCCATGGTGAACATAAATACAACGCCCTGTGGGCGCCGGGGGAGGAACACGGACGTGAAGCTCGATACACTCGAGATTGGAAAGGACGCCGTTGTCGCATCGGTGGCATCGGACGATCAGGCACTCCGACAGCATATTTTGGACATGGGTCTAACGCCGGGCACCGAAGTCACCATGATGAAGTACGCCCCCATGGGCGATCCGCTCGAGATCCGCCTGCGTGGCTACGAGTTGACACTGCGCAAGGACGATGCCGCTCGCATCGAGCTCGTGGGTATTCACGACACCGATACGGGTCCGCGCGCTAACGCCGCAATCGGCACGACGGAGCATCCGGCCCTGGGCGAGGGGACGTATTCGCCCCGTGCGGCAAAGACGGCCGTGCCCGAGGGCGCGCCGCTGCACTTTGCCCTCGCCGGCAACCAAAACTGCGGCAAGACCACGTTATTCAACCAGCTGACGGGCTCCAACCAGCACGTCGGTAACTTTCCCGGCGTGACGGTCGACCGCAAAGATGGCACCATCCGCAACCACCCCGAGGCAAGCGTTACCGACCTGCCTGGCATCTATTCGCTGTCGCCGTACACGGGCGAAGAGATCGTGAGCCGTCAATTCATCCTTGACGAAAACCCCGACGCCATCATCGACATCATCGACGCCACCAATATCGAACGCAACCTGTACCTGACGCTACAGCTTATGGAGCTCGACCGCCCCATGGTCATCGCGCTCAACATGATGGACGAGGTGACCGCCAACGGCGGCGCCGTGGACGTCAACCTGCTCGAGAGCCTGTTGGGCGTGCCCGTTGTTCCCATTAGCGCTGCCCGCAACGAGGGTATCGGCGAGTTGGTGGACCACGCCCTGCACGTGGCGCGGTTCCGCGAGCGCCCTGGTCGCCTGGACTTTTGCGTGCCCGACGGTCCGGACGGCGGTGCGCTGCATCGCTGCATCCACGGCATTGCCAACCTGATCGAGGACCATGCCGTGACGGCGCACATCCCGGTGCGCTTTGCGGCGACCAAGCTGGTCGAGGGCGATGAGCTGGTAACCGAGGCGCTTCACCTGGATCGCAATGAGCTCGACGCTATCGAGCACATCATTACCCAGATGGAGGGCGAGGCCGGCACCGACCGCCTATCTGCGTTGGCCGATATGCGTTTTAGCTTTATCGGCGACGTGTGCGGGCGTTGCGTCGTCAAGCCGCACGAAAGCCGCGAGCACGTGCGCTCCGTCAAGATTGACCGCATCCTGACAGGTCGTTACACAGCCATTCCGGCGTTTCTGGTGATCATGGGCCTCGTCTTTTGGCTGACGTTTGGCGTGATCGGCGCGGCGTTGCAGGGACTCATGGAGGACGGCATCGCTGCCATCATCGCCTCGGCCGATGCGGGTCTCAAGGCGTTCGGCACCAACGACGTGGTGCGTTCACTGGCTGTCGACGGCGTGCTTACGGGTGTGGGCAGCGTGCTGACCTTCCTGCCGATTATTGTCGTGCTCTTCTTGTTCCTCTCCATTCTGGAGGACTCGGGCTACATGGCGCGCGTCGCCTTTGTCATGGATAAGGTGTTGCGTCGCTTTGGCCTGTCGGGCCGCAGCTTTGTGCCCATGCTCGTCGGTTTTGGCTGCACCGTGCCGGCTATCATGTCGACCCGTACGCTCCCATCCGAGCACGACCGCAAGATGACGGTCATGCTCACGCCGTTTATGAGCTGCTCAGCCAAGTTGCCGGTTTACGGCTTGCTGTGCGGGGCGTTTTTCCCGCAGGCGACGGTTCCCGCCATGGTCTCGCTCTATCTGATCGGTATCGTGGTCGGCTGTATCGCGGCTTTGGTGCTCAACCGCACGGCATTTAAGGGCGACCCGGTGCCGTTTATCATGGAGCTTCCCAATTACCGCCTGCCGAGCGTCAAGACGACGGTGATGCTGGCATGGGATAAGGCCAAGGACTTCATCACCAAGGCCTTTACCATTATCTTTGCCGCTACGGTGGTCATCTGGTTCCTGCAGACGTTCGATATCCGCTTTAATGTGGTCGCCGACCAGTCGCAAAGCCTGCTTGCCGGTCTGGGTAGCATCATCGCGCCGGTGTTGGCCCCGCTCGGCTTTGGCGACTGGCGCGCCTCGACGGCGCTCGTCACCGGACTTATCGCCAAGGAGAGTGTCATCTCGACACTCACGGTGCTTTTGGGTGCAACCTCGCCCGCGGCATTGGCAACCATGTTTTCGCCGTTTACCGCCTACGTGTTCTTGGTCTTTACGCTGCTGTACCCGCCTTGCGTGGCCGCTATCGGCGCTGTCAAGAGCGAGTTGGGCGCGCGCTATGCCGTGGCCGTGTTCGCGTTTCAGGTCGCCGTTGCCTGGATCGTGGCGTTTGTCGTGCATTCGGCGGGCATATTGCTGGGGTTGGCTTAGTTATGAATTGACGGCGCAACCTCTGTGTATCGAATTGTTTTCGGCCCCGCATCTGTACTGACGGATGCGGGGCCGTTGCTATATAATCGCCTCCGCTCAAAACGATTGGAGACGTTATATATGACTCAGACAAGGCAAGACGGCATCACGCTCAAGCAGTGGCTCCCACTCGTCGGGCTCACCTGTTGTGCGTTCGTGTTCAACACGTCGGAGTTTATGCCCATTGGCCTTTTGACTGATATCGCCGCGTCGTTCTCGCTCACCGAGGCCCAGGCGGGCATCATGATCTCGGTCTATGCCTGGGGCGTCATGCTGCTGTCGCTGCCGCTCATGGTGTTCGCCTCGCGCTTTGAGTTCAAGCGGATGCTGCTGGGCGTGCTGGCTGTGTTCTCGCTCGGTCAGTTCCTGTCCGCTGTGGCGCCGACCTATCCCATCCTGGTCTGCGCGCGCCTGGTGGTCGCTTGCGCACATGCCGTGTTCTGGTCAGTCGCCTCGATTATGGCCTCGCGCCTGGTCGACACTCGCCACGGCGCGCTCGCCATCAGCATGATCGCTACGGGCTCGTCCATCGCGCAGATCTTTGGCCTACCCCTCGGTCGCGCCATTGGCCTGGCCGTGGGCTGGCGTATGACGTTTGCCGTGGTCGGAGCGCTGTCTGCTGTCGCGGTCGTCTACCAGGCAACGGTGTTCCCGGCCATGCCGGCGGGTGAGCGCTTTACCGTCAAACAGCTGCCCGAGCTGCTCAAGAACCCGCTCCTCATCGCGCTCTACGCAGTCACGGTCTTCATGGCGACCGGCTATTACGCAAGCTACAGCTATATCGAGCCTTTCCTGGCTCAGGTCGCCCATGTCGATGCGGGCGCCATCACCATGACGCTGACGGCGTTTGGCTGTTCCGGCTTGGTGGGCAGCTGGCTGTTCAGCCGCCTGCTCGACGGGCACCGTTTTCCGTTCCTTGCTATCACGCTCTCCGGCGTGCCGGTGGCCCTGCTGCTCATGGGGCCGGCCGCATCGTCGCTCGTGACAGTGCTTGCCGTCTGCGCACTGTGGGGTTGCTGCGCCACGGCCTTTAACGTGGCGTTTCAGGCCGAGCTCATCAAGCACACGCCGGCAGATTCGTCGGCCGTCGCCATGTCGATCTTCTCGGGCCTGTTCAACCTCGGTATCGGCACGGGTACCGCGATCGGCGGAGCCGTGGTTTCGGGTCCCGGTATCGCCTGGATCGGCTTTGTGGGCGGGGCGATTGCCGTCGTGGGCGTCATCCTCGCCATCACCGTGCTGTTTCCGGCCATCCGCCGCGCCAAGCCCGTCGCCTAACCATATCCCCTCATCAGTTGCGGTGAAATACGGATTGTTTAGCCCAATAAACCTGGCAAACAGTCCGTATTTCACCGCAACTTATTTTGGGGAAGGGGGTGCACGCTGGGCATACAATGGATGTCGTTGTGTTGAGCTTACCGGGAGGTTGCTATGTGGGCATACGAGACGACGTTCTATCAGATCTATCCGCTGGGCTTTTGTGGAGCTCCGCGCGAAAACGCCGCCCCTGTTGCCGAGGATGAGCTCGCCCAGGCCGCCGATGCCACAGCTAGCCCCAATGCGCCCATCATGAAGATTGCCAAATGGGCCGACTACCTGCAGGAACTCGGCGTTGGCACTGTGCTCATCAACCCGCCGCTCGAGTCCGATAGCCACGGCTACGATACGCGCAGCCTGCGCCATATCGACCGCCGCCTGGGTGGGGATGTCGACTTTGCCGCCGTGTGCGACACACTGCATGCCCACGGTATCCGCGTGGTGCTCGATGCCGTCTTCAACCACGTCGGCCGCGGTTTTTGGGCCTTCCGCGATGTGCAGGAGCGCAAGTGGGATTCGCCGTACAAGGATTGGTTCCACATCAGCTTTGACGGTGACTCGTGCTACGGCGACGGCTTTTGGTATGAGGGCTGGGAGGGCCATTTTGAGCTTGTGAAGCTCAACCTGCAAAACCCCGCCGTGGTCAATTACCTGCTTGAGTCCGTGCGTCGCTGGGCCGAGGTCTTTGGCGTCGACGGCCTGCGCTTGGACGTTGCCTATATGCTCGACCGCGACTTCATGCGTCGCCTGCACGCTTTTACCCGTGAGCTCAAGCCCGACTTTGTGCTGATTGGCGAGACGCTCCACGGCGACTACAACCAAATCGTCAACGACGAGATGCTCGACTCCTGCACCAACTACGAGTGCTACAAGGGCCTGTACTCCAGCTTTAACTCGGTCAACATGTTCGAGATCGCCCATTCGCTGCATCGCCAGTTTGGCGGCGACCCCTGGTGCATCTACCGCGGCAAACACCTGCTGTCGTTTGTCGACAACCACGACGTGCCGCGCCTGGCGAGCATCCTCACCGACAAGTCGTGCCTGCGTCCCGCCTATGGCATGCTCTTTGGCATGCCGGGCATTCCGTGCGTCTACTATGGCAGCGAGTGGGGAATTGCTGGTGAAAAGGGCGGCCCCGATGGCGACTGGGCGCTGCGCCCTGCGCTCGATGAGCCTGCGCCCAACGAGCTGACGGCCTTCATCACGCAGCTGGCGCACCTGCGCTCGGCAAACGACGCGGCGGCCCGTGCTCTCAACTACGGTGCCTATCGCAATGTGGTGATCCAGAACAAGCAGCTGCTGTTCGAGCGCGCCTGCGACGACGCGACGGTGCTCGTGGCGGTGAACGCCGTGGACGAGCCTTACACCTTTGGCGCCGGCGAGCTCAACGGCTCCTTTGTCGATTTGCTTGCCGACGGCGTGCCCACGGTCGAGCTGGCGGGCTCCCTTGAGCTTGCGCCCTACGAGGTGCGCTATCTGTTGAGGGCCTAGGCCATGGCAGCGTCTGACGAGGGCTATCAACATATTGAGCATGGGTTTGAGCCCGTGTTCGACCAGCACTCGCGCGTTTTGGTGCTCGGATCGTTTCCCTCGGTGCTGTCGCGCGCTAATGCCTTTTATTACGGCAACCCTCAGAATCGCTTTTGGCGTGTGATGGCCACGTGCCTCGGTATGCCTGTGCCGCCCAACGAGGGCGATCCTTTGGCAAGCGGTGAGCCCGCGACGCTCGATGCCTCCATTGCCGCCAAGCGGGCCATGCTGCTGAACGGCGGCGTGGCCCTGTGGGATGCAATCGAGAGCTGCGACATTAAGGGCTCGAGCGACGCGAGCATCCGCAACGTTGTGCCGGCACATATCGAGTGCATTACCGACGTGGCTCCCATTGAGCAGGTGATATGCAACGGTGGTACAGCTGGTCGGCTCTACAAGCGCTATCTACAAGAACGCACCGGGCTGCCGGCCATCGTTCTGCCGTCGACAAGTCCCGCCAATGCAGCGTGGCGCTTGGAACGCCTTGTCGAGCGCTGGCGCGAGGCCGTTGACTGGGCCGCTCTGTAATTTAGATATCTGATTGGGCGCGGGTGCCGAGGCGTTTCATGATGACACGCCAGATCGGTGCGGGCAGCGCGGGCTTGGCGCGCACCATGCCGTCGGCATCGACGCTACCGGCATTGCCACCGCCAAGCAGCTGCGCATGCTCAACGGAGCAGCCCATGCGCACAGCGCCCACAAGCTTATCCATCGCTTCCGAAAATGGCCGACGCAAGAGGCCCATACGCGGGGAGTGGCGAAGCGCTGTGATGCCGCTGCCGGCACAGATGACAACGCCGTCGCACCATGGCAGGTCACGTAGAAGACATGCCCGATACAGGCGGTCGAGAACTTCGTCCGCCTGCTTGTTGTTTTTGGACGCGGCCTGGACGACGACATAGATGCGTGTCTCTGTATTTCCAAGGCGATCGAGTATCTGCTCGACGGCGATCATAGCCTCATCGTCAAATGCATCATCAACAGCGAGCACCATGCCATCGACTGCACCGCCATCATCCGCCTCCAAATCGATCGGGCGGGGGAGCGTGGTGCCGGAAAGCTGAGCATAGGCGGCGATGGCATCCTGCAGGTCCCAGAGCAAAAACTCAAGATCGGCGCTCTCGGGAATACTGACAAACGCGATGTTATGCAGTGTTTTTGGTACATCGCCGCGTGCGGTCGTCTTCATGCCGCCTCCTTTCCGGTTGGTTTCCGTTTAGGTTACACCGTCTGGTGGCGCTCCGCCGCGCTATCCTAGTGCAACCCTTACGAAAGGAACGCCATGCGTCTGCCCATGAATACCTCGCTTGCCACGCTCAAGCCCTCCGGCATCCGCCGAATCAACGCGCTCGCCGCCCAGCATCCGGGATGCATTGCGCTTGCGCTCGGCGAGCCCGATTTTCCCACGCCCGACGTGATTAGCGCCGAGGTGACCGCCGCGCTGGACCGCGGTGACACGCATTATCCGCCCAACAACGGTCGCCCCGCCCTGCGTGAGGCGTTATCTGCCTACATGGGGGATGCGGGCCTTACGTTTTCGGCGGACGAGGTCATTCTGACCGACGGTGCGACCGAGGCCCTGTCGGCAGCATTCATGGCTATGCTCAACCCAGGCGACGAGGTCATTATTCCCACGCCGGCCTTTGGCCTGTACGAGAGCATCGTCGTGGCCAATCACGCCAAGGCGGTCTTTTTGGATACGGAGCCTGCGCAATTCCAGATTGACGAGGACGCACTTCGTGCTTACGTGACGCCGGCGACCAAGGCCATCGTCATCTGCTCGCCCAACAATCCTACGGGTTGCATCCTCAACACGGCGTCGCTCGACGCCGTGGCGCGCGTGGCGGAGGAGGCGGGCATCTACGTGGTCTGCGACGATGTATACAACCGCCTGGTCTACGTGGACGGCTACGAGCGCTTTGCCCAGCGCCACCCGGAGCTACGCGAGCAGACGGTAGTCATCGAGAGCTTCTCCAAACCCTGGGCCATGACCGGCTGGCGTTTGGGCTGGCTCGCAGCCGCAGCCCCCGTCATCGCCGAGATCGCAAAGGCCCACCAATACTTAGTATCGAGCGCCGTCTCCTTCGAAATGGACGCCGCAGCCCGAGCCCTCACCGTCGACCCAACTCCCATGCTCGAAGTCTACCGAGCCCGTCGCGAACGCGTACTCGCAGCCTTAAACGCCATGGGCCTCGACGTAGTAGAGCCCGCAGGAGCCTTCTACACTTTCCCAAGCATCAAAAAGTTCGGCCTAACCAGCGAAGACTTCTGCATCAAAGCCATCAAAGAGGCCAACGTAGCCCTAGTCCCGGGCGACTGCTTCGGCACCGAAGGCCACATCCGCCTCAGCTACTGCGTTTCCGACAAAGATCTGGACGAAGGCCTAAATCGCCTGTCCACCTTCATTTCAACCCTGTAGCCATCAGGGACGCAACACATCAGCCCACCGACCCAAGCATTATGAGTGGGGCGCGCCGGCCAACGGACACGAGGATTCGCAGCAAAGGCAGCGTAGCTCCGGCCGGGAGGGGCAGGGCGAGTTTTCCGTAGATTCCGCACGAGCCGAAGGCCACTTAATGTGGCCTTCGTGCGAGCCCAGGACTTGACCGAGCGGAAAACTCGCCCTGCCCCTCCCGGCCGGAGCGTATGCAGGGTTTGTGTACGAATCCTCGCGCCCGTTGACCGACGTCGGGGTCCCCGCCATAATACTTTCGGTTCACGCACGAATCCGCTGCCA
Source organism: uncultured Collinsella sp. (assembly GCA_934675795.1). GTDB lineage: Bacteria > Actinomycetota > Coriobacteriia > Coriobacteriales > Coriobacteriaceae > Collinsella. The sequence continues at coordinate 21,961 of CAKURW010000032.1, forward strand.
GAGACAGCCGGCGCAAACGGGTCTTACCC
>CAKURW010000033.1 GCA_934675795.1 uncultured Collinsella sp.
GCGACGCGGAAATCGCGCGCTGTTGCCGCGCCCCGCAGTGCCCGCTTCCCCCGAGAACAATTATCAGTGCAGGTAGACAGCTTGTCGATTTTCGAAAAAGCCGACTATGGTTGACCCCTGCGGCTTAAACGTAGTAGATAGGCCCTATTCGTGGCACAGCACTACTCCATCCCAAATTGGCACCCCGAGCCCTCGTGAGTTGCCAACAAGCTGTTCGCCCAGCGCTTTATCCGCGCGGCATTTGGAAAATAGCACCACCGCAAAACCCGCAAGTAGCACTTACTTTGCTATATCTCACTATACTTTGCTATATCTTGCTATACTTTGCTATATCTTGCTATATCTTGAGCAAAGGTGGCTCACATGCAAACAAACCCTTTTAAGCCCACAGCAGGTAAAACACCTCCCACGATTATCGGCCGCGAAGATGTGCTCGAAGAATTCAATGAGGGCCTCGTCAACGGGCCTGGTGCCCCGGGGCGCCTAATGCGCATAGCCGGCGTCCGTGGAACGGGCAAGACGGTCCTCCTTGACGAGTGCTCACGTTTGGCGCAAAGCCGTGGCTGGACGGTCATAAAAGAGGTCGCAACCGAGGGACTTTGCCAGCGCATTCTCGAACAGCTGCAGCCCAAATTCCAGGCCAAACACGCCAGATTTGAGCCCACCGTAGCTGGCATATCCATCGGCAGCATAGATATTGAGCGAATCGGCCCATCGCTACGCGACGCCATGAGACAGACAATATCCAAGAATGGAAATGGCCTGCTCATCACTCTCGACGAGGTTCAAGACGCAGAGCTCGATGAGGTCCGAACGCTCTCCATTGCGATTCAGCAGGTTATCGGCGAAGACCTTGATATCGCCTTTGTTTTTGCTGGGCTGCCTTCGATGATTGAAAGCATCATCAACGGAAAGACACTTACGTTTTTGCGCCGTGCCCTCCCCTTTGATCTGAAGGCTGTGGCAGTAACCGAAGTGTCGTACTCCCTCGAGGAAACCATTGAAGCGTCTGGCATGGAGTTGCAGCCAGGTATTGCCGGCCAACTTGCCGAGGCAACGCAAGGCTATCCTTTCATGATCCAACTCGTTGGATACTACGCATGGCAGTTGGCAAGACGCGCACATACAGCGATTATTGGAGAAGAAGAAGCCGAGCGTGGCATTGCAACGGCACGCGAACGCTTCTGCGCCATGGTGATTGAGCCCGCGCTGCAGCGCATTCCGCCCACGTGCATCGCTTATCTGCTGAGCATGGCGTCTTTGGGGCAGACGAGCTCGACCAGCATGGTTGCCGATGCCCTAAACAAAACGCCTCAACAGGTGAGCTCCGTCCGCAGCCGCCTGTTAAGAGAATCGATTATCGAGGCTCCTTCGTACGGCAAGGTCTCATTTGCCATCCCCTACATGCGCGACTACCTCTGCGAACACAAAGCCGAACTGGAAGTTGAACTGTAGAAACGGCAACTGCCCTGCAAGACGAAAACCGTTTTCGTACGGATTTAAAGCAGACGTAAACGGTTTTCGTCTGTTTTACGTTCGGAAATAAGACGCAAATTGCACTTTCGTATGGTTTTACGCCAAACGCAACACGCTTTCGTCCGGCTATGCGTCCCCAATCCAGACGAAAAAGGCCCCGAGCTCGTGTGAGCTCGGGGTTCTTTGTGCCGCACATCTATGAGAGGGAATCGATGCGCACGGGCGCTACTCCATGTAGCCGCCCTGGGATGGCGGAAACCTCGTCAATGGGGCCAGGTTTACATGCGCCAAGTTGGTGCAAAGTAACCTGCCCCCACGCAACAAGGGGTTGACTAGAGCTCGCAGGCAACCTTGTAGCCATCGCCGATGGCATCGCGGATGTTGCCGCACTTCTGGGCGTCGCCCAGCACGTGGGTGGCAACACCGGCAGCGGCCAGGTCGTCGGCCAGCTTGGTGTTGGGACGATAGCCCATGGCAAGCACCAGCGTATCGGCATCGGCGATAGTGTGGATCTCGCCATCTTTTTCGTAGCTGATGGTGTCCTCGGTAATCTCGGTTACCTTGGCCTCGGTCAGCACGTGAACGCCCTTGGAAAGCATGCGCGTGATGAGCACCGCGCGGCCGGCGCCGCCCTCGTTGGCAGCGAGCGTCTTGGTCATCTCGATGACGGTGACATCGCGATTGGCCGGCGACAGGTCGTTGACCAGCGGAGCCAGATAGTCGGCAGTCTCGCAGCCGACGGTACCGCCGCCGACGATGACGATCTTCTTGCCCGGGAAGGCGTTGCCGCCCAGCAGGTCGTCAGCCGTCATGACCTGCTTAAAGCCCTGCATAAAGGCCGGAGCGATAGGCTCGGCACCGTAGGCCAAAACGACCTCGTAGCCGGCATAGTCGCGCTGAATATCCTCAGCAGATAGCTCGGTACCAAAGACGCACGTTACGCCCGCTTCGGCCAGGCGGCGATACTGATACTTGATCACGCGCGTAAGCTCCTGCTTTGCCGGCGGAACAGCCGCGATGCGCATCTCGCCGCCCGGTTCGTCCTGCTTGTCCACAAGCACCACGTGGTGCCCGCGCTTGGCAGCAATGTAGGCCGCCTCCATACCTGCGGGACCAGCGCCCACGACCAGCACGTTCTTGGGCGTAGCGGCAGGCTCGTAGCCGGCCTCGTCGCGCTCCACGTCCGGATTGACGGTGCAGGAGATGCGCTTGCCAAACATAATGCCGTTCAGGCAGCGCAGACAGCCAATGCAGGGGCGGATGTCATCGGCGTTGCCGGCAGCGGCCTTGTTGCAGAACTCGGCATCGCACAGATTGGCGCGGCCCATCATGCAGATGTCGGCGGCGCCGTCCTCGATCAGCTCCTCGGCAATCCATGCCTCGTTAATGCGGCCGACCGTGGCAACAGGAATGTTCACGTGCTTTTTGATCTCGCGCGAGCAGGCAGCGTGCGAGGCCTGCTGGGTACCGGCGGCGGGAATCGCGGAGCCGCGCTTAATGGTGGTGCCGCCTGACACATGAATCATGTCGACGCCGGCCTTCTCCAGGCGACGCGAGACGTAGATCATGTCGTTGAGGGTCAGACCGCCATCGGTGTACTCATCGCCCGAGATGCGAACGTCGATGATAAAGTCCTTGCCGCAGCGCTCGCGAATCTCGGCGATAACCTCGAGCAAGAAGCGCATACGGGCGTCGAGCGAGCCGCCGTACTCATCGGTACGCTTGTTATAGAGCGGGGTCAAAAAGCCGCCGAGCATGCCGTGGGCGTGTGCCGCATGGACCTCGACGCCATCGACACCGGCCTTCTGCATACGCACGGCAGCGTCACCGAACTGATGCGTGAGCTCGTGGATCTCATCCACCGTAATGGGGCGCGGCGCCTCGCGGGCATAGGACGGACCCACAAAGGACGGAGCGATCAGGCGCGGCGTGCCCGGAATGTTAAAGGCCATGTAGGCGGGGTGGAAGAGCTGCGGCATGATCTTGCAGCCATACTCGTGGACGGCCGCGGCGAGCTTTTCCCAGCCGGGGATAAACGTGTCGTCGTAGCAGCACATATCACCCGGCAGATAGGTATAGGTGGGCTCGACCGTCACGACCTCGGTGACGATGAGGCCCACGCCGCCCTTGGCGCGGGCACGGTAATGATCGACCAAGTCATCGGTCACATAGCCATGATCGGCCAGGTTGGTGGATACCGGCGGCATAAAGACGCGGTTCTTGACCTCGGTCGTACCGACCTTGATCGGGCTAAAGAGCATCGGATAGGCAGAGGACTCCATACAGGCTTCCTTTCGTTTGAGCCGCTCGGCGGCAGTTGCTAACGTACTTATCCTATCAGCAACTGCCGTATTCGCAGTCAAACATGCCCAAACGCCGGTCGACTAATGAATACCGCGGCCCAAGTCTTCGGCGATTTTGTCTACGCCCTTAAGTGCGGCGCACGTCTTTTTGTTGGAGCAATGCCCCGTGCAAACGCCACCCTGAGCGCAGTCGGCGCAGGTGCCCTTGCGGTAGATGCGCACGCATACCGCGACAAACGCAATACCAATAACAGCCAGTACAACAATATCGATAGGTGCCATAGCAAGCCTCCTCTAGTTAACCACCACTTACTTTACCCCATTCTCCACCTACCAAAAAGGGACAGGTTTGTTTTGGTCGGTTTTATCTGCGGAAACGCCACATCTCTCCCACCAAAAAGCCCGAGTGTCGCTGGGACACCCGGGCTCGTGGAAAGGGGTTAATCCTTATTCGGACTTAAGCGGAAACTGCGGCGGAAGCAGTGTTGGTCTCGTCCTCATCGGTCCATGCATGCTTGGGCATGGGTCGGAAAATCTGGAAGAGCATCGCAACCAGCAGCACAATGGCCACAACCGTCCAGATACCAAACTGCCCAAGGACAAGCAGGTTGTAGAACTGGTTGATGAACAGGCCGATCACCCAAGCGAAGGCGCACTCGTAGCCGATGGCAATCGCGGTCCACTTGCCAGAGTCCATCTGGTTGCGGATGGTGCCAATGGCGGCAAAGCACGGAGCGCACAGCAGGTTGAAGGCGCCGAAGGCCACGCAAGCGCCCATGGTGGGGAACATGCCGGCAAACGCGGTCCACAGGCTCGGGTCGGTCTCGCCCGCGTCGGCGACGGACAGCAGCGAGCCGGCGGTGGCGACGACGTTCTCCTTGGCGACGAGGCCAGAGACGGTCAGTGCGGTTGCCTGCCAGGTGCTAAAGCCGAGCGGGGCGAAGATCCAAGCGACCAGGTTGCCCAGCATGGCGAGCACGGAGTAGTCCATGAACTCCTCGGGGATGCCGTCCATCGCAGGCAGGAAGCCAAAGGAACCGTTGTAGCTACCAAAGTTGGACAGGAACCAAACCACGACAGTGGACGCGAAGATGACCGTGCCGGCCTTCTTGATAAAGGCCCAGCAGCGCTCCCACACGTGCAGCGCCCAAGAGCGGATCGCCGGGAAGTGGTAGGCGGGAAGCTCCATAACGAACGGCGTCGGGCGACCGGCGAAGAGCTTGGTCTTCTTGAGCATCAGACCCGAGCCGATGACGGCAAAGACACCCAGGAAGTAGAAGAGCGGGCTGATCCACGCGGCGGTAGTGGAAGAATCGCCGATGATGGAGCCCATGAGCAGGGCGATGATCGGCAGCTTAGCGCCACAGGGGATGAACGTGGTAGTCATGACCGTCATGCGGCGGTCCTTCTCGTTCTCGATGGTCTTGGTGGCCATGACGCCAGGGACGCCGCAGCCCGAGGACACGAGCATGGGGATGAAGGACTTACCGGACAGGCCAAAGCGGCGGAACACGCGGTCCATGATGAAGGCGACGCGGGCCATATAGCCGCAGTCCTCCAGGAAGGACAGCATGACGAACAGCAGGAACATCTGCGGCACAAAGCCAAAGATGGCACCCAGGCCGCCGACGATACCGTCACAGACGAGCGAGTCGACCAGGCCACCGTCCTCGGTGCCGCCCGCCACGAGGGCATCGTGCACCATAGTGGTAATACCCGGGACATAGGGGCCGTACTGCGCCGGATCGACCGAGTCGGCATTGTCGCCCGCAGCCTCGACAGCCGCGTCATAGGCGTCGCGGCCCTGACCGAGCACGTACCAGCCGTCGGTGCCGAAGAGCTGGTCGTTGGTGAAGTCCGTCACCGTGCCACCCAAGGTGGAAACGGCGATGTAGTACACGCAGAACATGATGACCACAAAGATCGGCAGGCCCAGGATACGGTTGGTAACCACACGGTCGATCTTCTCGGAGGTGCTCATCTTGGCAGGAGCCTTGGTGAGGCACTCGTCGATGATGTGGGCAATGACGCCGTAGCGCTCGCCGGTGATGATGGACTCGGCGTCATCGTCGCAGTCCTGCTCGCACTGAGCGACCAGCTCTTCGACGCGAGCGGCCTTCTCCTTGGTGAGGTTGATGAGCTTGCAGGCGTCCGCGTCGCGCTCAAACAGCTTGACAGCGTAGTAGCGGCGCTTGTTGGCGGGAACGCTCGCCGGCAGATTGTTCTCGATGTGATCCAGAACGTCCTCGATGGAGGAGTCGAACTTGTGCTCCGGCACCTGGCCCTTAGAAGCAGCGGACTTCTTAACCTGCTCGAAGAGCTCCTTGATGCCCTTGTTCTTAAGAGCGGAGATCATCATAACCGGGCAGCCGAGCTTCTTGGAAAGCTTGTCGGTGTCGATCTTGTCGCCGTTCTTCTCGACCAGGTCGGCCATGTTGAGGGCAACGACCACGGGCAGGCCGGTCTCGATGACCTGAAGTGCCAGGTACAGGTTGCGCTCCAAGTTGGTGGCATCGACCACCTGAACGACGACATCGGGCTCGCCGCTCATGAGGTAATCGCGCGAGCATTGCTCCTCGGGGCTGTAGGGGGAAAGCGAGTAGATGCCGGGGAGGTCCGTGATGGTAACGTTCTTGTCGCTTAGGAGCTTGGCCTCCTTTTTCTCAACCGTGACTCCGGGCCAGTTGCCAACATAGCCGTTGGCGCCGGTGATCAGGTTGAAAAGCGTGGTCTTGCCGCAGTTGGGGTTACCCGCCAGCGCGACATGGATCTGAGAATCCGCCATTCAATCCTTCTTCCTTGTGTGCCTGCGCTGCTTTCTCCGCGCAGGCTGGATAATGTGCTTCAAAGTGCTGCATTAAGTTAGAAAAACCTAACTTTATCTGCAGAAATATACGTAGCAAGCCCCTACTGGACCTCGACGACGGCCGCCTCCTCCTTGCGGATGGAAAGCTCGTAGCCGCGCACGTTGATCTCGACCGGATCGCCGAGCGGTGCTACCTTTACGACCTTGAACGAAGTGCCCTTGATGAGCCCCAGGTCCATAAGGTGGCGGCGAAGCGCGCCCTCACCGTGAAGCTTGACGATGGTGGAGCTCTCGCCCACCTTAACGTCACCCAACGTCTTCATCCTCTTGTCCCCCTTTCGGTTTTTATCAAATGCTGTGGACTAACCGACGGTCATGATGTGCATGGCAACCTTGGAATCGATGCCAAAGCGTGCGCCGAGCACAGTGACGATGATATTGGCGCCACTCGAGCTCACCACGTGGATTTCGCTGCCCTCGACAAAGCCGAGGTCCTTGAGGTGGTGCTTCATATCCTCATTGCCCTTTACACGAGACACGCGCACGGTTTCGCCCGCTTTTACCATCGAAAGCGGCATTGCCGGCATCTGCGGTCCGCAAGACATGAGTGGCTCCTAACGTCAGTTCGTCCTCAACATCGACGCGGTAAAAGTTAACCACGCCTATGTTCGCTTTAGTAAACTAACACGTGGTTAACTTTTTGGAAAGGGTCCCCATTCAGATTTCGAAAAAGTTTCCTATACGAAACAAAGGCGCCGCAAAGACTGTCTCTTTGCGGCGCCTTGCCATACCAATTGATGCAACAGAGGGGACTGCCCCTTTGTCACATTGTTGAGGTTAAAGCGAGAGGTTTCTGATCGACGTGACGCAGGAGGCCTCATCCACGCCCGAAACGCGGAACACGACGTCTTCGCCACATTCGCCGCAGAGCGCCATGAGCCCTATAACGTCGCGGCCATCCGTGTGGCGATCGCCGATACTGACTGACACGTCGCTACGATGCTTGGCAATGATGTCATAGAGCAGCGCAACCGGGCGGGCATGTAATCCCAACGGATCTTTAATCGTCTTTGTAAACTCGACCATGTCCCCTCCCGCGGCATCGCACATTCGGCCGGCAAACCCAGCCACGTGGTAGTTATTGTACGTTACCGGCGCAACCTCGGCGCATAAAAAACGAGGGAAGGCACGCGTCCTTCCCTCGTTACGGGCAATATGTAACCGCTCGCCTACATCAGGCGCAGGCTGACGTCCTTGAGCTGGGCGCCACTAACGGCACTCGGAGCACCCGACATAAGGTCGGAGCCGCTGGCCGTCTTGGGGAACGCCATGACGTCGCGGATGGAGTCGGAACCGGTGAGCAGCATGCACACGCGGTCCAGGCCCAGAGCGAAACCGCCCATCGGGGGCGCACCAAACTTGAGGGCCTCCATGAGGAAGCCGAACTGAGACTCGGCACGCTCCTCGGTAAAGCCCAGGAGCTTGAGCATGGACATCTGCATCTCGGCGTTGTGGATACGCATACCGCCGCCGCCGGCCTCAAAGCCGTCCATGACAAAGTCGTAGGTGCAAGAACCGGCTGCCAACGGGTCGGCCTCGATCTTGGCGATGTCGGTCTCGGTCGGCAGGGTAAAGGGCTGGTGCTCGGCAGCATAGGCCTTGCGATCCTCGTCCCAGTGGAACAGCGGGAAGTTGACGACCCACAGGAAGTCGTGGCCCTCGCGCTTGATCTCGAGCGCATTGGCCATGTGCGAACGCATGCCGCCCAGGATCTCGTCGGAGAGCAAGCGCGGGCCGGCGGCGAACATCACAAGGTCGCCGGGCTCGACATCCATGCGCTCGCGCAGAGCCGCCATCTCCTCGTCCGAGAAGAACTTGACGATGGGGCTGTTGATAGAGCCGTCCTCGCGGAAGGCAATCCAGGCCAGGCCCTTGGCGCCAAACGTGGAGGCCACGCCGGCGAGCTTATCGATCTTGGCACGTGCCCAGGCACCGGCGCCCTTGGCGTTAATGGCCTTGACGACAGAACCCTCCTCGTTTGCGGCAGTCGCAAAGACCTTGAACTTGGAGTTGGCAAAGATGTCGGTCAGGTCGACCAGATGCATGCCATAGCGGGTATCGGGCTTGTCGGAGCCATAGGTGTCCATGGCCTCCCAGTAGTCCATGCGACGCAGCGGCGTGGGCATCTCGACACCCATGCGGCCGAAGGCATCGGACAGGACCTCTTCGAGTGCGCTCATGACGTCATTCTGGTCCACGAAGGACATCTCGATATCGACCTGAGTGAACTCGGGCTGACGGTCGGCGCGCAGATCCTCGTCGCGGAAGCACTTGGCAACCTGGTAGTAGCGCTCAACGCCACCGACCATGAGCAGCTGCTTCAGGAGCTGCGGGGACTGCGGCAGGGCGTAGAAGTTACCCGGCTGGATACGGCTGGGAACGATGAAGTCACGAGCGCCCTCGGGCGTGGACTTAAACAGGGAGGGCGTCTCGACCTCCATGAACTCACGGTTGTGCAGCGCCTCGCGAATGGCAAAGGTAAAGTCGGAGCGCAGCTTGAGGTTGGCCATCATCTCGGGACGACGGAGGTCCAGATAGCGATAGCGCAGACGGGTGTCCTCGCTGGTCTCGATGCCGTCCTCGATCTGGAACGGCGGGGTGACGGACGTGTTGAGCACCTCGGCGTGGTCGGTCAGGACCTCGATCTCGCCGGTCGCGAGCTTGGCGTTGGTGGTCTCCTCGCCACGGGAGCGCACGACGCCGTGAATCTTGATGGGCCACTCGGGACGCATGGTCTCGGCGATCTTAAATGCGTCGCCGTCAGAGTGCTCGGGGTCGAAGGTGAGCTGCGTGATGCCCTCGCGGTCACGAAGGTCGCAGAAAATAAGGCCGCCGTGGTCACGGCGACGGCTCACCCAACCGGTGAGGGTGACCTCTTCGCCCACGTTCTCGCGGCGAAGCTCGCCGCAGGTACGGGTGTGCATGGAATGCTCGTCGATGGGACGGGTCTGGCTCATACCAGTGATCCTCCTTTATGGATCTGTGCCGCCCCGTGTCGTTCCGGGCGGCGTCGTACAGATTTGCCCAGCCTGCGTAAACCGCGCAGCCAGACATGGCGTTCTATCTTATCGCACCTGTGTCGATGTGCCGCGGAAAAGTAGCTCCTGCCCAAAGACTTGACGGAGACGAAACAATTGACGCACCGTGGCCGTCGCCAAGGCGCGCCGCGTGCGACAATGTGCCCCAATACAACTGCACTCGGAAAGGCCCGCCATGACTGCACGCCTCATCGTTATGGATATCGACTCCACGCTCATCAACCAGGAGGTCATCGACCTGTTGGGCAAGGAGGCAGGCGTGGGCGAGCAGGTTGCACAGATCACCGAACGCGCCATGCGCGGCGAGCTTGACTTTAAGCAGGCGCTCGAGGAGCGCGTGGGGCTGCTTGCCGGCTTGGATGAGAGCGTGTTCGAACGCACCTTTGCGCGCGTGACGTTTACCCCCGGCGCGTTGGAGCTTGTGCGATCGGCGCACAGCAAGGGCTGGAAGGTCGGCGTGGTAAGCGGTGGCTTCCACGAGGTCGCCGACAAAATCGTGACCGCCGCGGGCATCGATTTTTGCCTGGCCAACCGCCTGGAGGTCGTGGATGGCAAGCTCACCGGTAAGTTGGCTGCCGACATTGTGACCAAGGAGTCCAAGCTCATCAAGCTGCTAGATTGGGCGGTTGAGTGCGGTGTCGACATGGCCCACACGGTCGCTATTGGCGACGGGGCAAACGACATCCCCATGATTCAGGCCGCGGGCACGGGCATCGCGTTTTGCGCCAAGCCCAAGACGCGCGAAGCCGCCCCGTTTGCCATCGACGAACGCAACCTGATGCTCGCCATGGACATCATCCTGCGTGACTAATCGATCCGTCTAACAATTGAATCAATCCGTCCTATAGTTTCCGAACAATTTTGTCTTAGTGTTCGGAAACATACCCTTTGAGTGCTAGACTTTGCGCCGTCGAAGGGAACATATATGGATAAGCGAGATCTAGAGCAGCTGCTGAGCGATGTTGCCGGCGGATCAGTCACCCCCGCCGACGCCCTTACGCGCATCCAGACGGCTCCGACCGCCGATTTGGGCTTTGCGCAGCTCGATCTTTCGCGCGGGGTGCGCCAGGGAGCCGGCGAGGTTGTCTACGGTGCGGGTAAAACCGCCAAGCAGATTGCCGCCATTATCGAAGCGCTGCGCGATGCCGGCCAGGAGCGCATCCTGGTCACACGCCTGGACAGCGAAAAAGCAGCCCGCATCTCGGAGCTCCTCGACAACGGCATCGACCTGGGATATGTCCCGGACGCGCAGCTCGCCCTCGTGGGCGGCAAGCCCTCCCCCACCGGTAACGGACGCATCGTCGTCGCCTGCGCCGGCACGAGCGACTTGCCCGTCGCCGAGGAAGCCGCGTTGACGGCCGAGTTCTATGGCAACGAGGTCGACCGCCTCTACGACGTAGGCGTCGCCGGCCTGCACCGCTTGCTCGCGCATGCCGAGGAACTTGCCCAGGCGCAGGTGGTCATCGCCATCGCCGGCATGGAAGGCGCGCTGGCGAGCGTTATCGGCGGCCTGGTGAGCTGTCCGGTCATTGCCGTTCCCACCAGCGTGGGCTACGGCGCGAGCTTTGGTGGCGTAGCCGCACTGCTCGCCATGCTCAACTCCTGCGCCAGCGGCGTTTCGGTCGTCAATATCGACAACGGCTTTGGTGCCGCATACCAGGCAAGTCTTATCAATCATCTGAGCGCCGGCACACCCCGCGCCCGCTAAGGAGCATTCCATGTCCAACCATCAGCATACGCTTATCATCGACGGCACCTCGGGCATCAGCGGCGATATGACCGTCGCGGCCCTGCTCGACCTGGGCGCCAGCGAGGAGCATCTGCACGAGCAGCTCGCCACGCTGCCGGTCGACGGCTTTTCGATTGCCGTGACGCGCGTAAACAAGCACGGCATCGACGCCTGCGATTTCGATGTCCAGCTTGCAGAGGAGCTCGAGAACCACGACCACGATATGGCCTGGCTCTACGGCAACGAAGCAGCTGCCGAGCACACGCACGAGCACGAGCACCACCATCATGACCATAGCGAGCACGAACACGAGCACTGCCACGAGCATGACCATGAGGCCCATGGCCATGGCCACGAGGACCACCATCACGCCCATCACCATCACCACCGTTCTTTGGCGGACGTCACCGCCATCATCGACGGCTCACAGCTAAGCGATGGCGCCAAGCGTCGCGCCCTCACCATTTTTTCCGTACTCGCCGCTGCCGAGGCAAAGGCTCACGGCAAAACGCCCGACACCGTCCTGTTTCACGAGGTGGGCGCCGTCGACTCCATCGTCGACGTCTGCTCTGTCGCCATCTGCCTCGATGACCTGGGCATTGAGGACATCGTTGTCGAGTCGCTCTCCGAGGGCCACGGAACCATCCGCTGCGCCCACGGTCTCATGCCCATTCCCGTCCCCGCCGTTGTCAACCTATGCCAAGCAGGCAATATCGCCCTCACGCCCGCGCCGGTCGCCGGCGAGCTCGTGACGCCGACGGGCGCCGCCATCGTCACCGCGCTGCGTACGTCCGACCAGCTGCCCTCACGCTACCGCATCGAAGCCGTCGGCTACGGCGCTGGCAAGCGCCCCTACGAGGGTTGTTCCGGTACGCTCCGCTGCCTGCTCGTTGACGCGGACGCATAGCCATGGATGCCCGCAAGGCAAAAAGCCGTGCCGCCATCGTTGCGGCGTTCTCCGAGCTCCTGTGCGAGGAAGATTACGGCAAGATCACCGTCGGCGACATCATCGCTCGCGCCCACGTAGGTCGGGCCACGTTCTACGGCCTCTTCAAGAGCAAAGACGACCTACTCGCCGCGCTCGTGCGCGATATCTGCACCCATGCCCTCGACGATGACGGTACACCCCTCGACGACCCGCTCGTACAGGTCGAGCATATCCTCAACAACCTCTGGGAGCGCCGTCAGGGCGTACGGGCACTGGTAGCCGGCGCCGGTTCACGCGTCTTCGCCGACTGCCTCCGCAAGACTATCATGTCGCGCGCAGCCGAAACCGTCCCCGCCGACCCCGCAGGCCCCGCCAGCACCATGGACCGCAGCTTCTTACTACACCACATAGCCTCAAGCTTCGTAGCCACCGTCCAATGGTGGGCCTGGCACAACTTCCAAGCAGACAAAGCCGACGTAGCCAAAGACTACTTATCAGCCATAAAACCCCTCTTCAACTAAGTAAGAACATCATCCCAAAGCATCGCCCCAACCCAGGGCGCCACGCATCCCAAAGTGTCACTCGCGCTTCACCGCCCTCAACAGCAACAAGCCCCTCCCATCCAAATCCAAATTCAGATTTATATGTTGGGCTGCTTGCTCGAGCGCAGCAAAGACCCCGCAGCTGGCCGCATGGGGTAACTTCCCAGCGCATTCCGCAGGACGCAAAAAGGCTCGCCGCACGAAGTGCGCAGCGAGCCTTTTTGCATGTCCGAGGACGCGCTGGGAAGTTACCCCATGCGGCCAGCGGACAACTATGTAGCCTCAGACTAGAACATGCCCAAGAAACTATGCACAAACAGCGCGGCCAGAGCGGCACCGACAAACGGTGCGATGCCAGGAACGAGCAGGCCGTACTTCCAGTTGTTGTCAGCCTTGTTCTTGATCGGCAGCACCTGATAAGCCATGCGAGGACCAAGGTCACGGGCCTGGTTCATGGCGAAGCCGGTGATGCCGCCCATGCCCATGCCAACAGCCCAAACGATCAGGCCGACGCAGATAGCGAGCATCAGGACGTTCTCGCCGGCACGGCTAGCGGCAGCAAGGATGGCGCTGATGAACACAAAGGTGCAGATAGCCTCACAGAAGAAGTTGCGGGCATAGTTCGTGCCCTCGGTGGTGGGGTTGGTCGAGAAGATGTTGCGCTGGGCAATGGGGTCGACGACGCCCTCGGAAGCCTTGAACTCATCGGCATACATCAACCACGCGATCACGGCGCCCACAAAGCCGCCGAGCATATCGGCAATCATGAAGGGGATGCAGCTGCTCCACGGCACCAGGCCGACGATGCACTGGGCAAGCACCATAGCCGGGTTCATGCACACGGCGCCGCCAAAGACAAACAGGCAGACCGAGATGCCAAAAGACCAAGTGGTAATGGCAAACATATGGCCGGAGCCCTGATACTTGGTGCCCTTGAGCACGGTATCGCAGTGCACTCCCACGCCAAAGATGATCATGAGGGCCGTTGCGCCGAATTCGCAGAGGAGTTTGGTAAGCATAAAACCTTATCTTTCTTGTCGGTTATAAACGATTCGTTTGGGCCACGCACTAGTGCTGCGCAACAACAACGCCCAGGCCATCGGGAATGACGGCCACCTTGGCATCGGCACCCTTCATCTCAAAGGCGAGCTTGAGCGCCTCCTCGAGGGTGTTGACCGGCGTCATGTGCATATCCTTGATCATCTGGTGATCGCACAGATCGGTGACCATGATCACAGGGTGATGTGCCAAGATGCGGGCAAAGATCTGGCTCGTCCACTGGTCGGGCAGGGTCTCGTCCTTAGGACGGTCGATGCAGGCCCGCTCAAACTCTGCCGGATCATTGTCGGCGATGTTGTGATAGAAGCCCTCGCCACCGTGACCGTCGGCACAGCCGGCGACGTCGATGATCACACCGCCCTCGGGAAGCGTGGCCTCGGCAGAGCACATGCCCTTCACGGCCTGGTAGATGTTCTGGTCGAGCGGGTAGCCGCCGTTGGTGGTGATGGCAATCTCGCACTCAACGGGCTCAACGCCGGCAAGGCTCTTCACGAACTCACAGCCGGCCTCGTGCGCCTTGTGAATGTCGCCGGCAAAGGAGCCGATGACCTCGTGCTTGCCGTTGAGCACCACGTTAAGCACAAAGGCAAGGTGAGCCATCTCGGCGGCAGCAAACATATCCTCGCTCACGTGGTTGTGGCACAGGTTGCCGGCACGCGAGTGGGAATCATTCACAAACTGACCGTTGTGGTTGTACATGATGGTCTTGTAGCTGGCGATGCCAGGCAGGACGGACTTGCGGCTACCAGAGAAACCGGCAAAGAAGTGCGGCTCAATAAAGCCCTCGGCAAGCAGCAGATCGCAATCGGCAGCAATCTTGTTGATGATACACTCGCCGCCGGAAGGCAGAGTGCCGATCTTTTTCATCATGCTGTCGTCAGTCGCGACGTGCATAACGATTTCCTCGTTGGCAACGATCTCCTCGCCGTACTTGTTGACGAGCTCCTCATGCGTCGACGGACGATGCATACCCGTAGCAACCAAAATACGCACTCGAGCCTCGGGCGCAGCGGAATGGATGTGATGCAGCAGAATAGGCATCGTCACACGCGAGGGAACGGGGCGCGTATGATCGGAGCTAATGATGACGATATCCTTCTTGCCAGCACAAAGCTCCTCGAGCGAAGGCGAGCCATAAGGGTTGGCAAGTGACTCCTCTACCAGCTCTTCCTGTGATTTTGTAGTCTTAAACTCGTTTTGATGACCTTCCATCACACCCGCGAAGTTCTTATCCTCGAGCTCCAGATGCAACGTCTTGTGGTCAAACGGCAGTTCACATTCAAACAATGACGAGCGCCCTCTTCCTTTTCAACTGACACACTAGATAAACCGTTGGAAGGATACGCCGCTCACCGAAAAACACCACCGTCCACCGACTCATTAACACAACGTTCATATTTGACCCACAACAAAACGGCCACGATCCCAAACGGAACCGCGGCCGCTACAGTCGTAAGGCGAGAAGCGCGCCATTCCTCTCCTCAGCTTTAATCCCAGAAGACCGAGGACGAAGGGACCCGATGGGTTTCCCTCTGAATGCATACCGCAGCACGAAGCCCCCTTATCCGCAGCTCCGAAGGAGCAGGATAAGGGGGCTTCAAGTGCGAGGACGCATTCAGAGGGAAACCCATCGGGTCCCGGTGAGAGCCACAGGGCTATCGATTACCCCGTGTTCTGCAATCCTGCCGAGACGCCGGTCACAGTCGAAAGAATCAGGCTCATGTACTCGGCCTTCTTCTCCTCGGCCATCTCGTCCTGGTTCATACGCACCTCGCGAAGGGCGCGAACCTGGGCGATGGACAGGGCGTCGACGTAGGGGTTACGGACGCGAACGGCGCAGCCAAGCACGCGACGGCGCTGCAGCGGCCATTCGTCACCGACGATGGCAAGGACCCACTTACGGGTGAGCTGCATCTCGGTGAAGACCTTCTCGGACAGATCCTGGCAATCGCCCAGGTGCAGATACATCTTGGCGATGCGCTGGTCAGTCTTGGCGATCGACATCTCGATGTTGTCGATAAAGGTGCGGAAGAACGGCCACTCCTGGTAGGCAGCCTTAAGCTGGTCAAGATCGCCCAACTGCTCGCAGGCGGTGCCCAGGCCGTACCAAGCGGCCAGATTGATGCGCGCCTGGCTCCAGCTGAAGATCCACGGAATAGTACGCAGGTCGTCGAGCGACTTGGCACCCAAGCCGCGCTTGGCGGGACGCGAGCCGATCGGCAGCAGACCGACCTCGGTCAGCGGCGTCACGGTCGAGAACCACGGTGTAAAGTCCTCGGTGTTCAGCAGGTCCAGATAGCGTTCGTGGCTTGCAGTGTTGAGCTTCTCGGCCATATCCCAGAACTTCTGCGTGGTCTCGGTGTTGGTCTTCTCGACACTCGGGGCCGACTGCAAAAGCGTTGCGGCGGCAACGGACTCAACATGGCGCTGAGCCAGCGTGCGGTTGCCGTAACGGGCAAAGATGACTTCGCCCTGCTCGGTAAGCTTAAAGAAGCAGTTGACCGAACCCTTGGGCTGCGCCAGCACGGCCTTGTTGGCCGGGCCGCCGCCACGGCCCACGGCACCGCCGCGGCCGTGCATGAGCACCAGGTCGATATCGTTCTTCTCGGCCCACTTGGCGATGCGCTCCTGCGCGGAGTGCAGTGCGAGCATGGCCGTGGTAGGACCGGCATCCTTGGAGGAGTCGGAGTAGCCCAGCATGACCTCCATGCGGCGGTTGGTCTGGGCAAGGCGCTTCTGCACCACGGGCAGCGTGAGCATCTGGTCGAGCACGTCGACACAACCCTCGAGGTCCTCGAGCTGCTCGAACAGCGGGATCACGTCGAGCTCGGGGACATCCTCCTCGTGTGCAAAGGACAGGTGGGCGAGCTCAAAGACGTCGGCCACATGCTGGGCGCTCTTGGTAAACGAGATGATGTAGCGGTGCGCCATCTTCTTGCCGTAACGCTTTTGGATGGAGCCGATAGCGCGGAAGGTATCGATGACCTCGCGCGTCATGGGCTGCAGATCGCCATGGATACCGTTCTCGTGGATATCCTTGAGGGCGCGGGCATGCACCACGGAGTGCTGACGGAACTCCATCTCGACCATATGGAAGCCGAAGGACTCGACCTGCCAGATGATGGTCTGGACCGGGCCGTAGGCGGCACGGACGGCACCGCAGGCAGCCAGCGAACGCTGGACGACGCGCAGGTCATCCAGGAATTCGTCGGCACTGTGATACATGGTGTCGGTGATGCGGCGCACGGTGGCGTTCAGACGGTCGGCCATGACGAGCATGACGGCGCGATGCGGCTCGTGCTCGGAGATCAGCTCGGCGCGAGCCGTGTACCGAGGGCTCATCTCGACCTGATGGTTCCACAGGTTAATGAGCTCGGCAGAAGGCTTACTGTAGGTGGCCTCGAGCGTGAGGTTGCGGCCGATGCGGCGGCACTTGTCCTCGAGCTTGAGCACCATGTGGGTGAAGTACTTGGCGGCGACCTCACGGCTCACCTTAGCGGTGACGTTGGGGTTACCGTCGCGGTCGGAACCGATCCAGCTGCCGGGATGGAAGAACGCCGGGCACAGCGGCGGCACAGTACCGGCCTTGTCGCCCAGCACCCAATCGTCAAAACGACGATAGATAACGGGGATAACGTCGAACAGCGTGTTATCGAAGATGTCGATGATGGTATCGGCTTCCTCGACCGGCGTGGGCTTCTTGAGCGCGATGGGACTCGTACGCACCAGGGCGTCGATCTCCTGCAGCATATGGCGCTCGTTCTCCACCAGGTCGGAGCCGCCCAGACGCGGACGCTCCTCCAGCAGGTTGGAGATACGGCGAATCTTGCCCTCGACGGCCTTACGACGGGCCTCAGTGGGATGCGCGGTAAAGACGGGATGGAACTCAAGCTTGCCGAGCAGCTCGTTGGCGCCCTCGACGCCCAGTTCATTCACCAGCTGGTGATAGGCGACGGTGAGCTCGTTGGCGGGATCGACCTCGGTATCGGTCGACGCACCGGCCTCGCGCTCGCGCAGCTGCGCCACACGGTAGTTCTCCTCCGACAGGTTTGCCAGATGGAAAAAGCTCGTAAAGGCGCGAACGATGACCTGCTGCTTATCGAGCGGCAGGCTGTCGATCAAATCGACGACCTCACGAAATGCCACGGCAGTGGGCTCGTCGGCGGTGGGCACGCCCTGCTCGTCGACGGCTTCGTCGGCAGCGCAGGTACCGGGGTTGCCGGCATTGACCACAATCTCGGCTGTCAAAATCTTGTCGAACAGGTCCGCGATCTCGGGATCATACTCGCTAAGCACACGGCGCTCCAGGCGCAAGAACAGCGCCAGATTGTCGCGCAGCTCCTCGGGGATCTCGATCTCGGCGAGACGCTCCCTGGACTCGGCATTCGAGCCGATTCGGTTAACGAGGCGGTTGACCACGGCAGCGACGCGCGCCGCGGCTTCGGGTACAGACTGGTTGCTTAGGTTCTCAGCCACGTTTCCTCCCATTCCTCCTTCTATGCACGTAACATGCGGTATTTATTATAGGCACTCGGCAAAAACTTTCGAAGCTGATTGCGCTTTACCACACAAAAGTATTTTCTGCATTGCAAGGCTTTTTGCCCCAAATGGTCGTATTTCTCGGTGGACGGCATATGCAAACGGGGGCATTCCGCATAAATGCGAAACACCCCCGTAACAATCGCTCTCCATGAGCAGGGCACGTTAGCAGGCCCGCAGCTCAAAAAGATACGCTACAGGCGCTCGCGAACCGCCTCGACAACGTTGGCCAAATCGACCAGTACCTCGTCGTGGCTCTGCATGTCGCGCACCTTGACCTTGCCGGCGGCAAGCTCGTCGCCACCCAGGACTAGGATGAGCTTAGCGCCCACCTTGTCGGCCTGCTTAAACTGGGCCTTAAGGGAACGGCCCTGATAGTCGGCCTCGGTCACAATCCCTGCAGCGCGAAGCTGCTGCGTAATGGTAAAGACGTTCTGACGCAGCTCCTTGCCGGCGTTGGCAACGTAGACGCACGGGACCTCCTCGGCACCCAGGTCGCTGCCAAAGGCCTGCAGGGCCAGCAGGGCGCGCTCAAAGCCGACGGCAAAGCCGACGCCCGCCGTGGGCTTACCGCCCTCGAGCTCAACGAGGCCATCGTAGCGACCGCCACCACCGATGGAGCCGACACCGGCGCCGGGAGCCTCGACCTCAAAGACAGTACGGGTGTAGTAGTCCAGGCCGCGCACCAGGGTGGGATCCTCAACATACTCGATACCGGCGGCATCCAGATAGCGCTTGACTTGCTCGTAGTGCTCGCGGCACTCGTCGCACAGGTTGTCGCCCATCAGCGGGGCGTCAGCCATGATCTCGCGGCAGTGGTCGTTCTTGCAGTCGAAGGCGCGCAGCGGGTTGAGCTCGGCGCGCTCGCGGCACTCGTCGCACATCTCGTCGGCGTGATCGAGAATGAACTGCTTGACCTGCTCGCGGTATGCCGGACGGCACTGCGCATCGCCCATCGAGTTAATAAGCAGACGGAGCTTGGACAGATCGAAGCCCAGGCGCTTGTAGAACTCCATGAGCATGATGATGCACTCGGCGTCGGCAGCCGGATCGGGAGCGCCGAGCCACTCGATGCCCACCTGGTGGAACTGGCGCAGGCGACCCTTCTGAGGACGCTCGCCGCGGAACATGGCCTCGGCGTAATAAGCCTTAAACGGCGTGGAGCCCTGGGGCACCAGGTTGTTCTCCACGACGGCGCGCACCACACCGGCTGTGCCCTCGGGACGAAGGGCCAGGCGCTGCTTGGGCTTGAGCTTGGTATCGGTACCCTCGGTAAAGACGCGCTCCAGGTTGGCGCCGCTAAACACGCGGAACATCTCCTTGCGCACGACGTCGGTCGACTGGCCGATACCGTGAACAAACACGTCCACCTGCTCGATCGCGGGCGTCTCGATGGGTTTAAAACCAAACGGCTCGAACACGCCGGCCGCAATCTGCTGCATCTT
>CAKURW010000034.1 GCA_934675795.1 uncultured Collinsella sp.
CTGCCGGCGTTTCGCCTGCGCATTGTGACCAATTCGCTTTCGGTGTTTAACCTGCTCGAGGCGCGCGAAGACTGCGAACTGTGCCTGGTGGGCGGCGTGTACCGCCGCCGCACCGCCGCCTTTGTGGGCCCTACGGCCGAGGACACCTTGCGCGCACTGGGGATCGACGCAGCCTTTATCGGCGCAAACGGCATTCTGGACGGCGACGTGTCCACATCCAACATGGAAGAGGGCCGCATCCAGCAGCTCGCCTTTAGCAAGGCCGACTCGCGCTATCTGATCGCCGACTCCAGCAAGATCGGCAAGCGCGACTTCTACACCTTCTGCCGCTTGGACAGCCTGGACGCCGTGGTGTGCGAGCCGGGCATCGCCGCCGAAGATCGTGCCGCCATCGAGGAGCATACGCAGGTCATCTGCTAGCTAAAGCTACGGGATTGCCAACAGGCGATGCGGGAGGACTTTTACCTCCTGTCATTGTGGAAACCAGCGCGTCAGCGCTACGCGATATGACGCGCAAATGAGGACTCCACTATCAAATTGTCTCAACCTGTGATATCTAGGCGGCCAAAAGCGAGTCAGATGTTACAGATCGAGATTTTTGGCTCGGCCTATTCCGTTTGTCTCGATCTGTAACAGCTAGGACCGAAAAATTCAGCTAGTTGTTACAGATTGAGATTGAGAGGATTGACCTGTGCATTCATCTCAATCTGTAACATCTAGACGTCCAAAACCGGTCTTAGTGTTACAGATTGAGACAATTCGGCGTGGTCTACCTTGTTTGTCTCGATCTGTAACGGTTAGGACTTAAAAACTCGGCTACGTGTTACAGATCGAGACAAAAGAAAAAGAACATTAGGACTTGAAAATAAAGTTTTGATAAGGGATTCTCCCAGTTAAGACGGTGCGGCAGACAATTGAGATTAGTTTGCCTCCGGAGTCGTAAGCATAATGAGTCAGTTCGATGACCGGAAGTTTTGCAACACCATAATTACTGGCTTCGGAATCGCTAAGCTGACGTGCTCTATAGCTTTCCCTAACAGATTGGATAGACTTGGACAAGTCGTCCATGATTCTGCTAAATGCCTGAAAATCTAACTGGTTATTCGGAACGCGCGACTTTGAAAAGAAGAACGTATCAGCGCCTATGAAGCTGCCTTCAAGTTCGTAGGTCAATTCAAGACGCTGAATTTCATCGCGACTTTGACATCCAAATTGTTGGAGCATCATTACGGAAATTGGACGACCTGATGTGAGGCCGCCGAAATGTTTGGTAATGGCATCTGGATCAACGCCATCGCAATGGCTTGCAAAGTCAAAGTCTAAAAGTGAATTGAGCTCGCTAACGCGTTTCGGTGCAACAAACGACCCCTTACCTTGGATTCGATAGATACTTCCACGACGCTCCAGCTCACTCATGGCAAGTCGGACGGTTGTTCTGCTTACGGCGTATTCGTCGCAGAGTTCCATTTCTGTTGGAAGTTTATCGTCTGCTTGATATTCATCGACGATCTGCTTGAGCAGCGCGTCGGTGAGCTGTAAATAGAGTGGCCGTTTTTCGTGTGTATCGAGCATTAGAGCCTCAGTTTGCATGTTGGTTATACCTGATGGTTGCCTCAGTCGGGATGTAACGTGGGCAAGGTAACCTTAACGTATCACAGAGCGGCTCAGCATGATGATCTGATGCCTGTATCCACGAAGGGCCTGTCCGAGCGTGAAGATATTCTGGGGCAGGCAAATACCGTTCATGGAGTCCCCGATATGTTGGAGGTCAGCGCCGGCTGCTTTTGCTGCAAGGCCTATTTTCTTAATGGTCTCGCTGTCGCAAGAGTCTTGACTCGTCCCGTTCGCCGCCATGACGAGAACCTTCTCTTCAATTGACTTGCCTACGTTGTAGGATCGTACAAAGTCTACGATGGCGCGCAGGTCTGCTTCTTGGAAGCAGGGGACGGTGTAGGGGGCTGGCACGAGAAGGATATCGACACCGAGGTCAACAAACTCGCGCGCTATTTCGAGCGTCATGACAGGTTCCGCAACGCCTGCTCCATGCATTTTTCCGGCTATGATCAGGCCATTGAAATGCTCTTTGGAGAGTTTGATTGAATGGGCGATCGCATCGTTGGAGACGCCAGTTCCAGGGTTGCCCGTCAGGCAGATAAAATCAAATCCGAGTTCGTTAGCCTTTTCTAAGGTCTTGGGAGAGACGCGACGACCCATGGGGATTTCCGTACGGGATTCAGACATCTCTGCCTCGTTATCAACTGGCTCCAGATTGACGCCAATCGGCCTTCCGCATGCTCGCTTCACCCAAGTGACCGGGTTTTCATTGAGATCATCTGGAATACCGGCAATAACTGGATCGAACACATCGAACGCGTTAAACAGAAGCAGGTCGGCACCTGCGGCACGTTCGATTTCTGCATTAGTAACGCCGCTGAGAAATTGGGAAGAGGGTACGTTTTCCGCCATGATGGTACGTCCCTCGGAGGCCAGAATTGCCTGCTTTAGATCCATGGGTGACGTGGCGGCAAAATCGGATGCGGACATGTTCAGTAATCGTTTGGGCATTGTTACTTCCTTTGACTAGAACGACAGGCTTGTGACATCGTCACTAATATTGTTACAACAATATATTAAATATGTTATATCCAATCGGTGAACGGTTGCAAACTTATTGTACTGCTCAGGGAAAATAGTCTTTAGCTGGGAAAACCTTATAGTAATCAGCTACCGTTCACCGAATAAGTATTTGAATTCTTGACATATCGACAAAGCGGAAAAAGAATTGGTTATGACAAATCGCGCAAATGATATTACATTTCGCACAAGAACGTATTCACTTACATAAGTGGATACAAACGGGGACGACGACGGTTGAGTCCGGATAAATCGTTACGTGCCCGGGAATCATGAAAGGATGTGTTATGGACGCTATCGTCAAATTCCTTGAAAAACACCAGCCCCTCTTCGACAAAATCTCGAGGAACATTTATCTGGTGGCGATCAAGGATGGCTTTCTCTCGAATATGCCAATTGTGCTGTTCTCGAGCCTGTTCCTTCTTCTTTCGACGCTCCCTGCCTATGTAGGCATCACGCTTCCGTCTGAGGTGCTGGATTTCTTCAATAAAATCTATGCATATACCATGGGACTTCTTGGCATTATGGTGGCCGGCACCACGGCGAGCTCACTTGCCATGTCGATGAACCGTCGCATGCCTTCGGGTAAATCTCTCAACCCCACCTCGTGCATGGTTTGTGCCATGTGCGGCATGCTCTTGCTATCGGTGACGAACGATGTTGTCTCGATTGGCGGAGCAGATACATCTGTTTTTGAAACCGGCTATATGGGAACCAAGGGTTTTCTCGCTGCGTTCGTAGCCGCATTCTTGACCGTTAATATCTATAAGGTGTGCATTAGCCATAATGTGACGATCAAGCTCCCCAAAGAGGTCCCTGGCTCTATTGCGCAGAGTTTTCGCGATATCTTTGCATTTGGGTTTTCGATCCTTGCGTGCGCTTTTATCGATCTTGCGAGCCGCAAGCTGCTTGCTGTGCCGTTCGCCAATTTGGTATCTGCTCTCATCTCGCCGCTGTTCTCCGCGGTTGACACCTATCCTGGCATGGCGCTTATCGAAGGCGCGGTCGCACTTTTCCAATTTATGGGTATCCACGGTGCTTCGGTTGTCATGAGTCCGATCAATGCTGCGCTCTACGGCAATACCGTTACCAATCTTGAGGTTTTCCAAGCAGGTGGACACCCGTCAATTGCTCTCACGCAGGACTTTACAAGCTTCATCGGCGGTCTGGGCGGTTCTGGCTGCACGTTCATCGTTCCTATTATCCTGATCATGTTTATGCGCTCCAAGCAGCTTAAAGCCATGGGCAAGGCATCGATCATCCCGGTGATTTTTGGAGTTAACGAGCCCGTTATCTTCGGTATGCCGATTGTTCTCAATCCCTATATGTTCGTGCCCTTCCTAGTGGCTCCTATGTTCAACGCCATTATCGGTAAATTTTTCATTGACGTCATTGGAATGAACGCCCCCATGTATACCATGCCGTGGGCGCTTCCCGGCCCAATCGGTGCATTCCTCACCACGGGTCTCGATCTGCGTTCTCTCGTATTGATGGCAGTGCTGTTGGTCGTTGACTTTGTGATTTACTATCCGTTCTGCAAGGCGTATGACCATCAGCTTTGTTTGGAAGAGTCTGCAAAGGAGACTGCAGGAACCTCGGATGCAGATGCTATTGCCGCACAGGAAAATGTCGCAAAAGCTCTCGAGGCGGTAAAGGACAAGGCGGAGCAGATCCGCGTGCTTGTGCTTTGCCAGGGTGCCGGCACTTCGACTCTCTTGGCAAATGCTCTTCGCGAAGGCGCCGCTGCTAAGGGTATCGATCTGGTTTCTCAGTCCGGTGCGTACGGAAGCCACTATGATACGATGGATCAGTACAACGTGATTGTTCTGGCGCCCCAGGCACGCATGTACTATGACGCTATGAAGGCCGATACCGATCGCCTTGGAATTAAACTGCTCACCACAAGGGGCAAGGAGTATATCGACCTTACCAACGATCCCGAAGGTGCAATTGACTGGATCGTTCAGGAGCTGGCCAAATAGTGGATGCACTCCGTCGTTGATTCGTCGGTGTATAGTACGGCCCTGCAGCTTATTGAGCTGCGGGGCCGTATTTCGTTGAGTATCTAATTGAGACAATGAGCGCAACCGTCGTGAGACCGCATTGGCGCTCTCCGAGTCACCGACAAGCTGACTTTCATCTATGTGACCAATTCGCTTTCGGCCTTTAGCCTGCTCGAGGCGCGCGAGGATTGCGAGCTGTGCCTGGTGGGCGGCATGTACCGCCGCCGCACCGCCGCCTTTGTGGGGCCCACGGCCGAGGATACCCTGCGCGCGCTGGGCATCGATGCGGCGTTTATCGGCGCCAACGGTATTCTGGACGGCGACGTGTCCACGTCCAACATGGACGAGGGCCGCATCCAGCAGCTCGCCTTTAGCAAGGTCGATACGCGCTATCTGATTGCCGACTCCAGCAGGATCGGCAGGCGATACATCTGCCCCCCCCCTGCCGGCGCGGGGGTACCGCTTTACAATGACGCGCAAATAACTTTGAGCAACAAGGATGAGGCTATTCTGAGATATGACTAGACTCCGTATTTCGTCTTTATGTCCCTTGAGAATGAATCATAGTCTTCATAGAGCCCCTCTTTGCTTTCATCCTCGGCGTGGTTTATACGTTCAAGGAGCTTATCCTTTGGAGCCTCTTTTGTTATTACGGCCTCGCTATCGGGTATTGTGGATTGCAAGAATAGTTCTAGAGCATGGACGTCTTTGAGTATGTAGCCTGTCGAACGACCCGCTCCTGTTTTTTCGATTGCGCTGCAACTAACAAGCTGACCGAGGGTTCGTTTAACGGTGACCTCGCTGATATCGGGGCAGTTGGATCGGATGTCGGATTTCTTAATGACGCCGGGTCTCTGTTGAAATAGAACGGCGATGCGCGCTTGCTTCGACATGGGACGAGTGCTTGATTCAATTAAGGTACGCTGCTCGAGCTGTCGGTAGGCGGCCAGGGTTGTTCCGAGCATGAAACGGATAAAGGGTACTTCGGTGTTTTGATTTTCATTCCATCCAGTGGAGCTTGCAGCGAGAGCGTTGTAGTAAAGCGCTTTGTTGTCTTCAATAAGTCGTTCGATGCTGATGTAACGCGCAACGTCGTATCCAGTCTTTTCGAGCAGCAGCGTTGTAAGGAGCCGGCTCATCCTGCCATTGCCATCGTTGAAGGGATGAATGCTAACAAAATCGAAGATAAAGCGGAGCGATATAAGGAGGGGATCGCAAACTTGGCGAGATAAAGCATCGTTGAGGGACTGGCAGGCTTCTTTAATAAGTCCCGGGGTTGCTAGGGCCGAAGGGGGCCTAAAGCGCACAAATCGATTTCCTTGATCGTCAATGGAGACGATTTCGTTATCGCTATCTTTCCAATGGCCTCCATACGAGATTGCCGTGTGCGCCATGAGGTCACGATGCAACTGCAGAATGACCGATGGCGTTACGGGAATGGAATCGTGTTGCTCGTGAATAAGCGACAGCACATCTCGGTATCCAGCGATTTCTTCCTCTGCGCGGGAGCTTGGCTTGGCGGAATACGCCATGATCGCTTTGAGTCTTTTTTGGGTGGTAACAATTCCTTCAAGTCCGTTGGAGGATCGGGTGCTTTGGATCTTAGCCTCCTCCATTAGGGACGATAGAAGCTCGGGTTTGACTTGACTCAGAACAAGCTGTCGGCCTTTATGCTCGCGTATCGAGAGAAGGAGGTTGGTGATTGGAGTTGCTTCGAGTTCCGCTGGGACTGTGGTGTAATCGAACTGGCGCATGCGGCTCCTTTCGGTATCACGAACATACTTTCGATATCATAATACCATTAAATGATACCGAAAGTATGTTCGTGATACCGAAAACTAGAAACCATGCCTCATAACTGCTTGGATAGTTCGGATTTGACTATCTTATTGTCTTGATCTGTAACAGTTAGACGGTTAAAAGTGGGCTACGTGTTACAGATTTAGATATTTCTGCTCGGGCGTTCCGTTTATCTCGATTTGTAACAACTAGGGCCGAAATACTCGGCTAGATGTTACAAATCGAGACAAACGGCCTGTTCGGGCCGCTCAAAACAAAAAGGCCGCATGCGAACCCGTGGAGGGATTCGCATGCGGCCGACAGGGGGTATGCGGCGGAAACTAGGCCATAAGCAGGCCGGTCTCCGCGACGTTCTTGTACCAGTACGCGCTCGCCTTGGGATAGCGCTTCTGGGTCTCAAAGTCGATGTAGAACAGGCCGTAGCGCTTGTTGTAGCCGTTGGTCCAGGAGAACTGGTCCTGCAGCGACCACACAAAGTAACCGTCGATGTTTACGCCGCCGTCGATTGCCTTGAGGATCCACGCGAGATGCTGACGCATATAGTCGATACGAGGGGCATCGTCGATAAAGCCGTCCTCAAAGTCGTCCTTATAGCCCATGCCGTTCTCGGTGATGTAGATCTTCTTGTAGTTGGGGTAATCGTTCTTAATGCGCAGCAGCAGGTCGTACAGGCCCTCGGGATAGATGATCCAGTCCCAATCGGTGGTGGGTACGCCTTCGCGCACGCATGACTCGCCCACGCCCTTGAGGAACCAGCGCGAGGAGCCCTTGTCACCGGTGCCATTGTGGTTGATGTCATTTTCGCCCTCGGCGGCACGCAGGAACTGGCACTTGTAGGTGTTGACGCCCAGGCAATCGTTGTAGGGGAGCGCGGCGGTCAGCGCGGCGATGTCCTCGTCGCGGACGTCGAGCTCGCCGCCGGCGATATGGGACAGCTTGGTCGCAGCCTCCATCGTGTCGGCGGCATAGTGGCCGCGGAAGGTGGCGTCGAGTACCCAGCGGTTGTTGATGACGTCGGCCATGCGAGCTGCCTCGCAGTCGGCGGCGTTGTTGGGGTCGAGGGGATACTTGGGCTCCAGGTTCTGGACAATGCCGATCTCGCCCTCAAAGCCACCCTCATGGAAGGCGACGACGGCCTTGGCGTGGGCCACCATCATGTTGTGCATGAGCTGGAAGGCCTTGTCCAGGCGATACTTCTCGCCGTGCGGCCAGTTGCCGACGATAAAGCTGCCCTCGGCGGTCGCGGGAATCTCGTTAAAGGTAAACCAGTGCTTGACCTCGGTGAACTCGGCAAAGCAGAACTTGGCGTACTCGACAAAGGCATCGATGGTCGTACGCGTCAGGAAGCCCTCGCCGCCGTCCTGGTAGAAGGCCTCGGGCGTGTCAAAGTGATCGAGCGTGACATAGGGGATAACGCCAGCTTTGTTGCAGGTGGCGAAAAGCTCGTGATAGAAAGCGACGCCCTCGGGGTTAATCTCGCCGGTGCCACTGGGGAAGATACGGCTCCAAGCGATGGAGACGCGAATACCGTTGATGCCAAAGCGCTGGCACAAGTCGATATCGACCGGATACTTGTTGTAGAAATCGCTTGCGGGGTCGGGGGAGAAGCGACCCTGAGCAGCCAGGAAATCGTCCCAGGGCACTTTGCCCTTGCCGTGCGTGCGGGTCTCGCCCTCAACCTGGTAAGCGGCGGTGGCGCCGCCAAACACAAAGCCGTCGGGGAACTGCATGGGGTTGGTCATGAGTCATCCTTTCTGTGGGATACGAATAGGGAGAGGTGCCCGAACTGGGGATCCGGGCACCAACAGAGGGAGGAACTAGTCGAGGTTCTCGCGGAGCCACTTGATGGCGCCAGCGGGGTCGCGAGTAAGGTCGATATATTCCTTGCCGCGGGGAGCGAGCAGCTTAATGCCCAGACGATCGGTGTCGGCCTTCATGTCGTTGTAGTAGCTACGAACCTGCGGGGCGAGCACGATGACATCGTACTGATCCATGATGGCAGTGTGCTGGCCATAGGCGCCTGCGGAGGAAGCGATGTTCTCTCCGGTCTGCGCGGCACCTTCCTTGATGGCATTGGCAAGCATGGCAGAGGTGCCGGCGCCGGCGCACAGGACGAGGACCTTCAGGCCGTCGACATCCTTCTTGGCGGATGCATCGGCAGCGGGCTCGGGCTGATCGGCGACAGGCTCGCTGCCGGCGGCGGCAGCGGTCGTCTCGACGGAAGCGGTGGTCTGCTCGACAGCGGGCGCAGGGGCGTTGGCGGCGATGGCAGCGGCACCATCGGACTCGAGACCCAGCTCGGCGGCGCGCTCGGCCTCCTGGTCGCAGAGCAGCTTATCGTATGCCTTCAAGAACGGCAGGTAGATGATGGCGTCCAGCAAGATGATGATCGCGACAAATACCAGGGCGATAAGCTGGAAGTTCGTGGTGATGAAGATGCCGATGGGGGCAGGGGTAGCCCAAGGCACCACGAAGGAGAAGCCGTTCATGCCCACGTTGTCGATAAAGAACTTGGCAACACTTACGTTGACGCAGCCGGCGGCAACAAAGGGGATGAGCATGTAGGGGTTAAGGATCATCGGCGCGCCAAAGAGCAGCGGTTCGTTGACGGCGAAGGCAACAGGAACGATCGAGGCCTTACCGACGGCTTTGAGCTGCTTGGACTTCATAAAGAGAATCAGCAGAAGCGGCACGATGAACGTGGCGCCGGTGCCGCCGAACTCACCCACGAGCGACATGTTAAAGGTGAGGGAGTGGGCGGGGTGGCCGCCGGCCAGCAGAACCTGCAGGTTCTCAGCCTGGTTGGCAAGACGGATGGGGTCGATGCCCGGCTGGACAATCGAAGGACCATGGACACCGATGAACCAGAAGAACGCGGTGGCTGCCTGGATAAGGATAAGGCCAGGATAGGTTTCTGCCGCAGTGAAGAGCGGGGAGAGCAGCTTGATGAGCAGCTCGGAGAACGGAACGCCCATGAGGTTGCGCACGACAACATCGATGATGCCGCAGATGATGACAGCGCCGCCAAAGGGGATGATGTCGCGGAAGTTCTGAGCGATGGCGCCCGGAACCTCCTTGGGCAGCTTAATGGTCAGATCGCGCGAGACGCAGAACTTATAGACCCACACGGTAATGAACGCGGCGATATAGGCCGAGAACAGACCGCGCGTACCCATGCTGGTGCAATCGAAGACAGAAAGCTCGGAGCCGTTGAACTTGGTGGTGAACTGCGTAACAGCGAGCAGCAGCATGCTGCACTGGGCGGCAACCATGGTGGAGCCGTCGTTGAGCACCTTGCCGGCGGGCATGCGACGGTTCATGGAAGCCGTGAAGTTCTTGGCGGTGGTGCCGGCAACCATGATGCCCATGACGCCCATGGTGAAGTTGTACAGCTTGTTGCACCAGTCGATGAGCGGCTGGGGCAACGTGATTCCAACTACGCCGGGAAGGGTGGCGATCAGCAGAAAGATCGAAGAGGTAAGGACGATGGGCATGCACCCAAGGAATCCGTCTTTGATGGCCTGGAGGTAGATGTTTCTCGAGATCTTCTCGAAGAACGGTTGATGCTTTTCGAGCATCTTTACGATGGCGTCCATAGAGCTCCTTTGCTACTTGATGCGCGATGCATGTGGATGGAACTGGTCGTCGATGGATGGTCAGGACTGCCCGGAAACCTTCCTGTTTAAGGAAGGCATTGCGAAATGACAACGTTGTCATTTCGTTAATGACAACGTAAGACATTTTTGGAAGAGCAACAAGGATATACGGGTGAGTGGTCGATATTGTCCGGTAAACGGTTGATTTATCAGTCAGGCAGGTAGTATATGCTAGAACACAAAAAACAAGCGATAGAGAACCGAGCGGAGAAGCAGTGGCAACGATGGACAAGAAAAATGTCTCGATGAACGATGTGGCAGTTGCCGCGGGTGTTTCTCTCAAGACGGTTTCGCGTGTGATCAACGAGCCCGATAGCGTGCGAGAGTCGACACGCGATAAGGTTCATTCGGCCATGGAGGCGCTCGGGTTTCGAGCCAACTTTGCCGCGCGTTCGCTCAAGTTGGGCCGTTACGGGTGCATCGGCGTCGTGCTGTTCCACTTGTCGGGCGGTGCCGTGGACATGATCGACGGTATCGCCGATGCCGCCGAAGAGCGAGGCTTTGCTCTTACGATGATCAAAAAGCGGGCGGGGGAGAAGATGACCCTTGCCGAAGCGGCGCGTAGGATGTCGCAGCTCCCCGTCGACGGCATGATTTTCAACCTGCGCCAGATGGTCGATGACTTTGATACCTTTGAGGCGCCGAAAGACCTCAAGACGGTGATTATCACACCGATGGAACATCCTACCTGCTCTACCGTCAGTGACGACCAAGAGGGCGGCGCGCGCATGGCGTGCGAGTACTTCTTGAACCACGGGCACAAGAACGTGTACTTCGTCTCTGGTAAGAAAGAGTCACTGTCGAGCCAGTGCCGTATGAAAGGTTGGCGAGCGGCACTCGAGGCACGTGGCATTGAGCCGCCCGAGCCTCTGCAAGGCGATTGGAATGCGGATAGTGGCTATGCCGCGGGCCTTGTGCTTGCCGATAAGCCCGATTGCACGGCGGTCCTCGCTGCTAACGACTGCATGGCAAACGGCGTGATGATGGCTCTACGTGACAAAGGGCTCAATGTGCCCGACGACGTGTCCGTGATCGGCTTCGACGATGAGCTCTACAAGACGATTCCCAACTCGATTCTGACGTCGGTGAAGTTTCGCCACCGCGAACTGGGCATCCGTGCGCTTAACGAGGTCGTCGCAGGTCTGGAAGCCCCGAGCTCCAGAAGCCGTACGCTCGTCTCGGGCGTGTTGGTCGAGCGTTCCAGCGTAAGGGATCTGCGGGCGTAGACGTGCTCGGCCTGCTCGTCTAAATCTGTAACAGGTGGGACCCGAAAACTCGGCTAGATGTTACAGATTTAGACAATTCGGCCCGGCTTATTCCGTTTGTCTCGATCTGTAACAGTTAGGAGTGAAATGACCAGCCAGGTGTTACAGATCTAGATTGATTGGATTGACCCATCTGTTTGTCTCGATCTGTAACATCTAAGCGGTCAAAAGCGGTCTACATGTTACAGATTGAGATTTTTGGCTTGGCCTGTGCGTTCACCTCGATCCGTAACAGCTGGGACCCAAAAACTCGGCTAGATGTTACAGATTGAGATGAACAGGAGGACGGGTGCGGTCTAAACAAAATGGCCCGCGCATCACACATCGATGCACGGGCCATTTATTGTCTGCAAGCGGCAGGTGGTGTCAGCGTCTTATGCCTCGAGGTTTTCCTCGATCCAGGCGACGGCACCCTTGGGATCCTTAGTGAGGTCGATGTACTGTTTGCCCTTGGGCGACAGCAGCGTGATGCCCAGGCGGTCGGTGTCGGCCTTCATCTCGTTGTAATAGGTGCGAACCTGCGGAGCCAGGACGATGACGTTGTACTGGTCCATGATGGCGTAGTGGCTGCCGTAGGCACCGGCGTTGGCGGTAATGTCGATGCCCAGCTCGTCGGCGCCTTCCTTAAGCGCGTTGGCGAGCAGTGCAGAGGTGCCGGCGCCAGCGCACAGAACCAGAACCCTCAGATCCTTGCCCTTAAGGGCGGACGGAGCTGCGGAGGCCTCAGTGGCAGAAGCGGTCTCGACAACAGGAGCCTCAACGGCGGGGGCGGCAGCGGTCTTGACGGCCTTGGTCTCCTCGGCCTCTTCTTCGGCCAGGGTCTCGGCCTCCTGCTTGCACAGGACGTTGTCGTAGGCCTTGCAGAACGGGTAGTAGATCAAGAAGTCAACGACCAGCAGGACGACAACCAGGACCAGAGAGATCGGCTGGAAGTTGGTGTCGATGAAGGTGCCGATCGGTCCGGGGAGTGCCCACGGCATGGCATAGATAAAGCCGTTCATGCCCAAAAAGTCGATGAAGAACTTACCAATGAGGACGTTGGCCACGGGGGCAAACAGGAACGGGATCAGGAAGTACGGGTTGAGGATGATGGGCGCGGCGAACAGCAGCGGCTCGTTGACGGCGAACATCACGGGCACGACAGAGGCTTTGCCGACGGCCTTGAGCTGCTTGGAGCGCATAAAGAGCAGGAAGATAATCGGGACAATGAACGTGGCGCCGGTGCCGCCGAGTTCGCCGATGTAGTTACCGAAGTTTTCGGTCAGGGCGAGGGCGGGGTGACCGCCGGCCTGCAGCGTGGCGAGGTTGGTAGTGATGTTGCCAAACAGCGCGGCGTTGAGGGCAGGCTTAACGACCGAGGGGCCGTGGATGCCCATGAACCAGAACAGAGGGATCATGAACCAGATGAGGGCGAGGCCGGCGTAGGAATCGGCAGCGGCGAACAGCGGGCTCACCAGCGTGGAGATGACGTTGGCAAACGGGACGGCCAAGCAGGTGCGGCAGATAACGTCGATGACGGCGACAAACAGGATGGAGAAGCTGAAGGCGAAGATGTCGCGGAAGTTCTGGGCGATGGCGCCGGGGACTTCTTTGGGCAGCTTGATGGTGATGTCTCGCTTAATGCAGAAGGCATAGATGTTGACCGTGGCAAATGCGGCGACAAAGGAGCTCAGCAGGCCCTTGGTGCCCATGTTGTCGGTAAAGAACACCGAGACATCGGCGCCGTCGATCTTGGCACTCGTCTGGGTAACGGCCAAGATGAGCATAGCGCACATGGCGGCGACCATGGTGCTCGTGGCGTTGATGGCCTTGCCGGCAGGCATGCGGCGGTTCTTGGAGCCGGTCAGCGCGCTTGCGGTGGTGCCGGCGACCATGATGCCCACGACGCCCATCGTGAAGTTGTAAACCTTGTTGCAGAAGTTCACGACGTCGACGTTCCACCAGTCGGGCAGCGTAAAGCCGCCGACCGTGGCGACAACGCCCGGCAGGGTCGAAATAAGCAGGAAGACAGAAGAAGACAGGATGATGGGCATTGCTGCCAAAAAGCCGTCTTTAATGGCCTGAAGGTAGATGTTCTTAGAGACCTTGTCGAAGTACGGCTGACCTTTCTCCAAGAACTTAACGATCGATTCCATAGTTCACGCTCCTCTTTGCATGAAATCTTAATGGCATGGACGTTGAAAACCTATATGGTCTCCCGCTTGCTAAAAGCCCGGGTGCAGGCGGGGCCGGTCCCAGGGGGAGAGAGGGGGGGCGGCTGGGTTTGTATCGCATAGGGCCGCTCCCTTCTCGGGGGAAAGCGAGGCGATGCGCTACTGCGCGTCCGCCATAGTGTCGGCGAGCTCCTTGTACCAGAGTGCCGACTGCTTGATGTAGCGTTTTTGCGTGTCGAAGTCGATGTAGAACAGGCCGTAGCGCTTGTTATAGCCATTGGCCCACGAGAACTGGTCCTGCAGGCTCCAGATAAAGTAGCCCTGGACGTCGACGCCCTCGGCGCGCGCCTGGAGCACCTTCTCCATGTGCTGGTCGACAAAGTCGATGCGCTCGGGATCGGCGACGATGCCGTTTGCGTCGGGCTCGGGGTCCTTGTGGCCCAGGCCGTTTTCGGTGATATAGATGACGGGGAGGTTGGGATAGGTGGCGCTGATGTGCTTGAGCGTGTCGTAGAGGCCTTGCGGGTAGATGAGCCAATCCCAGTCGGTGGTGGGGATACCCGGCATATCGACCTGCTGCCCGACGCCCTTAAACTTAAAGCACGAGGTGCCCTTGTCTCCGGTGCCGTTAAAGCTGTTGGTTGACTCGCCATCGTAGGCGGCGATAAACGCCGACTGATAGTAGTTGAGGCCGAACATATCGTTGCGGGGCGCCGCCTTGGCGAGCTCCTCCATGTCGCTGTCCTCAACCGTAAGTGTGGCGTTGTTGGCACGCAGAATCTCGTTGATGAGTGAGAGGGTGCGCGCGGAGTAGTGACCCAGGAAGGCGCCGTCCATGATGAAGTCGGTGTAGAAGGCGTTGTACAGGTCGGCGGCGTGCTGGTCGGCGGGCGAGTCGGTGGCAGGATATGCCGGCGTCAGGACGTTGACCATGCCAATGCGTCCGCCCAGGTGCTCGGTCTCGTCAAGATCCTTATACAGGTTGACGGCGCGGGCGTGGGCAACGAGCTCGTTGTGCTGGCTCTGGATGCCGCTCGTCACATCAAAGTGATGGTTGGGCGGGAAGTTGCCTTGGATGTATTGGGAGTGCGAGAGGCTGATGAGCTCGTTGATGGTGAACCAATTCTTGACCTCGCGGAACTCGCGGAAGCAGAACTCGGCATAGCGCACATAGGCGTCGACGGTCTTGCGGTTGAGCCAGTCGCCCTGGTTGAACAGGGCGGCGGGGGAGTCAAAGTGATGCAGGGACACATAGGGCTCGACGCCATACTTTTTGCAGCAGGCGAACAGCTCGTGGTAGTGCTTAACGCCCTCGGCGAGGGGTTCGGCATCGTCGCCGTTGGGGAAGATGCGGGTCCAGGCGATGGACACACGAATGGCGTTGAGTCCATGCTCGGCAGAAAGGCGGATATCCTCCTCGTAGCGGTTGTAGAAATCACTGGCCGGGTCGGGCAAAAAGCGACCCTGGGCGACAAGGTAATCGTCCCACATGGTCTTACCCTTGCCTGCCACCTTCGTGGAACCTTCCGTTTGGTACGCGGCGGTTGCGGCGCCCCAAACAAAGCCCTTCGGCAGCTGCTGTACGCGGTTTAGCAAAGACATATGCATACACCCTCTCGTCTCGCTGTTCGATATTGTGCGTTTGCGCTCAGGAGGCTCCCTGGTTAGCGTTCAGCGGTGAAAAAGCCCGATAAACACTATCTTAAAATGATTAGAACCAAAATGAGCACGTGAACATTTGACAATGAGCACGTTAACATCCGGCTGGGATGTATAGAAACAAAACAACTTCAAACAGCCGCGAACGGTTGTATTTGTTCGGTAAGCGGTTTTGATTGACAGAAGTTTTCATGTTGTGGTATATGGCTCGGGTATCATGAGCACGTTATCAATGTATGTACGATGCGCCATGGGCGCGGGGAATAGTTGGGAAGCAGGTTAGCGTGGAAGGCATGGATCAGCAGACAAGGAATGGTCGTTCGGCGAGCGCGGCAGAGGTTGCGGCGCTCGCTGGCGTGAGCCGCCAGACTGTGTCTCGCGTGGTCAACGGTATGCCCAACGTGACGGAAAAGACGCGCAAGCGTGTGCTGGCCGCCATGGAAGAGCTGGGCTTTCGTCCCAATTTTGCTGGAGCGGCGTTGCGCGGCGGGTCGTATCGTTCTATTGGCCTGTGCATGTACAACATCACACGTGTCGGTAACCTGGCGACGCTCGAGGGTATCATGCAAGCGGCGCGCGAGCACGATTTTGCCGTCACTATGATCGAGATGGGCGGCGACAAGCCCTATGCACTTGCCGATGCCTCGCGCCGCATGGTCGAGCGACCCGTCGACGGCATGATTCTCAACATGAACCGCATGGCTCCCGATTTTGAGGAGTTTGTTCCCCAGCCGGGAGTGCGAACGGTCATCCTGTCCATGTATGCGCATCCGCGCTGCACGACGATCGACTCCGACCAGTATGGTTCGTGCGAGCTGTTGACCAATTATCTGCTGGAACATGGTCACTCGAATA
Source organism: uncultured Collinsella sp. (assembly GCA_934675795.1). Lineage (GTDB taxonomy): Bacteria > Actinomycetota > Coriobacteriia > Coriobacteriales > Coriobacteriaceae > Collinsella. Next base: position 16,026 of record CAKURW010000034.1, read on the forward strand.
TGCGGTTTGTGGCGGGTCCGGAAAACTCGATTTCCTCGCGTTTTCGTGAGGCCGGTTGGCGCGATACGCTGGGTCGTGCTCATGTCGATGCCGCTCCGATGCTGCGCGGCGATTGGAGTGCGGACAGTGGGTACGCCATGGGCGAGCGGATTGCGGCCGAGGTGCTTGCCGGCGGGTCGCAGGCGCCGACTGCCGTGCTTGCGGCAAATGACCAGATGGCGCTGGGCGTTATCGCCGCGCTCGAGAACGCGGGCCTGTCCGTGCCCGACGACGTGAGCGTGGTTGGTATCGACGACGCACTCGAGGGACTTGTTCCTCACAATCGGCTGACGACGCTGCGATTTGATTTGCGCGGTGTCGGTAAGCTTGCGTTTGAGGCGGCGATTGGAGAGAGCTCGTCTATCGAGGCGATTCATGTGCCGAGCACGCTGGTCGAACGCTCGACTGTTAGGGACATACGGGGTTAGGTCCTACTCCGTTTGTCTCGATTTGTAACAGGTAGACGGTCAAAAGCGGGCTACGTGTTACAGATTTAGATTCTTCGGAAAGAGCAATCCTGTTCGTCTCAATCTGCAACAGCTAGGACCCAAAAACTCGGCTAGATGTTACAGATCGAGACAAACGTGCGACACGGTCCGCCCAAAAAAAGCCGGGGGCGGCGCGTCGTGTGACGTGCCGCCCCCGGCTGAGAAATGGGGAGCAGGTTATGTGAGCGGGGCAGCCCCGCGAGCCGCTAGTCCAGACGACGGGTCTCGGCTACGTGCTTATACCAGTATGCGCTTGCCTTGGGCGTGCGCTTCTGGGTTTCAAAGTCAACGTAGAAGAAGCCGTAACGCTTGTTGTAGCCATTGGTCCAGGAGAACTGATCCTGCAGGCTCCACAGGAAGTAGCCGCCCACGTTGACGCCCACCTCCATGGCCTTGAGCAACCAGCGCAGGTGCTGCTCGATGTAGTCGATGCGCGGCTGGTCGTCCACAAAACCGTCCTTGTAGGGGTCTTTGTAGCCCATGCCGTTCTCGGTGATGAAGATCTGCTTGTAGTTGGGGTAGTGCTGCTTAATGTAGACGAGCAGATCGAACAGACCCTCGGGATAGATGATCCAGTCCCAGTCGGTGGTGGGGATGCCGGGCTTGTTCACGTGCTCGCCAATGCCCTTGACGCGCCAGCGGCCGGTGCCCTTCTCGCCCGTACCGTTGTGGTGCAGGTCGTTCTCGCCATCGTAGGCCTTCAAGAAGCGGCACTGGTAGTTGTTAACACCCAGGTAGTCGTTGTAGAGCGCGGCTTCGCGCATAATCTCGAGGTCCTCGTCCAAGATCTCGATGGTGCCGCCCGAGACGGCGGCCAGGCGGTTGGCGCACTCGAGGGTGTCGGGCGCGTAGTCGCCGCGGAAGGTGGCGTCGAGCAAAAACTGGTTTTGCAGCACGTGCTCGTTGTTGGCGGCTTTGATGTCGGCGGGGTCGTTTTCGTTGAGCGGGTACTTGAACTCCAACGACTGAATGACGCCGATCTTGCCCTTAAAACCGCCGTTGTGGAAGGCCAGCACGGCCTTGGCGTGGGCGAGCATCATGTTGTGCTCGCACTGGAAGGCCTCGGCAAGATGCGCCTTGACGCCACCGGGGAAGGTGCCCTCGATGTAGGTGTTGGAGGCGTCGGCCCAGATTTCGTTAAAGGTGAACCAGTAGGTCACCTGGTCGGCGTACTCCTTAAAGCAGAAGGTGGCAAAGTCCACAAAGGCATCGATGGTCTCGCGGTTGAGGAAGTCGCCCTTCTCAAAGAGGGGAAGCGGCGTATCGAAGTGATGCAGCGTGACAAACGGCTCAACGTGGTGCTTGTGGCATTCGGCGAAGAGATCGTGATAGAACTGGACACCCTCGGGGTTAATCTCACCGATACCGTTGGGGAAGATGCGGCTCCAGGCGATGGAGAGGCGAATGCCGTTGATGCAAAACTCCTCGCACAGCTCCAGATCGACGGGGTACTGGTTGTAGAAGTCCGAAGCGGGATCGGGGGAGAAACGGCCCTGGGCCTCCAAGAAGTCGTCCCAGGCAACCTTGCCCTTACCGTGAGTGCGGGTCTCGCCCTCTACCTGGTAGGCAGCAGTGGCGCCGCCAAAGACAAAGTCCTCGGGAAACTGCGCAGGCGGGTTAGTGACGCTAGCAGGGTTAACGGACATGATGATCCAATCGTCTAAATCGAAGGGCCAGCCGGTCTTGGATGGTCGGCTGGCCCTGAGCGTTACTTACTTCGAGAGTTGCTCGCTTACGAAGGCGAGAGACTTATCGCCGTTCTGGGAGAGCTCGATGTACTGTTTACCGCGGCAGGCGACGCACTTGTTGCCCACGCGCTCGCAGTCCTTTTGCAGGTCGGCCAGGTAGCTCGCGGCCTGCGGGGCCAGGACGACCAGGTCAAAGTCGGGGAGCATGTCGACGTGGTTGCCATATGCCTCGGCAGCGGTTTCAAGATCGATGCCGCGCTCCTTGGCGGCCTTGGCCAGTGCGTTGGCGAGCAGGCCCGAGGTTCCGCCGCCCTGGCAGAGCACGAGCACGCGCTTGCCGTTGAGGTCGCTGGCGGTCGTTGCCTCGGCAGCGGGTGCTGCAGAAGCGGCGGGGGCATCGGCCTTCACGGCCTCGGCAGCAGCGCCGGCGGCAACGCTCTTGGCGTCAGCCTTGCCCTGGAAGGCATCGTTGAGCTTGGCAGCCTTCTCGGCGTTCTTGGCGGCGAGCTCCTCCTCGGAAATCTCGGCCTCCTCGGCGCACTTCTGGGCGTCATAGGCACGGAAGAACGGATAGTACAGAACGAAGTCGACGACCAGGATAAGGGCGAGCATCACAAAGGCGAGCGGCTGGAAGCCCAGGCCCATGATGGTGCCGATGGGGCCGGGGACGGTCCAGGGCAGGGTGTACATAAAGCCGTTCATGCCCAAGAAGTCGATAAAGATCTTGAGGATCCAGATATTGGCGATCGGGGCAAAGACAAACGGGACAAAGAAGACGGGGTTGAGCACGATGGGTGCGGCGAACAGCAGCGGTTCGTTGACAGCGAAGCAGACCGGGACGATGGCGGCCTTACCGACAGCGCGCATCTCCTGAGACTTGGCCAGGAAGCAGAACATAAAGACCAGGACGAGCGTGGCGCCGGTGCCGCCCATGCAGACGACGAAGTACTGGGCACCCTGGGTCAGAACAGCGGAAGCGTGCTGACCGGCCTGGAACGCAGCCAGGTTGTCGGTCATGTTGGCAACGAGGGCGGCGGCGATGGCAGGCTCGACGATCGAGGGGCCGTGGACGCCCACGAACCAGAACAGGCTCATGGCGCCGTAGATCACAGCGAGGCCGAT
>CAKURW010000035.1 GCA_934675795.1 uncultured Collinsella sp.
CGCCTTTAGACGCGAGCCCGGAGCCCGTGGGTTATACCCTAAGAGCAAACCACCCTTTTTAAGGGTGGTTCTGATTGTTCGATCCAGCAGCGAAGCGTCTCGCCCGCCTGTAGATGACGCAGATTCTCCGCGGCGATGTCGACCACGTTGTTGAGCGTAGCCTCCAGGTGGAACCATCCGGAGACGTGCGGTGTGATGAGCATGTTGGGCGCATCCCACAGGGGGCTTGTCTCAGGCAGCGGCTCGGGGTCGGTGACGTCGACCGCGGCGCCGGCAAGATGTCCCGACTCCAGGGCGGCAACCAAGTCGTCAGCAACCACGAGGTCGCCGCGGCCGCCGTTGGCAAAGAAAGCGCCCGGTTTCATCGCGGCAAAGAATTCGGCGTTCGCCAGACCGCGGGTCTCGGGTGTGCTGGGCATAAAGGTTGCGACGACGTCGGCCTCGGCCAGGCGCTCGGGCAGGGCGTCCATGCCGTCCATGTCCTCAAACACAATGGGGTAGACGAGCGGATGGCGCTTGATGCCGCGGACGTGCGCACCCATACTGCGGCAGAGCGTGGCGAAGTGGCCGCCGATATCGCCCGCGCCCAGCACCAGCACGTTGGCGTTTTTGAGCGAGGTGACCGGGCCCAAGTCCTCCCAGCGATGCTCGCGCTGCAAGTCGTGGTAGCCGGGCAGGCGCTTCATCATGGAAAGGACCATGGCAAACATATGCTCGCTCACGGCCTGGCCGTAGGCGCCTACCGAGCAGGAAAGCTTAGCGTCGGCTGGCACGGTGCCGGCGGCTAAGTAATCGTCATAGCCGGCAGTCTGCAATTGCAACAGCTGGAGATGTTCGCATGCCGTGAGCATGTCAGGGTCGATGTTGCCCAAGATCACGTCGGCGTTGGCGACCTGCTCGCGCGTGGCGGCGTCGGCACTCGTGTAGAAAAAGTTCTCGCCCGGAGCACTCGACTCAAGAATTGCGCGATGGCGGTCGTTGACGGGCAGCAAAACCAGGATGTTCACAAGCAGTCCTCTCCGCTCGACCTGCCAAAAAGGGACAGGTTTATTTTGGCAGGTTTTATCAGGCAAAACGTTCAAATAAAACCGCCGGATGCAAGACGAGCGTGCCCGTCAGCATCCGGCGCATCCACGGTTACCAGCTCAGCAGCTCGTAGCCGTCCTCGGTCACCAAGAGCTGTACCTCGCACTGGGCCGAATCGCTGCCGTCCTTGGTGCGCACGCACCAACCGTCGCCCTTGCTGATCTTGATGTCGGGCGCTCCGGCATTGACCATAGGCTCGATGGTAAAGACCATGCCCGGAGCCATGATGGTGTCCACATCGGGTGCCTCGGTGGTAAAGCCCACAAACGGGTCCTCGTGAAACTCCTTACCGATGCCGTGTCCGCCGTACTCGCGCACCACGCTAAAACCGGCGTCCTCGACCGTCTTTTGCACGGCTTCGGCCATCACGGACAGCGGCAGCCATGGCTTGACGGCTGCCAGACCCGCCTCCACGCTGGCGCGGGTGACGTCGACCAGGCGCTGGCGGTCGGCCGAGACCTCGCCGATGCAGAACATGCGGCTCGAGTCGCTAAAGTAGCCGTCTAGGATCGTGGAGCAGTCCACGTTGATGATGTCGCCCTCGTGCAGCACGTCCGTATCGCAGGGGATACCGTGGCAGACCACATCGTTGATCGAGGTGCACACGCTTTTGGGGTAGCCCTCGTAGTTGAGGTCTGCCGGCGTACCGCCGTGCTCGACGGTGTAGTCGTAGATCATCTGGTCGATCTGGTTGGTGGTCATGCCCGCGGCGATGTGCTCGCCTACGTAGTCGAGCACGCCCACGTTGATGGCGGCGGAGCGCTTGATGCCCTCGATATCGGCGGGCGTCTTGTAGAGCGTGCGGGGCAGAACCTCCCAGCCCTCCTCCCACAGGCGCTCGAGGCGCTCGTCGAAGGCGCTGTGACATTTCTTATATTTTTTGCCGCTGCCGCACCAGCAAGCGTCGTTGCGGCCGGGCACGGGTCCATTGTCAAACATGGCTAACTTCCTTTCATCCGCAGCTAGTATAGCCCACCCACGCGTCCATAAAAGTTGCGGTGATATAGTTCCGATTTAAGCGGTTTAACAGCACAAATAGGAACTATATCACCGCAACTGATGGAGCGGGATGGCTGACACTAGCCGCTGCGTGGTTTTGCTAGTAGCTCACCTGGCAGGGAATGCCGAGGGCTTGGACGCGCGCGGCAATGGCGTCGAGCACCTCGGGCGCTGCTTTGGCAAGGCCGGCGACCGGCGTCTCGCGTGCCACCGTGTAGATGGTCGCCTCCTGCGGACGAATGCGCTCGAGCGCCGCGAGCCAAGGGCCGACGTACTCCTCGCCGGTGTTATCGAGGGACTTGCCCCGGTACTCACCGCTCAAAAACATCGTCTGGATAATGACATGACCGTTAAAGCCTGCGAACGTCTCGATCTGGTGCTCGACGTCATAGGGGCCAACGGGCTGGTCGAGCAGCTGGATAAACGCCGGGTCGACGGTATCGAGCTTAAGAATGTTGTCGTCGACCATCATGAGCGCATCGTGCACAGCGGGCTGGTCGGCGCGCGTGCCGTTGGAAAGCACGGCAATCTTGGTGTTGGGGGCTAGCTGATCGCGCAGCGCGACGGCGCCGGCGATGGCCTGTGGAAACTCCGGTGCGGCGGTGGGCTCACCGTTGCCTGCGAAGGTGATTACATCGGGGAGCTCGCCCTCGGCTGCCATCTCGCGCAGCTTTGCCTCGAGCGCTTCGAGTACCACGGCAGCCGTGTTATACGGCTCATGGCAGGGGCGCTCGGCGTTGAGGCCGTTCTCGCAGTAGATGCAGTCGAACGTGCAGATTTTGCCGCTGGCCGGCATCATGTTGACGCCGAGCGAGAGACCAAGGCGACGGCTGCGAACGGGCCCAAAGATGGGGCTGGCATTCAAAAACGTAGACATAGGCATATGCTCCTCAAGACAATTGTGCCTAAGCATAGCATCGGCTCCAAAGCAAGGTGCGGGCTCTTGCTTTACAAGTTTCGTTTTTTCACGTCGCTCATGATGCCGTGCCATGAAAAGTCTCGGGTCGGGTACAGTTAATCTGTTAACAAGGCGTAAGGCAATGCGGGTCCATCCAACCGTACTGACGTGCAACTGGATGGGCATTGATGATGGGGGCACAACATGGATTTTACGGTCGAGAATGCGGGCACCACGATTGCCTGTCGCGAATATGTCGACCCGGATGTGTCGCCTGATGCTCCTGCCTTGGTGTGCGTGCACGGCGCTTGTGTCGACGGCACATTTTTCGACAGCATCGCTTGTGAGCTCAGTCGCAACTACCGCGTAATTGCCTACGACCGCCGCGGCTGTGGTGGCAGCAGCGATGCGGCAGACGGCAGCTATGATCTTGCCGCTCAGGCCGCCGATCTGCAAGCCGTGATCGAACACGTTGGCGCTCCGGCAAATGTGCTTGCGCATAGCGCCGGTACGTTGGTGGCGCTTGAGCTTCTTCGCACCGAACCCCATCTCGTCGCCCGTGCGATTCTGCATGAGCCGGCTGTGTCGGCCGAAGGCGTCGGTATGGGCGCAGCTCCGGTTTTGCTCGATATGATTGCGGCTGGAAAGGTTTCAAGGGCGCTCCGGCTTTTCTTGGGAGCCCTCGGCGACTTGGACCCCGAGGCTCCTGGAACGACCGAAGCGGAAGCCAAGCATGCCCTGCGCAACGGCCGCAGTTTCATGGCAAACGAATACGGGATTACTATGACCTGCGTTCCCGATTGGGATAGCGTTCGCGCGTCAAAAACGGTGGCCGCCGTGCTCCTGGGCGAGCTCTCGATTGGCACGCCCCGCGAGGCTGGCACGCGAGCGGCTGCCGAATATCTCGATTGCCCTCTCGTGACGATCCCGGGCGCGCATAACGGTCTGCGCGATCGCCCGGCAGCGGCTGCCCGGGCTGTCCGTGGCATCCTGGGGCTCTAACACCCGCAATGGCTAAAGCAGGCTTCATCCGCAAACGTTTCGGCCGTGTTAACAAATGCGCTCAAAACCTTACGTTTGCGGCTTCAATTGCGCCGTCTGCCAACTCATAAAAATGTAACAGCATTCACGTGCCTACCTGCATCGACAAGGTGCTACACTTGTAACATTTGGAACCCACCGCTCCATGCGAAACTATCGAAAGGGCCCCGTATGCTCAATAATCACGAGGTCAATCTAACCGACGAGGAGGCTGCCGCCGAGGTCGCCCGTGTCGCAAGGACCTACCCCGTGGTACGTTTGCTGTCGGCCGATCAGATTAAGAGCGAGCCTAACTGCCTGCTCGCCGGCGATCGCTGCCCTTGTCTGCGTCAGTCGAGTCTTGAGGCCTTGACAGATTCCGATGAGGTGTCGGAGCAACTGCTCAACGATGGTGTTGAGTACCGCGCCCGTCTGCGCCCTCTAAAGGTCGAGGGCGAGCCTCATGTCTTGCTGATGGTGCGTCCGATCGATGGGCAAGAGGCTGCAGAAGAGGACCTTGTCTACACCGACGTGCTGACGAATGTGCGCAATCGCCGATATTACGAAGAAAAGCTTCGTAGCGCCCGCATGAAGGCTGGCGTGGCGGTGATCGACCTTGATGATTTTAGGGTCTTCAACGATACATGTGGCCGCCATGCCGGCGACCTTGCGCTCGGTGCTGTGGCAACAGCCATACGCAGCGGTATTCGTTCGACTGACGAACTTGTGCGCTATGGCTGCGACAAGTTTGTAGCTGTCATGCCCAATATTCCCTCCGATGACTTTGCCTGTCGTCTGCGTCAGGTATCCGATGCCGTCCATTCCACGATTATTCCGGGCCATGAGCACGTGAGCTTGACGGCATGTGTTGGTGGCGTTCGCATTCATGGCGAGACGGTCGATGAGGGCGTTGGCCGCGCTGTCCAGTTACTGAGCCGTGCCAAGGCAAAAGCCGGTACGGTCGTGACCGATGGCGATTCCATCGAGGCCTTCCAAAGCGAAAAGCCTTCGGTGCTTATCGTCGATGACTCCGAGATGAACCGAGCCATTCTCAGCGAGATGCTCAAGGACGAGTATTGCATCCTCGAGGCCGATAACGGTCGTACGGCGCTCGATATGGTCGACCGTTATGGCGATGAGTTGTCGCTCGTGCTGCTGGATATTGTCATGCCGGGCGCGAGCGGCTTTGAGGTACTGGCCGATCTGTCGCGCCGATCGGGTATCGACAATCTGCCTGTCATCATGATTTCGAGCGAAGATTCCGATGATATGGTTCTGCGCGCGTACGAGCTGGGCGCCTCGGACTATATCAACCGCCCGTTTGACTCCCGTGTCGTGCGCCGCCGTGTAAGCAACACCATCCGCCTATACGCCAAACAGCGCCGCCTGACGAGCCTGCTGTCCCAGCAGTACAACGAGCGCGTCAAGAACAGTCGCATGCTCATCGACATCATGGCCGGCGTCATGGAGCTTCGCAATGGCGAGAGCGGCAGGCACGTTACGAACATCGAGAAGCTGACCGAGCTGCTGCTTGGCTGTCTGGTCCAGCGTAGCGGCACGATCTCCCTCGACAATGAGGAACGCTCCACGATTGCCCTGGCTTCGGCGCTGCACGATATCGGCAAGATGTCGATTGACGATGCGATTCTCAACAAGCCCGGACGCCTTACGCCCGAGGAGTTCGAGATTATGAAGACGCATACCACGATCGGCGCCGACATGCTGCGTGAGCTGGGTAGCCATCACGCCGGCAATGCGCTTATGGAATATGCGTACCAGATTGCGCGTTGGCATCACGAGCGCTGGGACGGCAAGGGTTATCCCGATGGCCTTAAGGGAGACGAAATTCCCATTGCCGCACAGGTGGTTTCGGTGGCCGACGTGTACGATGCGCTGACGAGCGTGCGCGTGTACAAGGACGCTATCCCGCACGAGGAAGCGATCAAGATGATTCTGGACGGTAAGTGCGGCACCTTTAACCCGTTGCTGCTCGACTGTTTGCTCGAGGTGCAAGACCAAATTGCCGAGACGTTGGCACGCCCCGCCGACGTTGTCGCGTTTCCCACGATTTAGTTTGACCAAAGGAGTTTTAATCCATGATTTCCATGCGTGAGGCGTATGAGAAGATCGGCGCCGATTACGATGGCGCATCCGTTCGGCTGATGGGCGAGGAGATGCTCGCCCGCTTTGCCCTTAAGTTCCTGGATGACGAGAGCATGGACAAGTTTGAGGCCGCTATTGCGGCAGGAGACGCCGAGAGTGCGTTTATGGCCGTGCATACGCTCAAGGGCGTGAGCCAGAACCTGGGGTTCGACAATCTGTACTAGCCGGCGGTTGTGGTGACCGAGGCGTTGCGCGATGCCGATACCGTTGACGGCGCCCGTGATGGGATACATGCGCTACGGCAGCAGTATGCGGCTACGATGTCGGCCCTGCGCGAGGCGGCTGAGTAAGGGCTTGCAGGCCTTGTGCCGCCCAGAGTCCGTTGATGTAGACATAAAAGGGCGTCCCCAATGACTATGAGAGTGGATAATCTCCCGTTTTAGGCCCGGTGGCGGCCTCAAAGTGGGAGATTATCCACTCTCGTTCGATATGTGTCCAATAATCCACGCTCACCCCTCCGGGTTAGTAAATGGCCTATGCGCACTGGCGGGGCTTTCCGCATGCAATCAATATCGTTGTTCGATAAACTGTTCGAATAACGATAGAGTCGATGAGGGTGAGTGTATGTCTAACAGCGTTCAGCGTATGGCCAAAGCGGGCGAAAATATCAGGAAGCTTGGCTTTTGCATGGCAGCCGTTTTTGCAGGGATGCTCGTCGCTTTTGCCGCGTTGGTTGTTTACGTGATCTGGTATGCGGTTGCAAACGTTGCTTCTGTCGATTCTTTCGGCGTCGTGACGCTTCTCGATGGCGGGTGCATCGTTATCCCAAGCGGACTGTGCCTGGCACTCGTCGTGGGTATTTCGCTTGTCGTTCTGTGCGGAATCAGCCGTAACATCTCGCGAGGCGTCTCGCCCTTTACCAAGACGCATGTGCGGCTTATCCGTGTTCTTGCGCTTGCCTTTGCTGTTAACGCCGCGGTTTCGCTTATTGGTGCCTACGGATCGGTCAATCTTACCATTGGTGGGCTGGAGCTTTACGTCGTGCCTCATTCCTTCGTTATTGAGATTTGCCAAGGCGTTGCCTTTGATGCGGGGTCGCTTATCGGCGCGGCTGTCTGTCAGTGTATCTCGGTGATCTGGAGTTATGCCTCGCTGCTCCAAAAGCAGTCTGACGAGCTTGTGTAGGAGGAAGCATGAGCTATCTCATCATCGAGCTTGAGACGCAGCTGCTTAAGACCGGAAAGACCAGCGCTGATCTGATTCGGGCGACGGGGCATACTCCGGCTAATATTTCAAAGCTGAGAAACGGAAAGATAAAAGCTATTCGCCTAAAGACTCTTCTCGATATCTGTGATGAGCTTGATTGTCAACCGGGAGATATTATTCAGCGTGTGAGCGAGAAAGAGCTTGAGGAGCTTATTGTCGAGCGTGCAAAAAATGTCGTGAGACAGATGCGGGATGGCGGAGGCAACGAGGCGTCGCTTCCGACATCAGTCTTTGCTGTAGATTTGAGCGACGAGTAGCATAAAGCGAACAACTATAACGAAATATCAGCGTAAAGGGGCCCGTGTCTAACACGGGTTCTTTCTTTTAGATTATCTTGACAAATATGAGTTATCGAAAAACAATAACAACTAGAAAAAACGATAAAGGAAAGAAGAAACGATATGATCAGTTTTGCTATCGAGCAGGAAGGGAGGCCAATGAACACATCAGCGATAAAGTTATCAAAGGTGTCAAAGCGCTACGGGAAACGGCGCGTTTTGCATGACGTTTCCTTCGAGGTGCATCAGTCTGAGCTCCTTGCCCTTGTTGGTGCAAACGGTGCGGGCAAAAGCACGCTTATTAAAATCGTCTTGGGCCTCTGCGAGCCGTCGTCGGGGAGCGTGGAGCTCTTTGGGGGCAAGTCGAAAAAAGAGCTGAGCCTGATGCGGACGCGTGTCGGCTATGTGCCAGATTCCTGCGGAGCATACCAATCCCTCAGTGCGGCTGAGAATCTTCGGATCCGATGTGCGGAATGGGGGCTCGATGAGAAACGTGAGGTTCCTCGCGTCTTGGGCCAAGTCGGGCTGGACGTCGATGAGAAAAAGAGCGTGAGCAGTTTTTCTCTGGGAATGAAACGGCGACTGGATATAGTTACGGCTTTATTGGGCGACACCGACGTACTAATTTTCGATGAGCCGGCAAATGGATTGGATCCGTTGGGCATCGAGAGTATATGGGCCCTTATCGGTCGATTGAATCGAGAGCAGGGTAAGACCATGCTCATCTCTAGTCATGATTTGGATGAGTTGGCATCGGTTGCAACAAGCTGCCTGTTTATTCATGACGGCGAACTGCTAAAAAAGGAATCGATGGACGTCATAAGGGATGAGGCGTCGTCCCTAAAAGAGTATTACAGGCGCTTGATGAAGGCGGTCTCGCTATGAAGCGGGCGATCCATCCCATAAAGGCAGATATGATGCGTTTGCACAGGATGTTTCCGGCGAAGTTTGGTCTTGCGCTTATGCTGGCGTTCGGCCTTCTCTTCGGCATCTTTCTAAAAAACGGAACAACGTTGCTCGCCTTTGGCAATAGCGTTTTTGGGGAGGATATTGGTTTCTGCTGGAATGTAATCGATCCTTCTGCACCCGATGAGTCCCTTGTGCGCAGTGCTTTTGCCGGCACCTCTCTGTTCGTTCCGCTCATCGTTTGCCTGGCGATTTTACAGGAGCGCGGCTATGAAGAGGGATGCCGAATTTCTTCAGCAAGAGGTCTTGCCCGCTTTAACGGGGCTCTGGCACATGTACTTTCGTCTGCTTCGATAATTGGCGCAGCATATAGCGTGCTTTGCCTTCTTCTGTTTGCAATAGCGATAACACGTGGAGGGCAAAACTATGCGCATAGCATGCTGGCTGCATTTTTGCCCGCAATGATGGTTAACGCCGTATTGGTGATATCGATTGCGCTGGAGACGGTGGCCATCTATCGGATTACAGGCAGCGCTGTATTGAGCGGGGCTGCGATAATTATTGGATTTGTCATGAGCTTGACGCTCTACGGAACTTACCTTCAGACGCCCATACCGTCCTTGCGATGGATTTTCTTTCTTCCGGGGCCGTACCTTGGAGTCGGATGTGCCCTTGGGTATAGCGATATGGGGCAGCTGACGCTTCTGGGATATGGCGCGGCAGCCAGCTGTCTATCGGTATTGATTTACGCTCTCGTGAGCTTTCGTACTGGGGGTGTGCTCAATGGCTCGTCAGACTAGAAGATTCCTTCATTCAGAATTGAAGCATGTGAGCAAATGGACGTACGCCTTAATCCTGGTAATTTATGCGTGCATGGTGGTATTGCAGCTTAGTTCTTTCCCGATGTGGTTCTGTAGCCTCCGTGAGAACAGTTTCTTAGGCTTTTTCCCAGACCCGACGCTTCGGCTATCGGCAGAGGATGTCCTTCTATTTGGTAATGCAGAGGTTTTTCGCGGTCTGCTGTTCAACGTAGCCCCGTTGGCTCATGCATTGTTCTTTCCGTTCATCGCGGCTTGCATTGTGCCGCGCTTTGTCAGTTCGGGCTTTATTGAGGAACCGTGGGGGTTGTCGGAGGCTCGGGGAGGGAAGCGTGTGTGCGCTATCGTTGCGCGAGTGGTGCTGTCTTCTTTTGCCCTTTTGGGCGCGTTTATCCTGTCGACTGTCGTTTTGTACTGCCTTAACTGCGCGATCGTTTTAGATGCTCAACAGTATTTCAACCTGCATGTATGTTGCTATCGACTTGTTCTTGCTGCCGCCGCCTGCCTTGCATACGTGGTTTCTTGCGTAATCGTTGTTTCCTATTTTGGGTCCGGCTTCGGTCCGATTGGCATGCTGCTGCTTGTCAACGTCATAGCGATCTACATACAGCTCGGGGCCAATTCCATGCTTCCGCTTCCGTCCTCGATGCTCATGTGGATTTGCGGCGTGACCCCGTTGGGGGATGGTCAATGCGTTTCGATTTTAATTGACTGCCTAATAAACGTAGCAAGCGTTTTTGCCATCTGCTTTACAGTCGACCGATTGCGGTCGAGATTTCTTTGATTGTTTGTGAGGGATAATCATACCGAGCATACCAAATACAGGGGGGGCGGGCACCGTGGCTGGTGTCCGCCCCCCCTAGCATGGAAGGTTTAAGCCTGTGTGATTTGCGAGCTAGCGTGCCTGCTTTACCTTGGCCGCTGCCTCGACAAACGACTTCCACAGGTTAAAGTCGGTCTCGAGCGTCTGCCAGGTGTACTCAGGATGCCATTGCACGCCCAGGCAGAATGGCTGGCCTTCGACCTCGATGCACTCGGGAACGCCGTCGGTTGCCTTGGCGACCAAGCGCGTGCTTTTACCCAGACGGTCGACGCAGCAGTGATGTGCCGAGTTGGTCTGGATCAGCCTGTGCCCGCCAACCGCGCGCTCCAGCAGCGAGCCCGGCACGACCTCGACGGGGTGCACGGGATCGTTGAGCACGTGGGTATGGCGCCACTGCGTGCGGCCCTCGCGCGCACCCAGGCTCGGCACGTCCATGCACAGGGTGCCGCCGGTGGCGACATTGAGCAGCTGCGTGCCTCGGCAGGTGGTAAAGAGCGGCTTCTTGGCGCGAAGCACCTCGTTAACCAGCTTAAACTCAAAACGGTCGCGAATCTCGCAGCACAGCGTGGGGTCGTAAGGACGCTCGTCGCCCCAGCGTTTGGGGTTGACGTCCGGGCCGCCGGGAATGGCGATGCCGTCGGCGATATCGACGTAATGCCGGATAACATCGACGTCTTCGGTAATAGACATCTGCAGCGGCAGGCCACCGGCGGCAAGGATGGCATCGACAAAGACACTTGCGATTTCCTCGTTGGGGGAGAGCGTCTCGCTCAAAAACGGTTTTGCCTCTTCCCAACGCGGCGCGACGAGGATGAGCGGACGGTCGGCGGGGGCAACGTCGACGTGCGGGGTATAGGACGAGGAAGTACGTGTTCCGATCATGGGCGCGGCTTTCGAATCCGGGTGGACATGGCATAGGGGTGGCGCGGGACAAACGCTGGTGATGAATTTGCCCGCGTGGCAATTGGGCTAGTGGCCCTTGATGGAGTTGAGGAAGTCCTGGGCGCGCTTGGTCTGGGGGTGGTCGAAGAACTCGTCGGGCGTGCCGGTTTCCACGATCTGGCCGTCGGCCATAAACACGACGCGGTCGGCCACGCGGCGGGCAAAGTTCATCTCGTGCGTGATGACGATCATCGTCATGCCCTGCTGCGCCAAGCGCACCATGACCTCGAGCACCTCGTTGATCATCTCGGGGTCAAGGGCACTTGTGGGCTCGTCAAAGAGCATGGCCTTGGGCTGCATGGCGAGTGAACGGGCGATGGCCACGCGCTGTTGCTGGCCGCCCGAGAGCTGTGCGGGCACCTTATCGGCCTGCTCGGCAACGCCCACGCGGCCCAGTAGGTCCATGGCGCGCTCGCGAGCCTCATCCTTGGAGACGCCCAGCACGTCGACCGGCCCCAGCATGACGTTCTGCAGTACGGTCATATGTGCGAACAGGTTGAACTGCTGAAACACCATACCCAACTCGGCGCGCATGCGGGCAAGGTCTTTGCCTTCCTGCGGAAGCGGCTGACCTTCGATGAGGATCTCGCCCGAGTCGATGGTCTCCAAGCGGTTGATGGTTCGGCACATGGTCGACTTGCCCGAGCCCGAGGGTCCGATCACAACGACGACCTCACCGCGGTCGACCGAGAGATTGATGTCGTTGAGAACGTGCAGATCGCCATAGTGCTTATCGACGTGCTTGAGCTCAATCAGCGGCTGATTGCCGGTAGAAGAAGTGCTCTGTGCCATGGTGCTCGGCTCCTTATGACTCGAAATGGTAAAGCGTTAGCGGATGATGGTCGCGCCGGTCTTGTGCGAAACGTAGACAGCGGCCTTGTTGATCGCGACGTTGATGAGGATGTAGATAACCGCGATCACCAGGTAGACCGACACGAGGGCATCGTAGTTGGTAATGAGCACGCGGGCGTTTTGCATGAGGTCGGGGTAGCTCACCACGTAGGCGACGGTGGTGTCTTTGACTACGACCACGAGCTGCGAAATCAACGACGGAATGATAAATCGAATAGCCTGCGGCAATACGATTTTAAAGGTGATTTTAGCCTTGGAGAGACCGAGCGCCTGGGCCGCCTCGACCTGCCCGCGCGGTACGGCGTTGACGCCGGCGCGGAAAATCTCGGCAAGTACGCCGGCTGCAGCGAGCGCGACGGGAAGCGTGAGCATCCAAAACGACGGCAGCGCGATCTTGTACTGGGGCAGCACCAAAAAGAAGAAGTAGATGAACAGCAGACTCGGCACGCCGCGGAAGAAATCGGTGAGCACGCGGCAGACCAGCTGCAGCGGCTTAATATCGCTCGTGCGGCCGAGCATAAGGGCCAAGCCCAGCACCAGCGCGATGGCGCCAGCGGTGAGTGCGACTTTGACGGTGCCCTCAAAGCCGGCAAGCAAGAACTTCCAGGTGGTGAGGTGCGTAAAGAAATACCAGTAGTGGACCGAAAGCTGACCGGTCACATAAAAGCGCTGCAGTACCAGGACGACGAGTGCGGCGACGGCAACAAGCGAGATGGCGGTGCCGATGCGAATCTTGGCGCGCATCTTGGGGCCGGGAGCCTCGTAGAGCGCATCGCGCATGGTGAGCGCGGAGGTGGAGTGCTTGCTCATCGGAGGATCCTCACCTTCTTATCGATGTAGTTGCCAATGTGGCTCACCACAAAGGCCGTGCCCAGGTAGCCGAGCGCCGAGATGAAGAACGCGGCGACGCCGCCGAGCGAGCGGGTATTGATGTAGCTCACCACGCCGGTGAGCTCCTGCGGCTTAAGCGGCACCTGGCTGCCGAGCGCGGTGGTGAGCATGACGGCGATAAAGAGGTTGGTCATGGGCAGCACGCTTGAGCGCAGTGCCTGCGGTATCACGATCTTGGCGAGGATACGGTTAAAGCTCATGCCCAGCGAGCGGGCGGCTTCCACCTGGCCGACGCCGACGGTGTTGATGCCGCTCATAAAGTTTTCGGAGCCAAAGGCCGAGCCCAAAAGGACCGTGGCGACGATAACGCAGGTGCGGTAGGGCAGGACGACCTTGAGCGGCGGCAGCGCGTAGACGACGATGATAAGCAGCGCGATGCCGGGGATGTTACGGAAGACCTGGACATACAGGTCGCCAAAGACGCGCAGCGGCTTGAGCGGCGACACGCGCATCACGGTGACGGCGACGGCCAGCACCATGGCGATGGCAAACGACTCAAGCGTCATGCCCCAGGTTGCGAGCAGCGCGTCGATATAGTTCTGGCCATAGAGCGACCAGAGCTCGGAGAGACTCATGCGGACCTCCTGCCGATAAGGAAAGGGGCTCCCGTGTGTACGGAAGCCCCGACAACTCAGTGAGGAAACAGTTTACCGCAATAAAGCACATCGTGCGTTTCCGTATGGTTTCGTTGCGGCCGTTACCAGGCTCGCTGCCTAGGCGCCGATCTCGGGCAGCTCGGGAACATTGGTGTCGCCCGTACGGTCGCCGATGCAGATCTGCCACAGCTCGGTCCAGGTGCCATCGTCCTCGATCTTCTTAAGGAAGTCGTTAACGAAGGCGACGCCGTCGGAATCGAGCGGCAGGCCGATGCCATAGGGCTCCTTGCTGCCGAAGGGCTTGCCGGCGATCTTGTACTTACCGGGCTCGCGGACCAGGGCGCTCTGCTGCATGTTGTTATCGATGACGTAGGCGTCAACGCGGCCCTGCTGGAGTGCCTGGCGGGCCTCCTCGTCGGTCTTGAACTCCTGCTGGCTGGCCTTGGGGGCGAACTCCTCCAGGATGGCGGGGCCGTTGGAGCCGGACTGGACGGCGACGTTCTTATCGGCCAGGTCGTCAACGCTCTTGATGTCGTCGTTATCGGCGAGCACCAGGATGGCCTGCTGCGTGTAGTAGTAGGGACCGGCAAAGGAGACGAGCTTCTTGCGCTCATCGGTAATGGTGTAGGTGGCGAAGACGGCGTCGACCTGGCCGTTCTGCAGGACGGACTCACGCGTGTCCGAGGTTACCTGGGTGATCTCGACCTTGTTCTCGCCCAGAATGTAGTTGGACAGGAGCTGTGCGATACCGGCATCGAAGCCGCGGGTCTGACCGTCTTTCTCGTTGAGGAGGGAGAAGAGCGTGGAGGTCTGAACGCCACCGATCTTAAAGACGCCGGCGTCCTTAACGGCCGTGGCCCAGGTGCTGGCAGCGATGGCGTCGTCATCGGCCTTGGGGCCGTTGTCGACGAGCTTGTCGAATGCCTTGGCGTCGAGCGTGGTGGAAGCCTCGGTATCTTCGGAGCTCTTGGAGGAGCCGGCGGCGGAACCCTTGTCGGCCTCGGCGCTGGTGTCGGAGCAGCCGGCAAGACCAAGGCCGGCGACGGTTGCGAAGGTGGCGGCGACAAAGCCGCGGCGGTCGAGAACGACCTGCTGGGAGAGGTTCTTGCTCATGGTAGAACACCTTTCTCAATAAAATCCCTAGCGGTTGAGTAGAGTTATACCCCATCCCGCTCAAATGGGTCAACACGAAATAACTCAGAAACATACTTGTCTTATAGGTTATTCTACCTACCAAAAAGGGACAGGTCTATTTTGGTAGGTTTTATCTGGGAAAACGTCGGTTATTGCTGCTGAGACGGCGTTTCGCGGACGGCGTGGTCGCTCGCGGCGGTCGCTATAATGGCGGCAACGCGACACATATATAAGTAAGGAGATCGCGTATGAACGGTTATTCGTTTTTCGCGCCGACCATGACTTAAAACCACCACAAAGGGGACGGGCGCCTTTGTGGTGGTTCTTGCAGATGCGGTGGCCTGTCTCGCTGCTTTGTCTCAATCTGTAACAGTTAGACGAGGAAATGGGTTCTACCTGTTACAGATCGAGATTTTCTCTTCAGGGGAATTCGAATGTCTCAATCTGTAACATCTGGACGGCCAAAAGGTCCCTATCTGTTACAGATTGAGACAAAGGTCTGGGACTAAGATGTCTTATCTCGATCTGTAACAGTTAGACGGAAAATCGGACCCTAGATGTTACAGATCGAGATAATCGCGTCGCGAAAATAAAAACCTCCGCAGGGGTGCTTCCCTTGCGGAGGTTTTCTTACTCGTTGAGTAGTCTCACGGCTTCGGCGGCCATATTCTCGACCGTCATGCCGTTCTGCGCGAGCAGTTCGTTGGGGTCGTAGCGGTCGGGAAAGCCCTTGGCGATGCCAAAGGTGCGCGTGCGCACTGGCGTACAGGCCAAGTAGCACGCGACGCGCTCGCCCCAGCCGCCGTCCAAGATGCCGTCCTCGAGGGTGACGACAACGCGATGCTCGGCGGCAAGGCTGTCGAGGAACTCGCGGTCGAGCTCGGTTGTAAAGCGCGGGTTGACGAGCGTGGCCTCGATGCCGTACTCGGCAGTCAGACGGTTTGCCACGCGCTCGCCCAGCTCAAAGAAATCGCCGAGCGCGAGTAAGGCTACGTCGCGACCCTGGCGCACCACGTTGTAGCGAACGGCGCTGTAGTCGGTGTCTTCGGCAGGCGCAAGGTCGGGACGGCTCACCAGGCCAATGCCCGGTACACGAATCGCCACGGGATGCTCGCGGTGGTCGAGCGACCAGCTCAGCATGGACAGATATTCCTCCATGCAGGCAGGTGCAAGGTAGCGCATGTTGGGAAGTCCGCCCAGCATGGAAATATCAAAGAACGAAAGGTGCGTCTCGGACGTGGTGCCAAAGATTGACGCACCAAACACCAAAATGGTTGCGGGGGCGTCGTTGAGGCACAGGTCATGCCACAGCTCGTCGTAGGCGCGCTGCAAAAACGTGCCGTACACACCAAAGACTGGCTTGGCGCCCGAGCGCGCAAGCGCGGTGGCAAAGGTCACGGCGTGTTCCTCGGCAATGCCCACATCGACGAACTGTTTGCCGGCGGCAGCGCGAAGCTCGGGTGTAAAGCCCATGATGTAGGGCGTGGCGGCCGTGATGCCCACGACCTGCGAATCGCGCTCGATGGCGGTGCTGAGCGCCTCGCCCGTAATATCGGCATAGGTGCGCGGTGCGGGCTCGCTCGGATGGCCCGGGCAGAGCTTGCGCCCAGTCGCCATGTCAAACGGACCCACGTGGTGCCAGCGTTCCGGGTCGTTCTGGGCTGGCTCAAAGCCCTTGCCCTTGGCGGTGGAGACGTGCAGCACGATGGGGTGATCGATATTGCGCAGTTCCTGCAACGCGTCGACGAGGGCCAACACATCGTTACCGGCGTCCAGATAGCGGTAGTCGAGCCCCATCGCGCGGAAGACGTTGCGCTCACAGGCACCGTTGCTGGCGCGCAGCTCGGCCAGATTGCGATACAGGCCGCCATGGTTCTCGGCAATGGACTGGTCGTTATCGTTGACGATGATGATCAGGTTGCTATCGAGTTCGGCGGCATTGTTAAAGCCCTCAAACGCCAAGCCGCCCGAAAGCGATCCGTCGCCAATGATGGTGATGACGTTGTACGTATCGCCCGCCAGGTCACGAGCGTGCGCCAGGCCGCAGCCCAGGCTCACCGACGTGGAGGTGTGACCCATGGCGAACAGGTCGTGCTCGGACTCGTCGGGATTGGCAAAGCCAGAAGCCTCACCATAACGCTCCGGATCGATATAAGTGTACGCGCGCCCAGTCAGCGCCTTATGGGCGTAGGTCTGGTGCGAAACGTCAAAGACAATCTTGTCGATGGGGGAGTTGAACACGCGATGAAGCGCAACCGTAAGCTCAACGACGCCCAAGTTGGGGGCAACGTGCCCGCCGACGGCGGCGGAGCTTTCGAGGATGGCGTGGCGAATCTCGCCGCAGAGCAGCGGAAGCTCGGCGCGGTCGAGAGCCTTGACGTCCTCGGGCGTTGTCGTTTGCGTAAGCAGCATCGTTGTGGGTTACTCCATGCGAATCGTGCGCCGGCACTCCCTCGGCCGGCACAATTGCACAAGACAGTCTCGCACATTTTGGCGTTTGATATGTGACGGCGGCGCGGTAATTCGCCAACTGGTGGGGCAAAACGTTTTGTCCGATGCCATACTGATAAGTTCCATGATGATTTTATTCATTGCGTGCAGGCTGTGGCTTGCCGCCGAGCGCCGCCGGAAGGAGGCCGCATGTCCGATACCGTTCGTGCCGAGAAAATCGCGTGCGAAGTAGACCATGCTGCCCGTCAACTGGCACAGGCGGGCCGTCTGGACCTGACGCGCGAGTTTATCCAGCATGGCGATGTGACGGTGTATACGCATGTGACCTCGGTGGCGCGGGCAAGTCTGTCCTTTGCCGAGCGCCTGGGCCGCGTCGGTATCTCCGTCGACCGCTTGTCGCTGCTGCGCGGGGCCCTGCTGCACGATTACTTTCTCTATGACTGGCACGATCCCGACCCAAGCCATCGACTGCATGGCTTTCGGCATCCGTTTTTTGCCCTGGCGCGTGCCGAAGAGGATTTTGAGCTGACGTCGCGCGAGCGGAATATCATCGCGCGCCATATGTTTCCGCTGGTACCGGTGCCGCCGACGTGTCGCGAGGCATGGATTGTGTGCCTGGCAGATAAATGGTGCGCGCTGCGCGAGACGATTGCCGGCCGTCTGCCGCGCAAAGACAGGGCGGACGATGACGTGAGCAGCGAATCGAACGAAAAGAGGAGTGGGTAGACGGTGGGAACCGCGATCGGCATGGCATTTGACGGCGCGACGCTTGCCGCCTGTCCGCTCTCGGCGCTGGTACTCTCGTTTGCCTTCTACGGTTTTTGCGGCTGGGTATGGGAGTCGACAGTCTGCGCCATGCTCAACCACGGACGCTTTGCCAACAGCGGCTTTTTGCTAGGGCCGTGTTGTCCCATCTACGGTGCGGGCGGCATTGCGTGCTGGTTGCTGCTGCGTGGAATCCCAGACGCCTCGAGCCAGTTTGTCGCTGCCGCGCTCGTATGCAGCGTGATCGAATATAGCGTGGGCGTGCTGTTGGAAAAAACGACGGGTGCCCGGTTTTGGGATTACTCGCATCTGCCGTTTAACCTGCACGGACGCATCTGCCTGTACTGGGCCTGCGCGTTTGGCCTGGGTGCACTGTGCATTTGCCGTTTAGTGGAGCCGGCATTGCTGGGGCTGCTTGGCCATCTGCCGGTGCTGATTGTGCGACTGTCCGCCTTTATCGTCGCGGTCGCGATGATGGTCGACGCGGTGTGCTCGTTGGCGAGCTGGCGGCGTCTGTCTGATCAGCTGGAGCGCGTCCGGGCCGACCTTGCCGACCGCATCAACGAGTCGCTTGCCGACGCGTCCGACTCAATGCTCGAGCGCATTCCCGATTCTACGATTGACTCGGTGGCACAGACGCACATCCGTAGCCGTGCCGTTAACGCGTGGCTGGCCGAGCTGGGCGACGCCGCGCTCGATGCCCTGCGCGAGAAGGCTTCGATGCCGACGTTTATCGCGGATGGTGCTCGCGGCCTGGCGCTTGCCGCCCGCCGCGTGGCCGATGCCGCGCCGAACATGCCGCGTCCGTCGCTCAGTCGTCGCCTTGCCGGCAAGCGCATGAGCCGTCCGGTGCCAAGCGTGTCGCTCAGCCGACGCGACCTGCGCTTCTTCAATGCCTTCCCGCGCTTGCGCATCAACCGCTACGAGGGCGTCATCCGAGCTACCGACCTCCGCGACCGAGCCCGCGAGCTGTTCCGCCGCTAGCCGGGACGGGCGTGTTTGCGGCTTCCTTGCTCGCGTATTTCCCGTTCGTTTCGCGTCCGTTGCCGCGCCGTTTCCAAGATTGCGGTGCCGTTGGAGGCGGCAAGATTTGGGTCGAGCCGGCCGAGGAGGTTATCCGCATCCGCACCGGCGAACATGGCCCCGCCGCGGTGTAGGACAATCTTTCGCCTGACGGGCGTGCCTCTCTTGGGGCGCGCCCGTTCTCGTCTACAAT
>CAKURW010000036.1 GCA_934675795.1 uncultured Collinsella sp.
GTCAACGCGCTCATTGCTCAAGGCGAGCTTGAGCCCACGGCGCCGGCGACGAGCCGCAACCGCAAGTATCGACTGTCAGAGCGCGTGGAATAAATGCGTTAGTGGACGAGGCGACCCAATAATCGACCCTCAATTGGCGCCCACTAAGGTAAAGCGGTTGTTGCTCAGTCGACGGTGATGCTGAAGACTCGGCTTACGCCGGCATGGCCCCGAACCCGTCCATCAAGAACAGCCTAAGAACCAGCTTGATGACATTTCCCGGTTTGACTTCAGCCGCGTCAAAGACGTGGCGCTCGGCGAGCTCGCTGCAGTATGCATAGATGTCGCGGATAAGGTCCGCGCCCGAAAGCGTAAACATGTAGCCTGCGTCCGAAAGCGCATTGGGCGCGGCGGGCAACTTGGCCATGTGGCAGAACGTTTGCAGGTCGGGCGCCATAACATTCTGGTAGTCGAGGTGGCCGCCGGCATCCTGTTCGGCAAGCTCCAATTGGCGCACGAAATCCAGCGCCGCTGCCAGCACAAAGCTCGGCGTAGGCGCGTTGACGTCCTGAGTGGTCGCCACGAGCCTGCCCGCCGCCTGCGTGACAAGCCAAGCGACCTCGCGCTGGCAACGCACGGCCTTGCGCGTAACCGGCTTGATGGACGAAGAAGAAACGCTCCCCTTAGGCGGATTCGAAGCAGCCATAAGACCCTCCCATGAACAATCCGGCCCAACAAGCCCGGATGAAACACGTGTTACATCAGTATACAGGGAAGTGGGGTGGAAAAACGGAGTCGACAGCGTGAACTGCCGGCTCCGGATTGCTTGCCTTAGAGGCTGTACACTTCGACCATAGCTTCGCCAATGCGATGGGGCACGCCGGTGACGAGTGCGTTGCCCATGCAGAAGGCCCGATGGCCGTCGGTCATGCCCGTATCGGTCCAACCTTTCGGGAATCCCTGAAGCTGATCGAGCTCGTCGGGAACAAGACGGCGGAAACGACCATCGGGACATTCGATGACGTGCTTGAAGCGGCTCGCTCCCGTGCCGCCTTCTCCTGTGAGGATGGTGCGGCTCGGCTTGTCGGTGGCATCCGGGAAGCTCATGGCTCCCTCGGAATACGTGTACGTAAAGCCTGTCTTTTTGTTAGTGCGCTCTTCGCGCTTGCTGCCCTTAAGGTAGCGCCAGTCGGGAAGCTTTTCGTCGGAGATGTAGAACTGCTCCGGGACATCAGCCTCGTCGACAAGCACGTCGCCAAGCACATGGCGCTCACCGTGATAGTCCTCGGCAAAGTCGCAGGTCAGAACATGACAGCCCTGCATGACGCCAGCATTCTTGAATTGAGAGGTCTTTTGGCCGACGCCAAAACGAGTTGAGTTCTCGTAGGGGTCGGGCAAAACGTCGAGCTCGGACATCTCGTCGGGATAGATGGCGGGGAAGGCTTTAGCCATGACGCCATTGTGCATGCGATCGACAAGATTAACCTTGCCGGCGTTCTTCTCGCAGAAGATGTAAACGCGCTTGCGACGCTGGGGAAAACCGTATTCTGCAGAGTTAACGACGCGCCATTCGACGGTGTAGTCGAGGTCGGCAAGGCAGCTCAAGATGATGGCGAAATCGCGACCGCGCTGTGACGCGGGCGACTTGAGCAGACGGTCAACGTTCTCAAAGAGACCGAAGCGCGGCTTCTTCATCTCGAGGAAGTGATAGATGTCCCACCACAGGACACCCTTCTTGCCCTCGATGCCGTGCGCCTGATTGAGCGGGCGTGCAACAGAGTAGTCCTGGCAAGGGAAGCCACCGACGACCATTTGCACGTCGGGGATTTTAATTTCGCCGGCTTCAGCCTGCTCCAAGACCTTATTGATATCTTCGTTGACAACGGAATCTTCGCCAAAGCGGTCCATGTAACAACGTGCCGCAAACTGACGCGCCTTGGTTCCGGGCGGTTCCCACTGGTTGGCCCAAATGGTGCGAAAGGGCCCGGCGGGCTTCATGTAGAAATCTGGATAACGAGGGTCAGCGTAGCCTTCGAGGCCCAAACGGAATCCGCCGACGCCAGCAAAAAGCTCGGCGATTTTGACCTCTGACATACTCACTCCCTCAAATCGCTGCAAATGCAAAGATCAAGGGTACAGAAATCGGGTTGCAAATGGAAGATCCCCTAGGGGATCTTCACGGTATAACCCGAATTTACAGTAGCATACATATTAGATCATGTCTTATTTCGAGAGGATTTGCCATGTCCAAGAAGCACCTCGACTTCAAGCGCATGCTTGACGATACTGATTTTTCTGACCCCTCAAGCATCGAGCGCTATGCTGCCAATCTCGATGGCATGACGTTCCGCGATATTCTCGAGCTCGGTATTGCGCCGGAAGGGGAGAGTGCGCCCAAGGACTTTGGCTCCAAAAAGTACAAAGGCGGTATGGGTACTCTTATCGAGGAGCGCTACTTTGGCTACAAGGCCAACAGCGACGACCGGCCGGACTTTCCCGAGGCGGGTGTCGAGCTCAAGGCAACGTGTTTTGACGTACTTAAAGACGGTCGTAAATCTGCCGGTGAACGTCTTGTCTTGACGATGATCCCCTACGACCGTCCCGTTTCGCTCGACTACGACAGCTCGCATCTCAAGACCAAGCTCAGCAATATCCTGCTGATTTATTACGGCCGTGACCGCTCCATCGACAAATACGACCAGCGCATTGAGCGTGCAGTCATGGTTCGTCTGCCCGAAGAGGATATGAAGATCATTCGCGCTGACTACGAGAAAATCATTTCGTACATTCAGGATGGTCGCGCAGACGAGCTGTCGGAGGGCATGACCACCTACTTGGGCGCCTGCACAAAGGGCGCAACCGAAGCGACAATGTGGGTCGACCAGTACTACGAGTACTTCAATACCGATACGGGCGAGATTGAACGCCGTCGCGCGAAGCGTCGCGCCTTTTCTCTCAAACGCTCGTACATGGACTATGTGCTTCACGCCTATGTTCTCGGTGCCCCGCGTATCGGCGAGAGCATCGTTCGAGGCGACGACGAGTCCATTGATTTCGAAAGCTACGCAACTGGACTGATCGAGCAACACTATGGCGAAACTGATCGCCAGATTGCGGAGCAATACGGGCTGGAGTACACGGGCAATAAAGCGCAGTGGACAACACTCGTCTATCGCATGCTCGGAATCAAAAACAATGCTGCCGAGGAATTTGTCAAGGCAGGCATTTCTGTTCGAACTGTTCGAGTTAACAACAAGGGGCACATCGAGCAGGCTATGTCGTTCCCGCCGTTTGAGTTCAAGTGTTTGATTGAAGAAGACTGGGAGACGTCGCCTCTTCATGCGTGCCTTGAGACCAATCGCTTCTTCTTTGTTGTGTTCCGTGAGGACCACGATGGCGTGCTGCATCTCGACCGTTGTTTGTTCTGGGCGATGGGAGAAAACGAAATCGAAGGTCCTGTGAAAGCTTGTTGGGACGAGACGCGAAAGGTAATACGTGAGGGCGTTGAACTCAATCCGTATCGGGATGCGAGCGGAAAGCTCAAAGTGACTAACAATCTGCCCGGTATGGCGGACAACCCAATTGTTCACGTTCGTCCGCATACGTCAAAAGCGGCTTACAAGTTTGCCGATGGAACAGAGATCGGTGACATCGCAAGGAATGCTTACGAACTGCCCGACGGCCGTTGGATGACGAAGCAATCGTTCTGGTTCAACAAGGGCTACCTGGAGCATATTCTGGGGCTGTAGCGTTTCGAGATTATTTAACAATCAGTCCCTGCTCCTCGATACCTCGATGTTGCCCCTACAAATAAATCCCCTCACCGAGTTGCCTGTGGAACTCGGCGTGATGGTCGCGTGCCCAGGTAAAGAGCGCCTGGTCAAAGTCGGTACGCGCGGCCGGGACGCCAAAGACGCCGGCAACTTCGACGCGCACAAACTCCAGTGCCGGCAGCTTGTTGATGGCAGTGAGGGCAAATGGGGACGAGGGCTCCTCGAACAGATAGCGGCTGCCTTGCAGCGCGTCGCAACTGGTGCACGTGTTGCCGAGCGACGGGGCTTTGGAGGCTCGCGCGCCTACGGGCTTGTAGCCGCAGCGCTTATGAAGGTAGTCGCGGATTTCGCCTGGCACGCAGCCAAGAGCGGGCACGATGGCGAGTGCGTTGGCGTTGGCCGTGTCGATGGCAATGTGCCCGGCTTCGTTGGGCGCGTGCGCGATGACGATGCTCTCGTCGTTATCGGCTCGATAGGGAATGCCGAAGGCCGCGACCGAGGTCTCTTTGTGACACTTCCAGCACTCGCGCTTGCCCAGTACTAGATATATATACGGCGCTGAGGGGTCGGATCGGTCAACACCGGGCAGCCACTCGGCAAAGGGCTCGGGGTTGACGCCGCTGGGTACATACCAGATCTTCTTGGTCCGGTCCCATTTGGCGCCCAGCGCCTTGGCTTCTTCTTTGTGCGAAAAGGGGACATCGAGCTCGGTGCGCATGGCGGCTCCTTGGTGCTGCAGGTGCAAGTGGCTCAAGGATACCGCAGGGCGCAGACATCGTGGCGTTTTGCCGAGAAGCTGTGGTGCGGACTGATTGGTTATACCGATGGATAGATCGGCAAGTAGATGGTCGGCTTTTGGCCAGTTGGGCGGTTGGAGCTGCCAGCGGATTTGGCGACATAAAACAAAACAGCCCAGAGGGCATAGCCTCTGAGCTGCGAACATTTGGTGGGCGTTAGAAGATTTGAACTTCTGACCTCTTCCGTGTCAGGGAAGCGCTCTCCCCCTGAGCTAAACGCCCGATCAAGGGTGCGCAAGTGCGCAAGGGATAATATAACGGAGCCTAAACTCGGTGGCAAGAACATTTTTAAAAATCGCTTACATTGTGGAATTCGGGGGCTTTGTCATATCCATTTCAAAAGAGTCTGCTGCCGCGATTTGGCTGTCGCATAATGCAAGGCCATTGCGGTATCGAGCTATGGAAAGACGCCTGCGGAATTGTCCCACCGATAAGCGGACAAGCCTCCAGCTGGTGACTTCGCCGTGGTAAGGTAAGCCGAATTGTTTCCAGGCTGTTTCGGGGGAGTGGAATGAGCAAAGAGTGTGTCGAGCAGGTCGAAGGCGCAGGGGCTTCGGTGCCGATGACCGATATATCGAACATTGATGTGCCCGAGGGCACCGACGAGCTCAGCCGCAACACCCGTCGCGCCTGGCGCGAGCGCCTTAACGATGCGTCGTCGCGCAAGATGATCACGGGCGTCTTGGCTACGCTGGTGGGCGGTTCGTTTTGGGGCTTCTCGGGCACCAGCGCGAGCTTTCTGTTCGATACCTACCACGTCGACACCTTGTGGCTTATGAGCGTGCGTCAGATTCTCGCCGGTCTACTCTTTATGGCCGTGGTTGTTACGCGCGACCGCGAGCGCCTGATTAAGCTCTGGACCACACCCGCCGATCGCAAGCAGCTGCTGCTCTTTACTGCCTTTGGCCTGCTGTTCAACCAGTTTTGCTATCTTTCGGCCGTGCGCCTGACGAACGCCGGAACCGCGACGGTGCTCCAGTGCCTGCAACTGGTCATCATCATGGGCTACACTTGCGTGGTCGATCGCCGCATGCCGCGTACTCGCGAAGTCATCGGCATTGGCCTGGCTCTGGGTGGAACCTTTTTAATCGCCACCGGCGGCGACCCTACCAGCCTGAATATCTCGCCGCTTGGCCTGGCAGCAGGTCTTATGTGTGCGGTCAGCGCCGCGTGTATGGCGGTGATTCCCGCCAAGATCCTGCCCGAATACGGCAGCCCCATCGTCACGGGCTCGGCAATGCTCACGGCGGGCGTGATCTCATGTGTCTTCGTGCAGCCCTGGGCGCATGTGCCGGCACTCGACGCTGCCGGCGTCGAGGCGCTCGCGGTGTTCGTGGTTATCGGCTCGTTTTTTGCTTACATGCTCTATATGCAGGGCGTTAAGGACATCGGCTCGGTGCGTGCGAGTCTCATCGGAACCGTGGAGCCCGTCTCGGCGACCATCACCAGCGCCGTTATGCTGGGCACGGTGTTTTTGCCGACCGACCTTATCGGCTTTGCCATGATCATCGTGATGATGTTCCTCACGGTGTAGCTGGCGCCGCTGCCAAGACGGAAAAGGTGTTGTGCCGCATTTTCGCCAATTGATGTCCGTGTCTGGAGTTTAGCTGTCGATGCTCAAAATGCCATAAACTAGTAACGTTATGGACTTTTTCATTGCGACTCAATTGCGAGGATTTCTTTATGGCTGGTAATCACTTTAAGGGCAGCGATAGCGGCCGTCCTGCAGTTCCGCCGCGTCCGAACGGGGCTGGTAAGGCCGGCACGCCGGGGGGCGCTGGACAGGGCGGTTCCGGTAAGCGCGTGTCCCCGGGCGAGACGGCGATGTTTACCGCTCTGTACGAGCAGTCTCAAAAGGCAAAAAAGACCGGCCGTGCAAGAGGGAATGTCTTTGCGGGTGGTGCAACCTCCACGTCGCAGCCGAGCGGGGCTCCTTCGGTACCCGCGAACAACGCAGGTGCTGCCAACGCCGCGAATGCCGCCGGCAACGTTAATGCCGGCAAGGCCGCCAACAATACTCCCTCTGCCGGTGGCGCGGGGCTTACGGGTAACCTTGGCACGATTTACACCGGCGCCTCCGAGACTGGCACGTTCGCCCGCCTGGATGATAGCGGTGCCGAGTTTGCGGGCTCGGGTTCCAAGGAAGATTATTACGATTTTGGCTTGAACTACGGTGGCGACGCTTCGCCGAGTTCGACCTCTGACGGTCTGGTCCGTCATCGCCATCGCAAGGGCGAGCGCAAAAAGCGTCACACCGGCGCCATTATTGCCGTTGTAGTCGCGGTGCTTCTCGTTGCGCTTGGCGCAAGCGGCTTTATGCTGCTTAACTCGGCAAAGACCGTAAAGAGCGAAGCGAAGGAGGCTGTCGAGATCGTCGGTGGCCTTAAGGACAAGGTCACGTCGGGCGATTTTTCGACGCTGCCTGACGACGCGAAGAAGATCGATGAGCTCTGTAACAGCATGAAGGCGGAGACCTCGAGCCCGCTGTGGGCGGCGGCTTCGTTTATCCCGGTGTATGGCAGCGATATCAATGCGGCCCGCACCATGATTGACGCCCTGTCCGATGTCTCGAGCAATGCGCTGGTTCCCATGGCCGATAACCTTTCGCAGGCTACGCCCGGCAAGCTGTTCCAGGACGGCATGATTAACGTGTCCGCGCTGCAGGCGGTCGCCGATTCGCTTTCCAGCAGCTCGAAGGTGTTCAAGAGCGCCAACGAGAAGGTCCAGGGCATTGGCGATACTCATATTTCCCAGGTGACCGAGCTGGTCGATAAGGCCAAGGACGGCTTTGCCACCCTCAACGGCGCGGTTGACGCGGCGGAGAAGGTCGCCCCCGTCCTTCCCCAGATGCTCGGCGTCAACGGCCAGACGCGCAACTATCTCATGTACGCCATGAACAACGTTGAGATTCGTGCTTGCGGCGGCTTTGGCGGCTCGCAGGGTCTGATTTCGGTTACCGACGGCCAGATGTCGATCGGCGACTTTGTTCCCCGTATTGGACTGAGCGAGGATGAAGCGGTCGAGAGCGTCGACGAAGAGGATGAGGCGCTGTTTGGCAATCACAGCAACCTGTACAACTCGGGTAACACCTATTCGCCCGACTGGCCGCGCAACTCGCAGCGTGTCGCCGCTCTGTGGAAGTCCGAGTATGGCCAAGACGTTGATGGCGTCATCGGTATCGACCCGGTGTTCCTGCAGTATCTGCTGGGCCTTGTCGGCAATGTCTCGCTGCCCGACGGCACGGTTGTCGACGGCACCAATGCGGCCAAAGTCCTCATGCACGACGTGTACTGGAACTATCCGGTCGAGGAGTCGGACGGCATCTTTGCAGCCGTTGCCAGCGCCGCCTTCGACAAGATTCTCGGCGGCATCGGTGATGTCGATGTTACGAAGCTCGTCAGCGCCGTTGAGCGTGGTGCCGAAGAGGGCCGCCTGATCGCGTGGATGAAAAACGACGACGAGCAGAACGCTATCAAGGAAATGAACATCGACGCCTCGCTGCCCGATCCGGACGACCCGAGCGAGGATCCCGTTGCCGGTGTCTACTTTAACAACCTGAGCTTCTCCAAGCTCGATTGGTACCTCAACGCCGATACGCAGATTGGCCAGGGCGTCAAGAATGGCGACGGCACGTGCTCCTATCGCACCACCGTCACCCTGACGAACATCATGACGCAGGAAGAGGCCGGCAAGCTGCCCGACTACGTTGCGGCGAGCGCACCCGATGCCGCGCGTGATGACGAGCGCCTGAATGTCTCGCTGTTCGCCCCGACGGGTGGCAACATTTCGGACCTTACCGTCGAGGGCACCCAGTTTGGGCTTGGCGCTGCCACGTGGCATGGCATTCCCTTCTATTCGGGAACCGTTGACCTGCATGCGGGCGAGACGACGACGATCACCTATACGCTGACCACGTCGGCCGAGGCGGGGGATAAGCCGCTTACGCTGCGCCAGACCCCCACGTGCCAGGCGGCTCGCGACAGCGCGTCGGCGTAGGGTTTTTCTGGTAGTCCAGATAATCGAGTACCATTTTGGGGCGGACAGATAATCTGTTCGCCCCATTTTTATAAGGAGAGCGCATGAAGTACTTTGGCACCGACGGCTTTCGCGGTGAGGCCAACGTTGGGCTGACGGTGGAGCACGCCTATAAGATCGGCCGTTTTGTGGGTTGGTATTACGGCGCCAATCGCAGTGCTAAGGCGCGCGTGATCGTGGGCAAGGACACGCGTCGTTCGAGCTATATGTTCGAGGCGGCGCTGGTGAGCGGCTTGGTCGCGAGCGGCGCGGACGCCTACATGCTGCACGTAATCCCGACGCCGGGCGTGGCGCATCAGACGGTCGAGGGCTGCTTCGACTGCGGCATCATGATCAGCGCGAGCCACAACCCGTTTTGCGATAACGGCATCAAGCTCGTCAACAGCGACGGCTTTAAGATGGACGAGGACGTGCTGGAGCTCATCGAGGACTACATCGATGGTAAGAGCGAGGTGCCGCTGGCCACGGGCAACCACATCGGCGCCACGGTGGACTACATGCAGGGCCGCAACCGCTACATCGCCTCGCTCATTGCAAGCGCCAACTTTTCGTTGCAGGGTGTCAAGATCGGCCTGGACTGCGCCAACGGCTCGGCGTCCTCGGTCGCCAAGCCGGTGTTCGACGCGCTCGGCGCCGATGTGCGTGTAATTAACGCCGCGCCCGATGGTTTCAACATCAACGTCGACTGTGGATCGACGCACATGGAGCGTCTGCAGCGCCACGTGGTGGAGCAGGGCCTAGACGTGGGCTTTGCCTACGACGGCGATGCCGACCGATGCCTGGCCGTGGACGAGCGCGGCCGCGTGGTTGACGGCGACCAGATCCTGTACGTGTGCGGCGTGTACCTGAACAAGCACGGCCGCCTTTCGGGCGGTACCGTGGTGCCGACCATCGCCAGCAACTTTGGTCTGATCAAGTCGCTTGAGCTTGCCGGCCTGAGTGCCGTGACCAGCGGCGTGGGCGATCGCCACGTGTACGCCAAGATGCGCGAGGGCGGCTACAGCCTGGGCGGCGAGCAGACGGGCCATACGATCTTTGGCGATATCGAGCGCACGGGCGACGGCATTATGACCTCGCTGCGCGTGATGGAAGTGATTCGTGCCGAGCGCGAGACGCTTTCGCAGCTCACGGCGCCGTGCAAGCTGCTGCCGCAGGCGCAGGTGGCCGTGCGCGTGGCCGATAAGGATGCCGCGCTGGATAGCATGGGCGTGCAGAACGCCATCGCCGAGGCCGAGGCATCGCTGGCGGGCGAGGGCCGCGTGCTCGTGCGCAAGAGCGGAACCGAGTCGGTTATCCGCGTGCTGGCCGAAGCCCCCGACCAAGCCGCCGCCGACGCCGCCATGAAGCGCATCGCCAACGCGCTCGAGGCTTTATAGTTACGCGGTTTTACCAAACCGCGTAACGGCTCGACGGTGCCAAAACATTGACGTTAACGGACTAGGTGGAGAAAGGGGGCGCCGCGGATTGGTTCTGCGGCGCCCCCCTTTGCGTTGGCGTGTCGGTTATGTCCTACAGCTCGTAGAGCGTGGTGAACTTGTCCTGCAGGTAGCTGCAGTAGTAGCGGGCGTCGAACGTCATGCCGCAGGCGCCCTTGATGAGCTCCGGAGCGTCCTTGGCGCGGCCCCACTGCCAAATGTGCTCGCCCAGCCACGCGCGGACGGGTGCCAGGTCGCCGCTCGCGCAGGCGCCGGTAAGGTCGACGCCGTCGCGGCACATGGCTGGCACAAACATGGCGTCGTAGGCACTGCCCAGCGCATAGGTGGGGAAGTAACCAAACGAGCCGCCGCTCCAGTGCGTATCCTGCAGGCAGCCGCGCGTGTCGTCGGGAACCGGAATGCCCAGGTACTCGTCCATAAAGCGGTTCCAAAGCGCGGGGATATCCTTGGCTGTGGCCTCGCCGGCAAACAGCATGCGCTCGATCTCGTAGCGCACCATAACGTGCAGCGGATAGGTGAGCTCGTCGGCCTCGGTGCGGATCAACGACGGCTGCGCGATGTTCACGGCGCGGTAGAGCGTGTCCTCGTCGACGTCGCCGTAGACCTCGGGCGCGTGGCGGCGCAGCACCTCGAGCAACGGTCCCATAAAGGCGCGGCTGCGACCCACGGTGTTCTCGAAAAAGCGGCTCTGGCTCTCGTGGATGCCCATGGAGGTGCCGCCCTCAAGACAGGTGCGCGCATAGGCGGGATTGACGCCCAGCTCGTACATGGCATGTCCCGCCTCGTGGATGATGCTGTAGACGTTGGAGATGCAATCGTTCTCGTAGATGTGTGTCGCGATGCGCGCGTCACCCACGGCAAAGCCCTCGCTAAACGGGTGCTCGGTAAAGGCAAGCGTGGTGTCGTCCAGGTTCAGGCCGACGAGCTTCATCAGGTCGAAGCTCATGGCGCGCTGGGCGGCCTCGGGCACGCGGGCGTGCAAAAAGTCGGCATCGGGCTGCTGGCCGCGCTCGCCGATGGCGTGCACGAGCGGCACGACCGTGGCCTTGACCTCGTCGCAAAACGCGTCGAAGCTCTTGGTGGAAAGGCCGCGCTCGTACTGGTCGAGCCAAACATCGTAGGGATCGCGCTTGGGGTCCATGAGCTCTGCCTGATGCTTAAGCTGGGCGACGATTCTATCCACATAGGGCTCAAAGCTTGCCCAGTCATTGGCCGTCTTGGCCTTGTGCCACACGGCATCGGCCTCGCAGGTGAGCCTGGTCCAGGCCTCGGCCTCCTCGGTGGGGATGGCGCCGGCCTCGCGCTGGTCGCGGCCGAGCACGCGGATCTCGTCGAGCAGCTGCGGGTCGTCGATCTTTCCGCCCACAACCGTCTCGTGCGCCAGCGAACGCACGAGCTCAACGGACTTCTCGCTGGTCAGGAGCTTATGATGCTCGCCGGCGAGCGTACCCATGGCGTCTGCGCGGGCAGCGGCGCCGTTGGCGGGGGCGATGGTCGCGCCGTCAAACTCGGCAATCTTGAGCAGGTACTCGCGGGTCCACAGCTTGCCCTCGAGCTTGCGGAATTTCTTGACGGCTTTCTCGGCCTTGATGCCCTTGGCGGCTTTTGCCACGGCGGCTTTGGCCTTCTTATCGAGCTTCTTTCCCATACCATATCCTTAATCTCGCAGGCCGCCCGTCCAAGGTGGACGCGCAGCCAGTTTGCACAGCTACCTGCTTTGTACCCAGCGCGAACAAAACGGAACGCGGCGATGCACGCGCAGAATGTGTTATCCTATAGCCCAATGCGTTGACGGAGAGGGTTTTGCCCGCCGCGTCGCCGGCAAGAGAGGGAAGGTCATGGGCTGCAAGCCTTCCTGCGGTGGCAAGGGCCAAGCGTTCACTCCCGAGCAGCGACCTCAACGGGCGCGCGGCCAGCGGCGGCGAAGCCCCAGTAGGGAAGCCGTGAGCCTCGCGACAAGGGGCGCAGAGTGGGCACGGCGGGCCAGACATCCGCCGGGTCAAACAAGGTGGTACCGCGGAATTCAACCGTCCTTGGGCAATGCACATGCCCGAGGGCGGTTTTTTTTGTTACCGAACCGGGCCGCACATCCGCAGCGTCGCATGGCTTCAGCCGCCGCGACAAGTGGATGCGCGAGAGACGAAAGGGAAGACATGAGTCTGATTGATGATCTGGTCAAACTCGAGGAAGAGGCCAAGGAGCTCATCGCCGGCGCCGACGACGCCGCCAAGCTCGAGGCCGCACGCATTGAGCTGCTCGGCCGCAAGGGTCGCATCACCGGCCTGATGCGCATGATGGGCAAGCTCGCCCCCGAGGATCGCCCCGTCATGGGCAAGCGCGCCAACGAGATGCGTCAGCTGATCGAGGGCATGCTCGACGAGCGCACGACCGAGATGAAGGCCGCCGCCCTCAAGCACGCGCTCGAGCACGAGGCCGTCGATATCACGCTGCCGGGCATCCGTCCGCAGATCGGTCACCAGCACCTGATTAAGCAGATCATCGAGGAGGCCGAGGACATCTTCTGCGGCATCGGCTACACCGTCGAGTCCGGCCCCATGGTCGACACCTCCTACTACAACTTCACCGCGCTCAACGCGCCCATGGATCATCCGAGCCGCTCGGCCCGCGACACCTTCTATGTGGTCGACAACAACCCCGGCAGCGTCGCTCACCCCGAGGCACACGCCCACGGCGAGTCCGACGTGCTGCTGCGCACCCAGACCTCGGGCGTGCAGATTCACACCATGGAGGCGCAGGAGCCGCCCATCTACATGATCTGCCCGGGTACCGTCTACCGTCCCGACACGGCCGACGCCTGCCACCTGCCGCAGTTCAACCAGATCGAGGGCCTGGTCGTCGACGAGGGCATCACCTTTGGCGACCTTAAGGGCACGCTCGACTACTTTGTTAAGTGCATGTTTGGCGAGGACCGCAAGACGCGTTACCGTCCGCACTTCTTCCCCTTCACCGAGCCCAGCTGCGAGGTGGACGTGAGCTGCCACGTGTGCGGCGGCAAGGGCTGCAACTTCTGCAAGCACAGCGGCTGGATCGAGATCCTGGGCTGCGGCATGGTCGACCCCAACGTCCTTATCAACTGCGGCATCGACCCCGAGAAGTACACCGGCTTCGCCTTTGGCATTGGCGCCGAGCGCGTCGCGGCCCTGCGCTACGACCTGCCCGACCTCAGAACGCTCATGACAGGCGATATGCGCTTCTTAAATCAGTTCTAGGCCCGGCGGCTTTCCCAAGCACCGCACCTTGCCTTTCAATCGTCGGTTGCGTACCTAAGTACGCGGCCCTCCTCTTTCAAGGCAATCTGCGGCACTTGGAAAACCCGTCTCCGTTGCAGTTTTTGGCTCAAAGCCGCATTTATGAAAGGAGACCAGTTAGATGCGTGTTTCTTACGACTGGCTCAAGACCATGATCGATATTCCGGAGGATCCCAAGACCCTTTCGGACGAATATATCCGTACCGGCACCGAGATTGAGGCGATCGACACCGTGGGTGAGTCCTTCGACCACGTGGTGACCGCCAAGGTGCTCACCAAGACTCCGCACCCCGATAGCGACCATATGTATGTGTGCTCGGTCGATGTGGGCGACAAGAATCTCGACGCTGACGGCAACCCCGCTCCGCTGCAGATCGTCTGCGGCGCGCAGAACTTTGAGGCCGGCGACCACATCGTCACGGCCATGATCGGCGCTGTCCTGCCCGGCGACGTCAAGATCAAGAAGAGCAAGCTTCGCGGCGTCGTGTCCATGGGCATGAACTGCTCCGCGCGCGAGCTCGGCCTGGGCGGCGACCACTCCGGCATCATGATCCTGCCCGAGGACACGCCCTGCGGCATGCCGTTTGCTGAGTACGTGGGCTCGAGTGATACTGTGCTCGACTGCGAGATCACGCCCAACCGTCCCGACTGCCTGTCCATGATCGGCATGGCCCGCGAAACCGGCGCCATCTTCGATCGCGATTTCCACGTTGAGCTGCCCGTCATCAAGGCCGAGACCGGCCGCGCGACCGACGACGAGCTTTCCGTCGAGATTGCCGACGAGGGCCTGTGCGACCGCTACGTCGCCCGCATCGTGCGCAACGTCAAGGTCGGCCCGTCGCCCGACTGGATGGTCAAGCGCCTCAACGCCCTGGGCGTGCGCCCGCACAACAACATCGTCGACATCACCAACTACGTGATGATGCTCACCGGTCAGCCGCTGCACGCCTTTGACCTGGACACCTTCGCTGAGCGCGATGGCAGGCGCCGCGTGGTAGTTCGCGCCGCTCAGCAGGATGAGAAATTCACGACGCTCGACGGCGAGGAGCGCACGCTCGACGCCGGCATGGGCCTGATCACCGACGGCGAGCGCCCCGTGGCGCTGGCCGGCGTTATGGGCGGCATGGATTCCGAGATCGAGGACGACACCGTTGACGTGATGGTCGAGAGCGCCTGCTTCAACGCCGGTCGCACCTCGCACACCAGCCGCGATCTGTCGCTGATCTCCGATGCCTCCATTCGCTTTGAGCGTCAGGTTGACGAGACCGGCTGCGTGGATGTCGCCAACGTTACCTGCGCGCTCATCGAGGAGATCGCCGGCGGCGAGGTTGCTCCCGGCTATGTCGACGTTTTCCCCGCGCCCAAGACCATCGACAGCATTAAGCTGCGCCTGGCCCGCGTGCACGCCATCTGCGGCGCCGACATCGAGCCCGACTTTATCGAGCGTTCGCTCACCCGTCTGGGCTGCACCGTCGAGCGCGACGGCGAGGACTTTATGGTCACCCCGCCAAGCTTCCGTCCCGACCTGCCGCGCGAGATTGACCTGATTGAGGAGGTCCTGCGCCTGTGGGGTATGGGCCGCGTGACGGCGACCATCCCGGCTGCCAAGAACCACATCGGCGGCCTGACGCGCGAGCAGAAGCTTACCCGCAAGGTCGGCGAGATCCTGCGCGCCTGCGGCCTCAACGAGACCACGACCTTTGGCTTTGCCGCCCCGGGCGACCTGGAGAAGATCGGCATGTCCACCGAAGGCCGCGGCTGCCCCGTGGTGCTCATGAACCCGCTGGTGGCCGAGCAGACCGAGATGCGCCGCTCGTTGCTGCCGGGTCTGCTGCAGTCTGTGGCCTACAACGAGGCCCACGGCACGTCCAACGTGCATTTGTACGAGGTCGGCAGCCTGTTCCACGGTCGCGAGAACGCCAGCCTGCCCAAGGAGACCAAGTCCGTAGCGGGCGTGCTGTC
Organism: uncultured Collinsella sp.; assembly: GCA_934675795.1. Taxonomy (GTDB): domain Bacteria; phylum Actinomycetota; class Coriobacteriia; order Coriobacteriales; family Coriobacteriaceae; genus Collinsella. Next base: position 15,252 of record CAKURW010000036.1, read on the forward strand.
GGGCCAGTGGAGCGAGCAGTCCTGGAACATGAAGTACCGTAAGCTGCGCTTCTTCTTTGGCAAGGGCATTGTCGAGGAGCTGCTTGCTCAGCTGCGCATCGAGAAGGTTCGCTTCCGTCCCGCCGAGGGCGAGGGCTATGCCTTCTTGCAGCCGGGTTGCGCCGCCGAGGTTCTGTCCGGCGGTACCGTGCTGGGCTGGGTTGGCGAGATCCATCCCGAGGCACGCGAGGCTATGGGCATTGACGAGGTCGTCGTTGCCTTTGAGCTCGACCTGGACAAGCTGATCAAGGGCGCCCGCAACCAGGAGAACTACCGTGAGTTCTCACAGTACCCGGCCGTTGAGCACGACCTTGCTATCGTGGTCGACAACACTGTGACCTGCGAGGATCTTGAGCGTCGTATTACGAGTGCCGGCGGCAAGCTGCTCGAGGGCGTGCGCCTGTTCGATGTCTACCGCGATCCGGTCCGCATCGGTGCGGGCAAGAAGTCCATGGCCTTCGCGCTTACGTATCGCTCCGACGACCACACGCTCACTAGCGAAGAGGTCGAAAAGGCGCACCAGAAGATCGTCACCAAGGTGTGCAAGGGCGTAAACGGCGAGGTTCGCGGCTAGGTTTGCTTGCGGCTTGGGCTGACGCGCAAGGAAAGGGCAGGTACACGGCCGAGTCGACACGGGCGGCGTCATGACAGCGACGCCCGTCACCTTTCATCTGTTACGCCTGTATTACAAAACGGCGTGCTGCTTTGTTGGCGGCACGCCGCTTTGCTATGATTGCCCGCGGCGTGTTACGAATCGGACAATACGTAACACTGGTGATATCGTCTAAACGGCACCGCAATTCCGCGCGCCGAAATTCAGGAGGCATCAGATGCACATTCCAGATAATTACCTGTCCCCGCAGACGGACGCCGTCATGGCGGTGGCGATGGTGCCCGTATGGGTTCACTGCATTAAGAAGGTGCGCGCCACGCTCGATCGCGAGCACATGGCATTCCTGGGCATTTGCGCCGCCTTCTCCTTTTTGCTCATGATGTTCAACGTGCCGCTGCCCGGTGGCACCACGGGCCATGCCGTCGGCGGCGCCCTCATCGCGCTGCTGCTGGGCCCCGAGGCCGCGACTATCGCGGTTTCTGTTGCTCTGGCCCTGCAGGCGCTGCTTTTTGGCGACGGCGGCATCCTGTCCTTTGGTGCCAACTGCTTTAACATGGCCTTTGTGTTGCCGTTTGTGGCTGCCATCGTGTTTCGCGCGCTCAACAGCCGTCTGCACGACAAGAGCTGGGGCACCTCGGTTTCTGCCATCGTGAGCGGCTGGGTCGGTCTGTGCCTGGCGGCCCTGTGCGCGGCCATCGAGTTTGGTATTCAGCCTATGCTTTTCACCAACGCGTCCGGCGCTCCGCTGTATTGCCCCTTCCCGCTGTCGATTGCCATTCCCGCCATGATGATCCCGCATATGCTGGTGGCCGGTGTGGTCGAGGGTGTGGCGACTGCCGCGATCTACGCATTCATTAAGAAGACGGCGCCGAGCATCATCGTCGGGCCCGAGGCCGTTGACGGCCAGCTTGCTGCTGATGGCGCTGCCGCCAAAAAGACCTCGCTGATCCCCACGCTTATCCTGGTTGCCGTACTTGTCGTTGCCACGCCGCTGGGCTTGCTCGCTACTGGTGACGCCTGGGGCGAGTGGGACGGCGAGGGCGCCGCGACCGCTGTTCAGGAGGCTGGCGACGACAGCTTGCAGGCTTCGGTCGGCCTGGATGCCCCGACCTTTGCCGATTCGTTGCCCACGGGCGATTACCTGCAGGCCTATTCCGAGGAGCAGGGTTTTGGCTTTGCTGGCCAAGCTGCCATGTATATCCTCTCCGGCGTGATTGGCGTGGCGGTGCTCACCATCGTATTCCGTCTTGTTTCGCTGACGGCAAAGGAAAGCGGGTCCCATGCAAACGGTCGAGCTGCCTAGCTGGCTCGCGGCCCAAGAGCGATACGAGCCCACGGGCGCTCGGCATCGCGTCATGCAAAAGAACGTCCTGCACCTGGCGAGCCTGCTCGAGCGGGTTCGCCTGGGCGGCGGCGCACACGAGGGCGGGTCGATCATCGACCGCGCCCTTTCTTCCGTTTCGGCGCCGGTGCGCCTGCTCGGCATGCTCGTCTGTATCCTGTGCGTGTGTCTGACGCAAAGCCCGCTGTACCTGATGCTGATGGCGGCGATCGCGCTGGTGTTGATCGCCGCGCGCCCCGTGCGCGGTCTGCGGGCGACCTTTATGCCGGCGCTCGCCGCCGCGGGATTTGCCGTGGTCTTGGCGCTGCCGGCCCTGCTGCTGGGCGCTTCCGCCACGATCGCCATGCTCAAGATCGCGCTCAAGACGTTCGTTAACGTGTCGCTGGCGCTGGGTGTTTCGTGGACGCTCACCTGGAGTCGTATGTCGGCGGCGCTCAAGGCATTGCACCTGCCCGACGAGGTCATCTTTACCTTTGACATGGCGCTCAAGCACATTGAGGTGCTCGGCCGCACGGCGCACGACCTCACCGAATCGGTCATGCTTCGCAGTGTGGGCCGCGCGCCTGCGGGTTTTTCGCGCACCGATTCGGTGGCGGGTATCATGGGCATGACATTTATCAAGGCGATGGAATGCAGCCGCGCGATGGACGAGGCCATGCTCTGCCGTGGGTTTGCCGGCGCGTATCCGGCGCCTGCCCGGAGCAGTCTGAGTTGGCGCGATGCGGTCTATGCGACCGGCGTGGCGCTGCTGGCAGTGTTGTGCGCCGTGCTGTAGGCGCTGCTGGTTCTGGCTGGGGATGCAAATAGGGAAGGGCGACGTTTTGACGATCGATATGAATAGTGCGGCGGGTACGAACGGTGTGGGCGGCGCCGAGGACACGCCGCTTATTGAGTTGCGCGACGTGGTGTTTTCCTATACGGGTCATACGGTTGTCGATGGTGTGTCGCTGCAGGTCGATCGTGGTGAACTCGTTGCCCTGCTCGGTCCCAACGGCTGCGGTAAGACGACGATTATGCGCCTTATTAACGGCCTTGAACTCGCGAACGCAGGGGCATACCTGTTTGACGGACGCGTGGTCGATGCGGCGTATCTGAAGGATTCTGCTGCTGCTCAGAAGTTCCACCAGCGCGTGGGCTTTGTGTTCCAAAACGCCGATGCCCAGCTGTTCTGCGCCACGGTGGGCGAGGAAGTTGCTTTTGGTCCCGCGCAGATGGGGCTGCCGGCAGACGAGCTCGAGCGCCGCGTGAGCGATGCCATGGGGTTGTTCCAGGTTGCCGACCTTGCCGACGCCTCTCCCTATCAGCTCTCGGGCGGGCAAAAGAAGCGCGTTGCGCTGGCTGCGGTGGTGTCGATGAACCCGGATATCTTGGTTCTTGACGAGCCTACCAATGGGCTCGACGAGGATTCATGCGACATCGTGGTCAACTTCTTGCTGGCCTACGTCGCGGCGGGTAAGACGGTCTTGATGAGCACACATCATCAGGATTTGGTGCGGCGCCTGGGTGCCCGCGCCATCTATATCGATCGATATCACCATGTGGTCGAGGCGCCGGTGTCGTCGTATGGAACCGAGAGCGGCGCTGCGGAATAGTTGGTTGATTTCCGATCTCAGCCGAACACATTGAGCAAATAGGCCGTTCCCGCAGCTAGCCGAACGCCCCCGAGGCCCCATCCGGGCCCCCGGGGGCGGCATTTTCCCAGTTGAA
>CAKURW010000037.1 GCA_934675795.1 uncultured Collinsella sp.
GCGCCTTTAGACGCGAGCCCGGAGCCCGTGGGTTATACCCTAAGAGCAAACCACCCTTTTTAAGGGTGGTTCTGATTCGTTCTTTGTCGCTATCCGCACACACCGCATTTTGCACAGGCCGAAAGTGCGGCCGGAGCCTGCGCGATGCCGCCCTTTGCCGTCTCGCGCAGCGTGGCCGGCAACGCGTGACCCACCGAGAGCATGACATGTGCCATCTGGTCAAACGGCACCAAGCTCTTAATGCCTGCGAGGGCGAGTTGTGCAGAGCTAAAGGCCGCTGCCACGCCGATGGCGTTGCGGTTTTGGCAGGGCACCTCCACGAGGCCACCGACGGGGTCACAAACGAGGCCCAGCAGGTTACTCAGCGCGATGGAGCTGGCGTCGAGCGCCTGTTCGGGCGTGCCGCCGAGCATCTGCACCAGCGCGGCGGCTGCCATGGCGGCGGCGCTTCCCACCTCGGCCTGGCATCCGCCCTCGGCGCCGGCGACGCAGGCACTCGTGGTGAGGTTGAGGCCGATGGCGGCTGCGCAGTAGAGCGCGTCCATGACTTGCTCGTCGTCGAGCTGCAGGCGATCGGCGAGCGCCAACACGCAGCCGGGCACGACACCCGCGGAGCCTGCCGTGGGGGCGGCGACGATCACTCCCATCGTGGCGGAGCGCTCAAGCACGGCCATCGCGCGGGCCACGGCGTCGGTCTGAACGGGGCCCATCAGGCTTGCACTCAAATCGTTGCGGCCGGTGGCTTCGACAAGCTTGGCCTCGCCGCCGATAAGCCCGCCGAGCGAACGCTGCGGATTGGCGATGGGGGCCGTGGTCTCCTCGCGCATGACGTCGAGCACGCGGCGCATAGCAGCGACGGCGTGGGCCTCGCCGGTCAGACGCGCCTCGCGAACGGCCATGACGGCGCCAATGCTGAGCCCCAGTTCCTCGCACGCATCGAGCAGCTGCTCGCCGTCGTCGAAGATTTCCTTGGCCGAGACGCCGGGAGAGAGCGACGAGGCAGAACCGGGGAGCTCGATAAAGGTCGCGTAATCGACATTGTCGAGCTTGCGCAGCATGGGGACGACGGTGTCGTCGGGCGCGCCGTCGGTCTCAAAGACGGAGTAGGCCTGGCCGCCCACTTCGGTGCGGTAGGTGCGGCAGAAGGCGATGTTCACGTGTGCATAGGCGAGCAGGTTGGTGAGCGCGGCGAGCACGCCGGGGACGTCCTGGTGTGCCACAAACAGCGTGGAATACATGCCCGAGATATCGACGCCGACGCCGTTAATGCGGCTGATGCGCATCTTGCCTCCGCCCAGGCTCTCACCGCGGACCTGTGCCGTGGCGCCCGTGTCGTCGACCATGTCGATGTCGACGGTATTGGGGTGGATGGAGGCGTCGTCGCCCTTGATGTCAAAGTGATATTCGAGGCCCTGCTCGCGCGCGAGGTCGAAGGCCTGCTTGATGTTCTCGTCATCGGTGTCGAGGCCCAGGATGCCCGCGACGAGCGCTCGGTCGGTGCCGTGGCCGCGGTAGGTGTGGGCGAAGGAGTTCCACAAGCCAAAGGTGACTTTGGTGATGCGGCCTTCCAGCAGGCTGGCGGCAACTTGGGCGCAGCGCAGGGCGCCGGCGGTGTGCGATGAGCTGGGGCCGACCATGACGGGGCCCAAGATCTCGAATGCCGAGGTCGTAGCTAGTGTTTGCGGCTTGCCTGCCATGGGTGCTCCTTCTTTGTCCCGTCGTTCCGAGGGCTTTAGTATTTGGTCGCCTGCTCGGACAGTCCTGCTCGCACGGAGGCCACATTAAGTGGCCTCCGGCTCGTGCGGAACTCGCGATCGACCAAATACTAAAGCCCTCGGAACTTAGGATACATGGTTGGAGTCGCTCTGCTGCAAAATTTATCGGCCTGTGATTTATTCCATGTCCCAGGTAGGCTCATCTTCACCACCTTTAAATAAAAAAGAAGTACCGGTTGGGGCCGGTACTTCTTTTGGTGCGTTGTTTCTTTGCTGTAGCTTTTGCCGTTAGCTTACAGGCCGCTGGCTGCTTTGAGCTCTTCGACGCGGTCGGTTTTCTCCCAGGTGAAGTCGGGGTCTTCGCGGCCGAAGTGACCGTAGGCTGCCGTCTTTTCGTAGATGGGGCGGCGCAGGTCTAGGTCGCGGATGATTGCGCCCGGGCGCAGATCGAAGGTCTTCTCTACGGCCTCGACGATCTTGTCCTCGGCAACATGCGCGGTACCGAAGGTGTCGACCATGATTGAGAGGGGCTTGGACACGCCAATGGCGTAGGCCAGCTCGACTTCGCAGCGGTCGGCAAGGCCGGCGGCGACCACGTTCTTGGCGACCCAGCGAGCGGCGTACGCGGCGGAGCGGTCGACCTTGGTGCAGTCCTTGCCGCTAAAGGCACCGCCGCCGTGACGGCCGTAGCCGCCATAGGTGTCGACGATGATCTTGCGGCCGGTCAGACCCGTGTCGCCCATGGGGCCGCCCACGACAAAGCGACCGGTGGGGTTCACGTAGATGTCCGCGTTGTCCCACGGCATGTTCTCGGCGGCCATGACCGGGGTGATGACGTGCTCGATGAGGTCGGCCTTGATCTTGCCCATGTCCTCGATCTCGGCGGCGTGCTGCGTGGAGATGACGATGGTCGTGACCTCGACGGGCTTGCCGTCTTCGTAGCGCACGGTGACCTGGGTCTTGCCGTCGGGACGCAGATAGGCGAGGGTACCGTCGTGACGCACGGCGGCCAGGCGCTCGGCCAGGCGGCTTGCCAGGTAGTGTGGCATGGGCATGAGGGTCTTGGTCTCGTTGGAGGCATAACCGAACATCATGCCCTGGTCGCCGGCGCCGATCAGGTCGATCGGGTCGGTGGTAGCGCCGGTCTGGGTCTCGAAGGACTCGTCAACGCCCTGGGCGATATCGGGCGACTGCTCGTGGATGAGGCTCATAACGCCGCAGGTGTCGCAGTCAAAACCGAACTTGGCACGGTTGTAGCCAATGCGGCGGATAACACCGCGGGCGATTTCCTGTACGTCGACGTAGGCCTGGGTCCGAATCTCGCCGGCGACAATGACGGTGCCGGTGGTCACGAGGGTCTCGCAGGCGCAGCGGACGTTCTCCACGTTGGCGGGCGCACCGTTGGGGGCGATGTAGCCCTGCTCCTGGAGCTCTATTTCTTTGGAGAGGATTGCGTCGAGGACGGCGTCGCTGATCTGGTCAGCGATCTTATCGGGATGACCTTCGGTCACCGACTCCGACGTAAAAACAAAGGACCCGTGTTGGGGCGGGATGGAACGAAGTTCTTCTGACATGATTGTCCTTTCAAAAACGTGTCCCGGCGACCGTTACCATTCCGCCGGGCTCTCTATGCAAGGGCACATCATAGCGCGTAAATCAAACATTCACACCCTTTCCGCACCTACTCATTGGGGACAGACTTAAATGACCAGCCAATAGGAACACTCTTACGGCACCTGGGGACGCTCCTTATGTGTCGGCACTTGGGGACGATCCTTTTCTGCCGGCAGTTTAGGAACGTCCCCAAGTGACGGCAGTTTGGGACACTCCTGTTCAGTTAGCTTCGAAGAGCGTCCCCAAAGACTGGTCATTTAAGTCTGTCCCCAATGAGTGGGTCGGTGCCCTTTGTGCGGAGGTTGCTTGGATGCTTTATACTGGTGCGGTTAGACATCCATCCTGCAATCGAGGAGATTTCCATGGCATCAGACGTTCGCGTCCGCTTTGCACCCTCACCCACGGGCAAGCTGCACATCGGCGGCGCCCGCACCGCTATCTATAACTGGGCTTTCGCCCGTGCTAACGGCGGCACGTTCATCCTGCGCATCGACGACACCGATCCCACCCGTTCCACCGACGAGAACACGCAGATCATCCTGCGCGCCATGCGTTGGCTGGGCCTGGACTGGGACGAGGGTCCCGAGGTGGGCGGCGACTTTGGCCCCTACGCCCAGACCGAGCGCTTGGACCTGTACAAGCAGGCCGCCCAGAAGCTTTGGAACGAGGGCAAGGCCTATCCCTGCTTCTGCACCAAGGAGCAGCTCGACGCCGACCGCAAGGCCGCGCAGGAGCGCAAGGACCCCTTCCAGGGCTATCAGCGCCGTTGCCGCGATCTTGATCCCGAGGAGGCCCGCCGCCGCATCGAGGCCGGCGAGCCCTACGTCCTGCGCATCAAGGTGCCCGAGGACCGCGGCGACGTCGTCATCCACGACGCTGTCCACGGCGAGGTGACCTTCGACGCCAAGGAGCTCGACGACTTTGTGATCTTCCGCTCCGACGGCACGCCCACGTACAACTTCGCGACCGTCGTCGACGACGCCATGATGAAGATCACCCACGTCATTCGCGGCGACGACCACCTCTCCAACACCCCGCGCCAGGTCATGGTCTACGAGGCCCTCGGCGCGCCCGTGCCCACGTTCGCCCACATCTCCATGATCCTGGGCGCCGACGGCAAGAAGCTCTCCAAGCGCCATGGCGCCACCTCGGTGGAGGAGTACCGCGACGCCGGTTACCTGTCCGACGCCTTCGTCAACTACCTGGCGCTGCTCGGCTGGTCGCTCGACGGCGAGACCACAATCATCCCGCGCGATGTCCTGGCCAGCAAGTTCTCGCTCGACCGCATCTCCAAGAATCCGGCGACCTTCGACCCCAAGAAACTCGACTGGGTCAACGCCGAGTACATCAACGGCATGTCCGATGCCCAGTTTGCCGACGAGATCATGGTCCCCGAGCTGCACGAGGCGGGTCTCATCGAGGGCAACGTCGAGTACGGCGAGGACTGGATCGACGCGCTTGCCGCAATCGTCAAGCCGCGCACCAAGATGCCGGCCGACGCCGTGACAGTCGCCGCTCCCATCTTCGCTACGGCCGAGACGCTCGAGTATGACGAGAAATCCGTTAACAAGGGCCTGGCTAAGGAAGGCATGGGCGCCGTTCTGGATGCCGCCAAGGCCGCGCTCGAGGGCGTGGACAAGTGGACTGCCGAGGCCATCGACGCCGCGCTTGAGCCGCTGCCCGAGCAGATGGACCTTAAGAAGCGCGTGGTGTTCCAGGCCGTGCGCGTCGCCGTCTGCGGCAACATGGTGAGTCCTCCGCTGGGCGAGACCATGGCGCTCGTCGGCCGCGACGACTGCCTGGCACGCATCGACCGCGCCCGCACGATGGCACTGTAATCGCTGCGCAAACGTTTGTATCCGAGCCCCGTTCACCCCGAGCGGGGCTCTTGTTTCTGAAGACGAATGGGATGGGAGGTGCAGGGACAATGGCCGAACAACTGTCGCTTTTTGGTTTGCCGGAACCGGAGGAGACTCCGGCGGCGCCGGCATCCGCTGCTGCCTCGGCCAAGCCCGAGCCTGCGCCTGAGCCCATCGCCGCCTACACGAGCGTGGTTCTCGACATCCCCACCCGTGCGCTGTCCGAACCGTTTGCTTACGGCATCCCTGAGTCCCTTGCCAACGAGGCCCAGGTCGGATCGACGGTCCTGGTCCACTTTGGCAATCGTGCCGCCGCAGGCTACATCGTCGATATTGCGGCCGAGCTTGGTGACCTGCAAGGCAACAACGCCCTCGACCCATCGCGCATCAAGCCCGTCGAAGCCATCCTCAGCAAACCGCTCTTTACCGCCGAGGCTGCCCGCATCGCGCGCTGGATGAGCCGCGAGTATGTCGCGACGCTTTCCGAGTGCCTGCGCCTGTTTTTGCCTCCGGGCGGTAGCCCGCGCGTGGTCAAGGGCGATGACGGCGCATGGTCGGTTGAGCGCCCCGCCGTCAAGCCTATTCAAAACCGTTGGGTCATGCTCACGCCCGAGGGCTTCGACTATACACCGCCCAAGACCGCCGTTCGCCAGCGCCAGCTCATCGAGGCGCTCCAGTGCGGACCGGTCACGACGCGCGATCTCAACCTGCTTTACAACAGCATGTCGGCGACCATCAAGGCGCTCGAAAAACGCGGCGTTGTCGTGGTGGAGGAGCGCCGTGCCTGGCGCGGTTGCAGCGAGCAGACCACGCTGTCCTCCGCGAGTGGCAAAGCGCCGGTCGCACTTACCAACGGCCAGCAGCAGGCGCTCGCGCAGATTGAGCGCGCTCGCCTGGATGCGCACGGCGACGTGGTGCTCGTGGACGGTGTTACGGGCTCCGGCAAAACCGAGGTCTACCTCTCAGCTATCGAGCGCGTGCTCGCGGCCGGTCGCTCGGCCTGCGTGCTCGTGCCCGAGATCTCGCTGACGGCCCAAACCGTCGGCCGCTTCCGCTCGCGCTTTGGCGAGACGGTCGCCGTGTTCCATTCGCGCCTTTCGGCCGGCGAGCGTCTGGACCAGTGGGATATGGTCGCCAGCGGTGCGGCCCGCGTGGTCGTCGGCGCCCGCTCGGCGCTCTTTTGCCCGCTTGACGACTTGGGCCTTATCATCATTGACGAGGAACATGAGACCAGCTACAAGCAGGGCTCCAGCCCGCGCTACCACGCGCGCGAGGTAGCGGCCGAGATGGCGCGTCGCTATCGCTGCCCACTCGTGTTGGGCTCGGCCACGCCTTCTGCTGAGGCCCTCGACCGCTGCCGCCGCGGCACGTATAACGGTGCCACCTGGACGCGCATCGAGATGCCCGAGCGCCCGGGACACGCCGTGCTGCCGACTGTCCGCATTGCCGACCTGCGCCGCGAGTTCGCGCACGGTAGCCGCTCCATGTTCTCTAAACCTCTGATGAAAGGCCTGGAGCGTGTGGTCGAGCGCCGCGAAAAGGCCGTGTTGCTGCACAACCGGCGTGGCTTTGCGCCCTTCCTGATGTGCCGCGAGTGCGGATGTGTCCCCACGTGCAACCACTGCTCCACCGCGCTCACGTACCACGAGCGCACGCACACGCTGCAGTGTCACACCTGCGGTTCGTCCTGGCGCGTGCAGCCGTATCCCGCGCCCACGAGCCGTTGCCCCAAATGTGGCAGTCGCTACCTGGCAAAAATGGGTATGGGCACTCAGCAGATCGAGGACGCACTGCACCAGATGCTTCCCGAGGACGTCGCCATTATTCGCATGGATGCCGATTCCACGCGCGGCAAGGATGCGCACAAAAAGCTGCTCGAGCAGTTCGATGCCGCCGATTGTGCGGTGCTGCTGGGCACCCAGATGATCGCCAAGGGCCTCGACTTTCCCGAGGTCACGCTCGTGGGCGTGGTCAATGCCGACTTTGCCCTCAAGCTGCCGGACTTCCGCGCAGGGGAGCGCGCCTACGATCTGCTGGAGCAAGTCGCCGGCCGTGCCGGTCGTGGTGATCGCCCCGGCGAGGTCATCATCCAGACCTACCTTCCCGATGACCCGGTAATTCGCGCCGTCGCTGAGCACGACCGTTCGATCTTTACCGACTACGACCTGGACCAGCGCCGCGACGCGCTGTACCCGCCGTTTGTTCGCTTGGTCAACATCTTGGTGTGGTCGGCGAACCGAGACGACGCGCAGGACTACATCGGGCGCATTGCAAAGCTTCTTAAGCGCCGCTGGCATGCCGCCGCGCCCGACTTTTTGCGGGCGTGCAGCGCGGTGCCGCAGGTGCTGGGCCCGGCTTCGTGTGTAATCGAGAGAGCCAAGGACCGTTACCGCTTCCATCTGCTTGTGAAGTCGCCCGTGGGGTACCATGTCTCTGATGATATTGACGCCTGCCTCAAAGAGGTGGGCTCCGTGCGTGGCGTGAGCGTGAGCGTTGACGTCGACGCCTATGATTTGATGTAACAACCCGAAAGGATGGCCATGGAAGCCAACGGAATCGTACTGTCGCCCGACCCTCGTCTGCGCCAGGAGTGCGCCGTCATCGAGGAGATCACCCCGGCGATCGAGGCGCTTGCCGAGAAGATGAAGAAGATGATGTTCGAGAACGGCGGTTGCGGCCTGGCTGCCCCGCAGATCGGCGAGCTCATTCAGCTTGTCACCATCGACTGCGACTACAGCGACAAGAACGACTATGACCCCTACGTGCTCATTAATCCCGTCATTGTTGAGCAGAGCGACCATCTGGTCCCGTTTAGCGAGGGCTGCCTTTCCATTCCTGGCATTAGCTGCGAAATCGAGCGTCCCGACCATGTCGTCGTCGAGGCGTACGACTTGGACGCCAACCTGATTCGCTATGAGGCCACGGGCGACCTGTTCTGCGTGTGCCTGCAGCACGAGATCGATCACCTGCACGGCAACACCATGTTCGAGCGACTGAAGCCGATGCAGAGGATCAAGGCGGTCAAGGAGTACCAGGACGCCCTGGCCCGCGGCGCTCGACCGGGCGAGACGGAGTAGGTTTGTCCGTCCCCGGGGCGCCCGCCTATATCATCCCGTGCTCAAACATTCTCGCTGCGCTGCGAAACTGCGCGCGGGACGATATAGGCGGGTGCCCCGGGGACTACGTTGACGCTGCTTGTCTCGCCCGGGTGCCGTGGGCCAGGGAGGGGCGTCTTCGCTGATAATTGCTTTGTTGGAAGAGCTGCTTTTATTGCGGCTCTTTCTTTGGTTTTGGGTATATTTGTTCTTGTTGAATTGTTATTGCGGATGGGCTGGGTACTTGGCTTTCCGCCGTTATTTGTAGCTATCTCGGCTTTGGTTGAGAGGAGACTAACTTTTATGCGTATTGTGTTTATGGGTACGCCTGATTTTGCTGTGCCTTCGTTGACTTCGCTTGTTGCGGCTGGGAATGAGATTGCGCTTGTTGTTACTCGTCCTGATGCTGTTCGTGGGCGTGGTAAGAAGCTTGAGCCTTCTCCTGTTAAGGCCAAGGCGCTTGAGCTGGGGTTGCCGGTTGTTGAGACAAATCGTATGACGGCCGAGGTTGTTGAGGCGCTCCAAGCTGCGGATGCCGATATTTTCTGTGTGGCTGCTTATGGTTGCATTTTGCCCGATGAGGTTCTTCACATGGCGCCGCTCGGCATTGTGAATGTTCATGCGTCCTTGCTGCCTCGTTGGCGGGGGGCTGCTCCTATTCAGCGTGCCATTCTTGCTGGTGATGAGGTTGCTGGCGTTTCTATCATGCGCATCGGGCATGGCGTGGATACTGGTGCTTATTGTGCTCAGGCTTCCACGTCGGTTGCCGGTAAGCATGCTGAGGCACTGACTATGGAGCTTGGCGAGCTGGGCGGCAAACTGCTTGCCGATACGCTTCCTTCCCTTGCCGACGGCACCGCCGTGTGGACCAAGCAGGATGAATCTCTCGTCACGCATGCTGCCAAGATTTCCAAGCAGGAGATGCGTCTGGATCCGCACATGGCGGCGCTTGATTGCGTGCGTCATGTGCTGGCCTCGTCCGATACCGCGCCTGCTCGTTGCGTGATTGCCGGCAAGACCGTGCGCGTGCTCGATGCTGCGCCGGCTGATGTGTCGCTTGGCGAGGGTCAGGTTCTCGTTAAGGCCAAGCGTGTTTACCTGGGTCTTTCCGATGGCTCGGTTGAGTTGCTCGAGGTTAAGCCTGATGGTAAGCGTGCTATGGCCGCTTCTGCTTGGACTGCTGGCCTTCAGGGCGCCGATCTTTCGTGGGGTGTTTTGTCATGAGCAAGTTGTCTCCCGCGCGCAAGCTTGCGCTCGATGTGCTAATGGAGGCCGATCGCCGCGGCATGTATGCGCGTGACGTGCTGTCCTCTCGCGCATCGGCCAAGGCTATTGACCAGCGCGATTCTGCTTTTGCCGCTCGTTTGGCGCTCGGTGTTGCCGCCACGCAGGGCATTTTGGATGAGTTGCTCGATCAGTTTCTCGATAAGCCTAAAAAGGTTGCGCCGCGTGTTCGCATGGCGCTCCGCATCTCGGCCTTCGAGATGCTCTATCTGCATACGCCTGGCCGCGTTGCCGTAAGTCAGGGTGTTGAGCTGGTTCGCTGCGGTGCTAAGTCTGCCGCCGGTTTGGCCAACGCCGTGCTGCATAAGGTCGCGGACAACGTTGAGGACTTTGCCACGGCGTCCGATGTGAATGAGTCTGAGCGACGCTTGGTTCGTCTGTCGCGCTTGATGGGTCTGCCGCGTTGGCTGTGCGCTCGTATCATGGCGTCGTTTGACACGCCAGAGGGTGCGCTTAACTTTGCCGGCAACTTGGCACCTGCGCCGCTGGCCCTGCATGAGAACGCCTTTGCGACCAAGCCCGATCCGTATATCTCGCAGCTCGTCGCGCCTGTCTTCCCGGGCTGCCATGCCCCGGTTGATGCCCAGGTTACCGTTGCTTCGGGTGTGTTTGAGCGTGCTGCCGCGGTGGCATCTGATCTCAATGCCCAGCTCATCGCCACGGCAGCCACGCGCCCCGGAAGCTGCCTTGAGATTGGTGCCGGTCGCGGTACCAAGACCTATGTGATGATGTGCCAGGCCAAGTGCGCCGGCTATGAGCGTCAGCATACGGCACTTGATCTTCATGACCGTAAGTGCGATCTGAATCTCGCTCGCCTTCATAAAGCCGGTATTCAGGGCGTTCGTACGGTTTCGGGTGATGCCTGCGAGCTTGATGAAGTACTGACATCGTTTGATGCCATGCGCGGTGAGCGGGTCAAGTTCGATACCGTGTTTATCGATGCGCCGTGCTCGGGCACCGGAACCATGCGTCGTCATCCCGAGATCCCGTGGCGCCTGACCGAGAATGATGTGACGGCCGAGTTACCCAAGCTTCAGCTGACGATGCTTAAGGAGGCTTCTGCGCGCGTGGCCGCCGGCGGAGAGCTCATCTATGCCACCTGCTCGGTTTTTGATGAAGAGAACACGCAGGTCGTGGATGCCTTCCTGGCCTCTCCCGAGGGCGTCGACTTTAGCGTCGCACCGCTCTCCGAGGCGCAGATTCTGCAACTCCCCGAGTTCGATCAGGCCAAGAAGCTCGTTTCCGTACGTCAAAACGACCGCGGACTTTTCCAAAGCGTCCCCGTAAACGCCGACTCCTACGACGGCCACTTCTGCGCCAGGCTGGTCCGCGACTCATAGAGCTACCTGCGACACAAAGAAACAGCCCTACGATCGGTGCCGGTCGCGGGGCTGTTCGGGTTCTAGTGGTTATGCGGGCAGTTGGCGCAGCAGCCGCTGGTGGCGCTGGTGCTGGCGCCGCCGCTTCGCTGGTCCGTGTTGTAGAAACCGCTGCCCTCAAATTTAATGCCGCTGGCCGAGAACGTCTTGGCCGCCGGGGCACCGCAGCTCGGGCACACGACCTCGGGAGTCTCGGACATGGGATGCTCAACCTCAAACACGTTGCCGCAGCTCGAGCACTTGTAATCGTAGCGCGCCATAATACTTCCTTTTCAGCACAAAGCGGGCAGATTACTCTGCCCGCAAAAATTCAAACGTCTGTAACTGTACCCTATATCGGGGGTTTTATCACGCTTCGCCCCAGAATCTATGGTTGTTGCGCAGGAGCTGTGCGGTTTTATTTTCGGCGGCTGCAATGTCCGCCTCGTCTGCCTGCCATGTCCAGTTGCCCGTGGCCACGCCCGGAACGTTCATGCGCGCGTCGTCGCCAAGCCCCAGGACATCCTGCAGTGGCATCATCACCAGGGGAGCGTCGCTTGCCAGCGCGTCGCTTATCAGCTTGGCCGCCACCTCAACACCGCTCGGTTCATCGCCGCCCGCAAAGGTACGGGTGCACCAACCGGCCAGCGTCGACGTATCGTGCGTCGAGGTGTACAGAATCTTGCCGGGCGTGGGATGCACACCGCAACGAACGTCGTAGTCGCTAAACTCCAGCACGTCCATGCCGGGGAAACCGCAGGTCGATGCCATGGCGCGAACACCGGGCGTCAGATAGCCCAGGTCCTCGGCGATAAAGTTGAGCGGACCCAGTTCGTCATAGGCGGTCTGGAACAGGTCCTTGCCCGGGCCCGCCAGCCAGCGGCCGTCGGCGCACGCCTTGCCCGCGGGAATGCTGTAATAGCTGTGGAATCCCAGGAAGTGATCCAGACGCACGCGGTCGTAGAGCGAGAACGCGCGGCGCAGACGATTCATCCACCAACTATAGCCGTTCTGCTTCATGTGGTCCCAGCGGAACGTCGGGTTGCCCCACACCTGGCCCTCGGGCGCAAAGTTGTCGGGCGGCGCGCCGGAAATCTCAATCGCCTTGCCGGTATCGGACAGCCAGAAGTTCTCGGGTTCGCTCCACGCGTCTGCCGAATCGTCGGACACGTACATAGGAATATCGCCGATAACCTCGATGCCTTTCTTGTGCGCATAGTTCATGAGCTCACACCAAGCCAGGTCAAAGCGGTACTGCATGTACGCCTGAAGCTCGGCCTCGTCGTGGAAGCGTTTGTCGTCGATCAGATGCTCGTTGTAGCGCGCGACATCTGCCGGCCAATCATGGCGCGACTCGCCCTCAAAGTACTTCTTAACGGCCATGTAGACGCAGTATTTCTCGAGCCAATCGGCATTGCGATGTTTAAACGCGGTGTACAGCGGATCGGCATCCTCGCCTCCGCGGGCCTTCCAGGTCTCAAAGTCGGCTGCCAGCTCCTCGTGGCTTTCGGGCAGCAGGTCGATATTGCCTGCAAAGGCCGAAGGACCGGCGTAAGGGGAGCGGAAGAAGTCCGTGGGGTTGACGGGGAGAACCTGCCAGTAGCGCATGCCCATGGCGGCCAGATGGTCGATAAAACGACGCGTGGGCGCGCCGATCGTACCGGGCTTGCCGTCGTCGGTCGGCACCGATGTGATATGGCATACAACACCCGCACCGTGATCGAGCGGCTCCTGCAGGCGCTGCTCGGCGTGGTGATAGATGATCGACGAACCCAGCGGGTACAGGTCGAGCGTGACCGTGCCGTTGTGGATCTCGCACTCGTGACCGCTAATCACATCGCTCGCGCATTCGCCGAGCGCCGGAATCGACACGCGGTGTGAATTGCGCAGGCTGCGGTTGATGATGACGGTCGCGGACTCGCCATCCTTGCCCGTGCGGTTGTATGCCAGCACCTCGTCATTGAGCGCGAAGGCCTTGATCTCACCGTCAATCATAAACGGCAGCGCGCGGCGCACAGCAGATGCGTTTTTGACGATCGCGAACGTATCGAAGTCGTGCAGGTTTTCCTTGGTCGGCATGGTGCGGCGATTGCCCGGATCGGTGAGACCCTCCAAGCCGTACTCGTCACCGTAATAGATTGAGGGAACGCCCGGGAACGTCATCTGCATGAGCGTCGCCAGCCAAAAGCGGCTCTTGGCCAGGCCCATGGAGTTCTCGTCCAGGCGCCATTTGCTGCGCTCACTCTCGGGCAGCTGCGACTCGTCGGGGCCACCGCCGAGCACCGAGATAATGCGCGGGCGGTCGTGGCTCGACAGCAGATTGAGCGCGCAGGATAATGCCTCGCGCGGGTAGTTCTCGCGCAGGGTCTCGATATCCTCGGCAGCTTGGTAGGCGTTTTTGTAGCCCATCAAAAAGCCGATGACCATGTCGCGGAAGGGGTAATCCATAGCAGAGTCCAGCTCGGAGCCCTGCAGGTAGCGACGCAGATGGCCGTAGCTGATCTTGTTGGAGGCATCTTCCCAGACCTCGCCGAGCAGCAGCGCGTCGGGCTTCTCGGCGAGCACGGCCTTTTTGATCTCGGTCAGGAAGTCATCGGAAAGCTCGTCGGCCACATCCAGGCGCCAGCCGTGAGCGCCGGCGCGCAGCCATTTACGAATGACGCCGTCCTTGCCCAGGAGCCGCTCGCGTACCAGTTCGGAGCTCTCATTGATGGCGGGCATATTGCCCACGCCCCACCAACAGTCGTACGAGCCGTCCTCGTGGAAATAAAACGCATCTCGCCACGGCGAGTCCTCGCTCTGCCAAGCACCGACGCCGGGATAATTGCCGTAGCGGTTGAAGTAGATCGAGTCGTCGCCCGTATGGTTGAAGACACCGTCCAAGATGATGGAAATGCCGAGCTTCTCGGCCGCTTCGCACAGCTCGGTAAAGTCCTGCTCGGTGCCCAGAATCGGATCGATCTTGGTGTAATCGGCGGTGTCGTAGCGGTGGTTGCTCGCGGCTTCAAAAATGGGGTTGAGGTAGATGGCTGTAAAGCCCAGCTCGGCGATGCGAGGCAGGTCTTCCTGGATGCCCTTGAGCGAGCCGCCGTAGAAGTCCCAAGTCTTGATGGAGCCGTCCTCGGCGCGCTCGTACACAGGCGGCTCGTTCCAGTCCTCGACCATGCGGCGTTGAATGCCCTTACGCGGTTTTTCGACCTCGGCCAGCGTGCGCTCGCGCCAGTGCTCGTCGCGGGCATAACGATCGGGGAAGATCTGGTAGACCATACCGCGCTCGTACCACTCGGGTCGAACTTCGCGGTGCTTGTAGACGGTGACCTGGAATGACGGCACCTCAGCGTAATCGTAGGTTACGCCTTCGCCGCCGGTGCGGCCCTGTGGTGCGCCCAGGCGAACCTCGGGCTGGCCCTCGATATTGCATATAAAGCTGTACCAGATAAGACAGGGCTCGGTGCACTCAAGCTCTACGGTAAATATGCCGTCGCCCTCGTGCGTCATGGGATACCGAGACTCACCAATCTCATCGACCCAGGTGCGCAGCGTAAGCGTTGCCTGGTTGGGGTCGGCATCCTCCAAAATCACCGATAGCGAAACGGAAGTTCCAGTGGTCACAGCGCCAAACGGAGTACGAAACTGCGGCAGACGGCTGTTGTGTATCAATCTCATAGTACGGTCCAGTTCAATAGAATCATGGCCTGCTGGCCATGGGCTTTACGCACAGGATGTAAGTATATCTGTTGTACACAGGCTGTATAAACAACATCCGTTTACCATCGGCGAACGGTTGTCCTAGAAAATCGTTTTACCAACTACCTACAGAGAAGGGGCGCCCGGTTGGAGCGCCCCTTACTTAGGGTTTGATGAGGTTTTAAATCGTCTGTGGGCTAGCGGCGCTTGCGGGTGGCCGTGGCCTTGCGGACGGACGTCTTCTTGGACGGGGCTTTTTCCTTTGCCGGAGCGGCGGGGGAGACCGGAGTCTCCTTGGCGGGCTCGGGCTTGGCCTCTGCCTTTGGGGCAGCCTTGACCTCAGCGGCCTTCGGCGCCGGCTTGGTCTTTACCTCGGCCTTGGGCTCCTCTTTGGCAGCAGCGGGCTTAGTCTCTGCCTTGGGAGTCGTGGTCTTTGCCGTGGTCTTCTTGGCCGTCGTCGTGCGTTTTCGCGTGGTGGTCTTGGCGGCGGGCTTGGTCTCGACGGTTACCTCCGCCTTGGACTCTGCAGGCGTCTCCTCGACCTTGGCTGCCGGCTTTGCGGCTGACTTGGTCGTGGCGGCCTTCGTGGTCGTCGACTTCGTTGCCGTGGTCTTCTTGGCTGCCGTTGTCTTCTTGGCGGTCGTGGTCGTCTTCTTGGCAGCAGTCTTTGCCGGAGCCTTGGTGGCCGGCTTGGCCTCAGCAACCTCGGCCTTTACCTCGGGAGCAGCCTCGGCTTCGGCGGCCTTCTTGGCAGCGGCGGTCGTGCGCTTGCGCGTGGTCGTTGCCTTGGCAGTCGCTGTTTTAGTCGCGGCAGACTTGGTCGTCGTAACCTTCTTAGCGGTCGTCTTGCGGGTAGTGGTCTTCTTAGCTGCGGGCTTTGCAGCGGGCTTAACCTCGGCCTCTGCCTCGGGAGCAACCACAGCCTTCACCTCAGGCTCGGCCTTGGGCTCCTCTGCGGCCACCGGATCAGGTGCAGCCTCAGGCTCGTCGACAACCGCCGCCGGGCGCTCAATCTCCGGGTGCATAAAGAAGTACAGGTCCAGATATTTATCGGCCGAGCGCGTCCAGCTAAAGTCCTGGCTCATGGCCTGCGTGACCAGCTGGTTCCAGGCGTCGCGGTTATCCCAGAACAGACGCGCCGCGCGGAATACCGCATCGCCCATCTCGTCGCCGTTAAAGTTGCTAAACGAGAAGCCCGTGCCCTCGCCGGTAAACTCGTTGTACGGCTGCACGGTGTCCTTCAGGCCACCGGTCTCGCGAACAATCGGCAGCGTGCCGTAGCGCATGGCGATGATCTGCGACAGGCCGCAGGGCTCAAACTTCGAAGGCATCAGGAACATGTCGGCGGCGGCATACATGCGCTGCGACAGCGCCGGATCGAACTCGATGCGTGCGGCCATGGTGCCGGGGTACTTGTCCTGGAAGTAGCGCAGGCCGTCCTCGTAGTCGCGGTCGCCGGTGCCCAGCACCGCCACCTGCACGCCGCCGGACAGGATGCGGTCGAGCGCGTACATGACCAGATCCATGCCCTTCTGGCGCGTCAGGCGCGTGACCATCACCATGAGCGGACGGTCATCGCGAACCTCGAGGCCCAGTTCCTCCTGCAGCTTGGCCTTGCACACGGCCTTGCCGGAACGGTCCTCCACGGTATAGTTGGCGGCAACTCGCTTGTCTGTTGCCGGGTCAAAGCCCGCAACGTCAATGCCGTTCAAAATGCCCTGCAGCGCGTAGGAACGCTCGCGCAGTACGCCGTCCAGGCCCTCGCCAAACTCGGGCGTCTGGATCTCGTTGGCATAGGTGGGGCTCACCGTGGTGATGGCGTCGGCATAGCGCAGGGCGCCCAGCATGTAGTTGATGCTGCAGGCGTCGCAACGCAGCTGCGAGGCGGCCGCCGGAATGTGCGCCACACCAAGGATGTCCTCCATCACGGTGTCGCTAAACTGGCCCTGGAACGCCACGTTGTGGATCGAGAACACGGTCTTGACGCGGTCATACAGCGGCAGGCCCTGGTAGAACTCGCGCAAAAACACGGGCGCCAGCGCCGTCTGCCAGTCGTTGCAGTGCAGGATGTCGCACTCAAAGCCGGCGGGCAGGTGCTGCAGGCTCTCGGTGATGGCCTTGGAGAAGAACGCAAAGCGCTCGCCGTCGTCAAAGAAGCCGTACGGATAGTCGCGCGCGAAGTAGCGCTCGTTGTCGATGAACATATAGGTGACGCCGTCGTGCTCGAGCTTCTCGAGTCCGCAGTACTCATTGCGCCAGCCCAGGCTCACGTAAAAGTCGGAGAAGTGCTCCATCTGCGACTTGTACTCGTCCTTGATGGTGGCGTACTTGGGCACCGTCACGATTACTTCGGCGCCGGCGCGCACAAGCGCCGCAGGCAGCGAGCCCGCCACGTCGCCCAGGCCACCGGTCTTCACAAACGGTGCGCACTCGGCCGAGGCAAACACGATCTGCATCTTTTTGCTGGAATCAGCCATATTGTCTCCCTGTTGCAATTCGAGAATAGCCGCCTGGCGCAAACCGGGCGGCTATTCTACGTGTTACGAGCGATGTTGCGGTGCCAAAGCTAGCTCGCGTTGGTGATATCAGAAGTTAACGGGGCCTTTCCCAGCACCAGGATGTTCTCGGGCGTGCCGCGAAGCTCGGTGTTGGTGGGAACCACGTTGTTCTTGTCCAGGATGGCGTTCTCAACACGGGCGCCGCTCTTGATGATGCAGCTCTGGTTGATGATCGAGTTGGTCACCGAGGCGCCTTCCTCAACCACAACGCCGCGCGACAGGATCGAGTTGCGCACGGTGCCCTTGATGATGCAGCCGGCCGAGATGATCGAGTTGCACGCGTGGCTGCCGGTCGCATAGCGCGAAGGCGGCACGTCGTGAGCCTTGGTCAGGATCGGGCGCTCGGGATCGAAGAGCTGGTCGGCCACGGTTTGGTCAAGCAGGTCCATGCTGCGGCGATACAGCGACTTCTCGCTAAACACGCCCACGACCTCGCCCTTGTACTCGTAGCTGCACACGTCGATGTTGCCAAAGTCGCCCTGGAGTGCCTCGAGCAGATCCAGATAGTCGGCGGCCTGGTAGTGGTCGATGATCTCGAGCAGCGTCTCGCGGTTGACGATGCAGCAGTCCATAGAGGCGTTGTCGCCGTACACGACGCCGGCGCTCACGCCCGTCAGGCGGCCGTTCTCGTTAATCTCGAGTTTGGTCTCGTCATCGACGTTGCGCGTGGCCTTGCAGTACACCACGGTCATCTGTGCACCGGAGTTCTCGTGCGCGTCGATGATCGTGTTGAGGTCCATATTGAAGATGATGTTGGTGCCCATCATCACAACGTAGGGCTTGTCCGAGCGCTGGAACAGCGTCTTGTTGGAGATGATGTCGCGTAGCAGGAAGCGCATGCCGCCCTTGGTGGTGCCATACGCGTTGCCGGGCACCATGAACAGGCCGCCTTTCTTGCGGTCCAGGCCCCAGTCCTTGCCCGAACCCACGTGGTCGATCAGCGAGCGGTAGTTGCCCGGCATGACGACGCCGACGGTCTTAATGCCGGCATTCATCATGTTGGACAGCGGGAAATCGATCAGGCGGTAGCGGCCCAAAAACGGAACGGACGCGATGGGGCGGTCCTTGAGCAGCACGCTGCCGTAGGTCGAAGAGTAGTTAGCGGTGATATAACCGATGGCCTTGCGATTGATCATCGGATCATTCCCCCT
>CAKURW010000038.1 GCA_934675795.1 uncultured Collinsella sp.
CGGTCACGAGAAGGACGGCAAGAACAAGCTGCGCGTCTGCAAGAAGTGCGGCCACAAGTTCTAAGCTGCCCGCAACATCAAGTTGCTAGCAAAGGCCCGGATGCCCCACGGCACCCGGGCCTTTTCCTATCCCCACTCATTTGGGACAGACTTAAATGAGCACCCTAACTGGGTAAGCATAAATGAGCGGGTCGTGCTGTATAAATTGCTTGTGTGCGCGTTTATGCGCGTTAGATTGCGTTTAATTACGCACCTATGCGTATATATGCGCCGTTTACGGGGCAATAATGACCGTTTAGCGGTGAGATACGCAAAAACGCGCACAGACGCGCGTGTTTGTGCGAATATAGAGCTGTCAGAAATGCAAGATGTTCTATGACACAGGAGACACATAATGGCAGATTCCAAGCAGGCTCCACTCGACGCCGCGGCAGCCGCCAAAGCAGCATTTGCTTCGGTCCAGGACAAGCCGTTCCCTAACGACATCTTTACGGCTCCCGAGCTCCGTTGGGCTGTGATCGGTTGCGGCGTTATTGCCAACCAGATGGCTCAGTCCCTTGCCCTGGCCGGCCGCAAGCTTACGGGCGTTGCCAACCGCACGCTCACCAAGGCTCAGGCTTTTGCCGACCAGTACGGCGTCGAGAAGGTCTATGACACGGTCGAGGATCTCTACGCCGATCCTGACATCGACGCCGTCTATATCACCACGCCGCACAACACGCATATCACCTATCTGCGTGACGCGCTGGCCGCCGGCAAGCACGTGCTCTGCGAGAAAGCCATTACCCTCAATTCCGCTGAGCTCGACGAGGCGCGTGCCATCGCCGACGAGCACAACGTCGTCCTCATGGACGCCACCACGGTGCTTCATATGCCCTTGTATCAAGAGCTGCGCCGTCGCATGGATGCCGGCGAGTTTGGTCGCATGAACCTCGCCCAGCTCAACTTTGGTAGCTACAAGGAGTACGGCGATCTGACCAATCGCTTCTACAACCGCAACCTTGCTGGCGGTGCCATGCTCGACATTGGCGTGTATGCCCTGTCCGTCATGCGTCTCTTTATGGCAAGCCAGCCCATTGAGGTCGTTTCGTTGGGCAACACCTGTGAGACCGGTGTTGACGTTGCGGGCGGCATCGTCTGCCGTAATGCCGAGCAGCAGCTGGGTGTTGTGAGCCTCACGCTCCACTCCAAGCAACCCAAGCGCTCGATTATTAGCTTCGATAAGTGCTATATCGAGGTCAACGAGTATCCGCGCGCCGATCACGCGACCATCGTGTGGACTGCGGACGGCCACCGCGAGGAGGTCCACGCCGGCACCGAGGCTTACGCCCTTTGCTATGAGATGGCCGATCTTGAGAAGGCCGTTGCCGGCGACGACTCTAAGCGTGAGCTTCTGGGCTATGCTTCTGATGTTATGGAGCTGATGACCAAGCTACGCGCCGACTGGGGAGTCGTGTACCCCGAGGAGGAGTAAGCGATGCTAGCGGAAGATAGGCTCAACGCGATCGTGTCGATGGTTCAGCAGGCCGGCTCGGTTACCGTGCCGGAGCTTGCCGAAGCCCTGGGCGTGACGGCGTCTACCATTCGGCGCGACCTGCAGACGCTCGACCGAGCACACCGTATCGCCAAGGTGCACGGAGGCGCGACAAGTCTGGAGCGCGCGCACGTGACGCGCGACCTAACGCTTAATGAGCGTAGCGACCTCCATAACGACGACAAGGAGCGTATCTGCGCCCGTGCGGCGGCACTTGTGGAGCCCGAGAGCTTTGTATACATCGACTCGGGTTCGACGACGCTCAGGCTCATCGAGCATCTTCCACACCTTGAAGATGTCACCTATGTGACCGATTCCGTGCTCCATGCTCAACGCCTTGCTTTGCGTGGCATGCATACCGTGGTGCTGGGTGGCGAGCTCAAACCCGAGACCGAGGCGCTCGTTGGCCCCGATGCCTTGGCAACCTTAGACCGCTACAACTTCAACTGTGGCTTTTGGGGCTCTAACGGCATTGCCGCCGAGCAGGGCTTCACGGCGCCCGATATCGAGGAGGCGCAAGTAAAGCGTATCTCGATGCGCCATACGGCCAAGCGCTTCGTAATCTCGGACGCCAGTAAATTTGGCATGGTGGCGCCCGTCAAGTTCGCGGACTTCCGCGATGCAACGATTATCACCGCGGGCGAGGTGCCCGCCAAATACCAGGCGATGGAAAACGTCATCACGGTCTAGCAACGGGGCGAAGTAAGGCCAAAACCATTTAGCTTTCTCAATAGAAAAGCGGCAACATCCATTACGGGCGTTGCCGCTTTTGTTGTCTGCCGGTTTGTCTAAGTCTGTAACAACTAGACCGTTAAAAGCGGGCTAGATGTTACAGATTGAGATTGCTTGGGGCGACGCTGATGGTTTGTCTAAATCTATAACATCTGAGGCTGATTTTGCCGAGTTACCGTTACAGATTGAGATTTTCCCGTTGAGGAGGTTTCGAATGTCTCGATCTGTAACAGATAGACCGGAAAACGGATTCTAACTGTTACAGATCGAGACGTTTTGGGACCGCGGCTGAGCCATTGCGGCAAAACCACCGCGAAGGTGCCTGTCCCCATTGTGGTGGTTTAGGGCTCCCAGGGGCAGGGGGCTTCGATGTGGATGTGCTCGCCGGTTACGGGATGCGTAAAGGACACGCTGTGGGCGTGGAGCATGAGGCCACAAGGACGCGGCGTCCCGTACAGGTCGTCGCCCACCAGGGGATGGCGCTCGCTCGCCAGGTGCACGCGAATCTGGTGTTTGCGGCCGGTGAGCAGCTCGACATCGATATACGAGCGCGTGGGCAGGCCGCGGCGGCTCTTAAGACGCTTGAGCACCTTCACGCGCGTCTGAGACGGCTTGCCGCTGGCGCCAACGCGCATCTTGCGGCTATCGTGGCGGTCGCGGGCGATAGGCTTGTCGATGAGCTTCTCGTTCCAGTCGATTTTGCCCTCGGCGAGCGCCAGATAGTGCTTTTCGAACGCGTGGTCGATGACCATCTGGTCAAAGGCGGGCTGCGTCTGCTTGTCGAGCGAAAACAGCACCACGCCGGTGGTGTTGCGGTCCAGACGGTTGAGCGGCTGCATGTCAGTCGCGGCAAAGCCGTCGCCCATCGCCAGCAGCAGATCGCTGGCATAGTCGGTAAGTGTGCGCTCGCCGGTGCCGTCACCGTGGACGATCATGCCGGCAGGCTTATCGATGGCCATGAGCCAGGCGTCGCAGTAGAGGACTTGAGGTTCTTCGTTCACGTGTAAGCCTTTCGGTTAGCTAATTCCCACAAACATGCAGCCCGAGGTGGCGCCGCGCAGGCGGGCGGCGGGCTTGCGGCCGGCTTGAGCCGCCTCGACGGCGCGACGGACGCGAGCGACGGCACGGCCAATCTCATCGGCCTCGAGCAGGGTTCCGTCGACCATAAGACGGCGCACGCCGGCATCGAGTAACTGTGGAACCTGCGGCGTGAGGTCGATGGGGTAGGCGTCGTACAGGCGCGAGCGGCCGTGGATGTCGGTACGCACCGGCATGACCTTGCCATCGATATTCTTGAGCGAGAGCTTGCGGGCACGCAGGCGGCAGTTGGCACAATCGTGGATGCAGCCGTTGGCAACCTGCAGAATGCAATGCTCGCTTGTCATGACGCGCGGGCGGCCAAAGACGGTGATGCCCAGGACCGCGGGCGCGGCGGCGCCGAGCGAGACAATCTCGTCGAGCGTGATCTCGGGCGAGAGCCAAAACGCACCGGCTCCGCGCTCGGCAAGTGCCTCCATGCAAGGCGCGTTGTGCACGGGCAGGCAAGAGCGAATCTCGGCTGTGGCGCCAACCTGGGCGGCCAGGGCAAGCTCAGAGATGTTGCCAATAGCGACCGTGGCGCCGTCAACAACCCACGGGTCGACGCGTGCGTGGTCAACGGCGCGGCAGACCTCGTCGAGTACGGGCACGATACCCTGCTCAAATGTATCGGCAGGGGAGAGTCCGACAGCCTCGAGCGCGTCGGTGGTCATATAGATGCGCGTTGCACCCTCCGCCCGCGCTGTCTCGGCGGCCTCGAGCGAGGTGACGGTGGCGCAGATCTGCGGCTCGTCGCGGTAGTGCTCGGGCGCGGGGCGGGAATCACTGGTGACAATCGCTGGCAGCTCGAGCGTTTTCGCGCGCTCCGCGTACGGCGCCAGAATGGCCTCTTCCAGCGCCTTGCAAGCGGCGGCGCGCACCTTATGTACGGTGGAGAAACCCATGCCACAGCCCTCATCGAGCGCCACCTCAAAGCTCACAGCCTCAAAGGGAGAGGAACCCATGCGGCCGACGTGCTCAACCAGATCGGACGCCTCGACCGCACGGGTCTTGGCGGCTTCGACGGTAAAACCCGTGGCCGTGGCCGTAAGCGAAGGGTCGTCGCAGCAGGTGAGCGTAACGGTAAACGGCTCGCCCAGACGCGCCACGACGGACACATCAACAGCTCGGCGGCGCAGCACATCGCGCTTGAGCGCGGCGCCGGCGGCGTCGATGGCACGCTGACTGCGAATCACGCGGACGCGGCAGCCCTCGGGCATGCTGCGGGGTACGCGACATTCGATGACTTCACCGGCTGCGGCATCATCGGCGGCAATGGTGGTCAGGAACTGGTCAAACTCGTTATCGTGGCGAAGCTCCAGCAGGTCGCCCTTGCCCACGGGCTCAAACAGCTCAATGCGGGCGATGGCGGCGCGGCGACGGCGGTCGTCGGGCTTGAGGCCGCGCACATCGCGGTTGGCCGGACGGCTGCCCAGCACCGTGCCCACGATCTGGCCGCGGTTGTTGGAACGCTCATAGCTCATCATCTCGTCGCCCGAGGTGCCGTCCTGATAGGCGTGCGTAAAGTCGCGGTTAAAGCAGCGCTTGAGCTGGCGCTGGCGGGCGGCTTCCTCGTCCTTGGCAACGGTGGCTCCGGCCAGCATGTCATCAATCTGATGACGATACACGTTGACGATGGAGTACACGTAATCAGGGGCCTTCATGCGGCCCTCGAGCTTGAGCGATGCGGCGCCGGCGTCATACAGACGGCGAACGAGCTGCGAAGTGTTGGTGTCACGCGGGCATAGTGCGCGCTCGCGACCGGCAGGGGAGAGCGAGCGGCCGTTCTCGTCAATTAGCTCGTAGGGCAGGCGACAGGGTTGAGCGCACATGCCGCGGTTGGCCGAGCGGCCCGCCATGGCAAAGCTCGACAGCAGGCACAGGCCCGAGTAGCAAAAGCAGATGGCGCCGTGGCTAAAGACCTCAAGGTCCACATCGGGCGCGGCATCGTGGATGGCGGCAATCTCGTCGATGGAAAGCTCGCGCGAGAGGGTCACGCGGTCGGCGCCCTGCTCGCGGCACCAAAGGGTTCCGCGGTCGTCGTGGATGTTTGCCTGGGTCGAGATATGCGTCTCGATGCTGGGCATCGTGCGCTTGACCTCAAAGAACAGGCCCCAGTCCTGGATGATGAAGGCGTCGGCGCCCAACGTGGAGCAGCGATGGATGAGCTGCAGCGCATCGCTCATCTCGGATTCCTTGATGACGATGTTGACCGTGACGTAGACGCGCGAGCCGGCCAGATGCGCGGCGCGGCAGGCCTGCTCAAAGGCCTCGTCGGTAAAGTTGGTGGCCTTGCGGCGTGCGTTGAAGCTGCCCATGCCGCAGTAGATGGCGTCTGCCCCGGCGGCGAGTGCGGCGGCAAAGGGCTCGGGCCCTCCGGCGGGCGCCAAAAGCTCGGGTCTGCGGTTGGTGGTTCGACTGGCGGTTGCGGTCATATCCTGCCTTTCAAAATGCTCAGATACTCAAAAGTATAGTGGCGCCGTCGCGATGGACGATGCCCGTGCTCCAAGCGGGATAAAGTCTTCAGCAGCTTGGGCTGGCTGACCCCGTGGAGAACCGTTCAGCTGCCAACGGGCGCCGTTGGGCGATAAAATATTCTCGTAAGCTGATAATATTCTTGCATCAAACAGAAACCTTGAGTACTATCCCAATCAAGCGCGGTGTTCAGGCCGAACTGTGCCTCCCGGTGTGAACGCCGCGCTCACGCTCTCTCAACTGATCGTAAGGAGAAAAACATGAGCAAGACCGTCGTGTCTTCCGATAATGCACCCGCAGCCATCGGCCCGTATTCCCCCGGCATCCAGACCGGCAACATGGTGTTCCTGTCCGGCCAGCTGGGCATCGACCCCGCAACCGGCAAAATGCCCGAGGGCGTCGAGGCCCAGGCTAAGCAGTCCCTTGCTAACGTCGAGGCCCTGCTGACCGCTGCCGGCGCCACCTTTGCCGATGTCGTCAAGACCACGGTCTACCTGGCCGACATCGCCGACTTCGCTGCCGTGAACGAGATCTACGCCTCCAAGTTCGAGGCCCCGTTCCCCGCGCGCAGCGCTTTCCAGGTTGCCGCCCTTCCGGCCGGCGGTCTGGTCGAGATCGAAGTCGTCGCCGCTCTCTAAAGCGTTGGCAACAACTAAACATGACATCCAAAAAAGACCCTGCAGCGCGTGCGAGCTGCAGGGTCTTTTGTCAAGTGACGAATCGCTTGTGGAGCCGCGCTCCATTTTGCTCGTTAGCCCTCCTTGCGGACTTTTTGCAGGTAGCGGTACACGCTGGGCTCCGAGATGCCCAACGCGGTGGCAGCGCAGGCCACGGCGCCCTTGAGCATGAACACCCCGTTGCCGTTGAGGTGGCGAATGACGTCCACGCGGTCGCTCTGACCAAGCGACGCTACATCCAGCCCGCGCGCGCTCAGCAACTCGGCAATGCTGCGGTCGATGAGCTCCTGCGTGGACTCCGAAAGGCTTTCGACCTCGATGGGGGAGGGCTCGGTGCGTGCGGGAGCGGCGTCAAAGCAGGCCATAAGCTGCTGGGCCATGGCACTGATGTTGCGCACGGCCGAAAGATCGGTGTTGACGCAGAGCATGCCGACGATCTCGCCGTCCTCGCGAATGAAGTACGTCGCCGACTCCAGCGTCTTGCCACCGGCACCGCGGCCTTCGTAGCCCGTAATGAACGGCAGATCGCGATATTTACCATCGTGCATGATCTTGAGTGCCAGATCGGTGGCGGGACCGCCGACCTTACGGCCGCTCACGATGCCGTTGCGAATATCGACGATGGCGTGGTCGGGATCCGAGAAATCGTGCAGCACGATTTCGCTGTTCTTACCGAGTACCTGCTCCAGGAAATCGACCATCGGCAAAAAGCGGCGTACGGTCTCGTTCACGGGCAACTCCTTTGGGTTCTATCGAAGTGTTCATAACAATTTTTTATCATGGTAACACGCTGCTCATCATCTCGTATATCCGCAGGTACATTGCGTAATACAGACGAACGGTAGGAATTTAGCGGTAAACGGTTGACCAAAAGAAAAGTAAGATGTCATTTTGACCAGACACTTTCCTGACCTGCGGAAATGCATTATCTCAGCTGAAGAATAGTCTGATAACAAAAAATTATTATTGAGAATGAGAATCATCTTTAATACGATATGCAACGAAGGCACAACCTCAACCCCGCACTGCGTCA
Organism: uncultured Collinsella sp.; assembly: GCA_934675795.1. Lineage (GTDB taxonomy): Bacteria > Actinomycetota > Coriobacteriia > Coriobacteriales > Coriobacteriaceae > Collinsella. The sequence goes on from CAKURW010000038.1 coordinate 7,529, forward strand.
CAATAGAGCGTTAGATGCGAAAACAACTATTTCGAGGATTGGTGGTCAAATGACCCAGGAGACGGTTACGAACGGCACTGAAGCCCTGTTCACTCGCGAAGGCATGCCGCCCGTTAAGGAAATGATCCCGTGTGCCCTTCAGCATGTACTGGCATCGTTTGCCGGCATCATTACCCCGGCGGTCATCATGGCCGGCGTCTACGGCTTTAATAGCCAGCAGAGCACCGACATCATTCAGGTTGCACTCATTCTTTCGGCGATCGACACGGCCCTTCAGGCCTTCGCTCCCTTCCGTCGCATTGGCGGCGGCCTGCCCATCGTCATGGGCGTTTCGTTCGCGTTCCTGCCGGCCCTTCAGGCCATGGGCGCCTCGGGCTTTAGTTTTGGCGCGCTGCTGGGCGGCGAGATCGTTGGCGGTGCCGTCGCGGTCCTCTTTGGTCTGGCCTACAGCAAGATTAAGTGGCTGTTCCCGCCCGTCGTGACCGGCACGGTCATCTTCTCCATTGGTGTCTCTCTCTATCCCACGGCCGTCAAATACATGGCCGGTGGCATGGGCACGCCGTTGTGGGGCACCCCGCAGGCATGGTGCGTCGCTCTTATCACCTTCGCCGTGGTCTTTGCGCTCGCCAACTTTGGCAAGGGCACGCTCAAGCTGGGATCCGTGTTCTTTGGCATGATCGTTGGCATGATTGTCTCCATCCCCTTTGGCATGATCGACTTCTCCAGCGTCGCCACCGCTCAGGTCTTCGCCCTTCCCAAGCTCATGCCCTACGCACTCGAGTTTGATCCCGAGGTCTGCATTACCCTCGCCGTCGTGTTCCCCATGGTCGCCATCCAGGTTATCGGCGACGTCTCCGCTGCCTGCCTGGGCTCCATCGACCGTATGCCCACCGAGCGCGAGCTTTCCGGCGCTATCGTGTCCCAGGGCCTCACCTCTATGGTCGGCGGCCTGCTGGGCGGTCTTCCCACCAGCGCCCTTGGCCAGAACGTGGGCATCATCTGCTCCAACAAGGTCGTCAACAAGTGGGTCTTTGTGATCATCGCGGCCGTCTTTGCCATCGCCGGTCTGTTCCCGCAGCTCTCTGCCGTCCTTTCCGCTATCCCGCAGCCCGTCATCGGCGGCGCGACCGTCGGCGTCTTTGGCACCATCACCATGAACGGTGTGCGCATGTTCACCCGCGAGGGCCTCACGCAGCGCACCACCACCATCGTCGGCACCTCCGTTGTCTTTGGCTTGGGTATCTGGATGGCCAGCGGTTGCCTTGCCGGCGAGGGCATGCCCACCTGGGTGTCCACCGTCATCGGCTCCAACGCCGTAACCCCCACCGCCATCATGGCCATCGTGCTCAACCTGATCCTTCCGCAGACGCCGGTCGTGGCTCAGCACATCGATGCCGCCAAGGATGCCGCTGTGAATCTGGTCCTGCCCGAGAGCAAGAAGTAACCAATTTCGGTGCTATTCGCCGGCGGACGCATCGCCTCGTCCGCCGGCGCCATGCGGCGCCAAGCCGCACTTCAAAGGGCTTGTCCCTTTGGTGAAGCGTTGACGGGAGAGGGCCCGTTTCCGGTGTAGGCCGGCGCTTCGCACTTCCGCCATGTCAGAGGTGTCAAACCCCGCCTCTGATGTTGAAGGGAGCATTTATGCTTCTGGTCGCTAACGGTTCCGTCTTTACCCGCAACGCTCAGACTCCGTTCATTCCCAACGGTGCAGTCGCTATTGACGGAGATACGATCGTCGAAGTGGGCCCCGAGCGCGAGCTCAAGGCCAAGTACCCGGATGCCGAGTACGTCGACGCCCAGGGCAACCTCATCATGCCCGGACTCATCAACTGCCACACCCACATCTACTCGGGTCTGGCCCGCGGCCTTGCCATTAAGGGCTGCAACCCCACCAACTTCCTGGAGAATCTTGAGCAGCAGTGGTGGAAGATCGACGACAACCTGACACTCGACGGCACCAAGGCCAGCGCCTATGCCACGATTCTGGATTCCATCCGCGATGGCGTTACCACGATCTTCGATCACCACGCGAGCTTCTGCGAGATCCCGGGTAGCCTCTTTACCATTAAGGACGCCGCTCAGGAGCTGGGCATGCGTTCGTGCCTGTGCTACGAGGTCTCCGACCGCCGCGGTCAGGAAAAGTGCGACCAGGCCATTGCCGAGAACGCCGAGTTTGCCCAGTGGGCCGCCAAGGAGCGTCGCGAAAACGACAACCACATGATCGCTGCTATGTTTGGCGGTCACGCCACCTTTACGCTGTCGGACGAGACCATGGATAAGATGGCCGAGGCCAACAACGGCCTGACCGGTTTCCATATCCATGTGTGCGAGGGCATGAACGACGTGTGGGATTCCCGCCTCAACCGCGGCGGCATCAGCCCCGTCGAGCGCCTGCTGCAGCACAACCTGCTCGGTCCCGACACCATGCTCGGCCACTGCATCCACGTGACGCCCGCCGAGATGGACATCGTCAAGGAGTCCGGCACCTGGCTGGTCAACAACCCCGAATCCAATATGGGCAACGCCGTGGGCTGCGCTCCCGTGCTCGAGTTCTTCCGCCGCGGCATCCCCGTGTGCATGGGCACCGACGCCTACACCCATGACATGCTCGAGAGCCTCAAGGTCTTCCTGATCATTCAGCGCCACAACGCCGCCATGCCCAACGTGGGCTGGTGCGAGGCCATGACCATGCTGTTCGAGAACAACGCCAAGATGGCGAGCAAGTACTTCGATCGCAAGCTCGGCGTGCTCGAGGCCGGCGCTGCCGCCGACGTCATCGTCATGGACTATAAGCCCTTTACGCCGCTGAGCGAGGAGAACATCGACGGCCACATGCTCTTTGGCATGATGGGCAAAAACTGCCGCACTACCATCATCAACGGCCGCGTCCTGTACAAGGATCGCGAGTTCGTTGGCATTGATGAGGACAAGATCAACGCGTGGACCATGGCCGAGTCCAAGAAGCTCTGGAGCACGCTCAACGATCGCACCTACTAATTCACAAGTAGATTCGCGCGCGTCGGATGTTTCGCCGCATCCGACGCGCGCATAGGCGGCCTCCGCGGGGTCGCCGGCGCTGTGCTAGCGCTACACCGTATTTGCGCCCGCCGCGCGGTCTCGCCGGGCGTTACAGAGAGGAGCTCACTATGAGCGACATCATGAGGCCGATCCCGTTTTCGCAGCTGATGAACTGGATCATCGAGGAGCACAAGACCCAGGACGCCATCTTTGGCGTGCGTAAGATGGTCACGACCAACCAGGAGGGTGCGCTTCCCATTTTTGACGAGCGCATCGAGACTCCGTTTGGCCCGGCTGCCGGTCCCAATACGCAGCTGGCCCAGAACATCGTGGCCTCTTATGTGGCCGGTTCTCGCTTCTTTGAGCTCAAGACCGTCCAGGTTATGGACGGCGAGGAGCTCTCCAAGTGCGTCAACAAGCCCTGCATCGTGGCTCAGGACGAGTGCTACAACTGCGAATGGTCGACCGAGCTCGAGGTTCCGCAGGCCTTTGCCGAGTACGTGAAGGCATGGTTTGCCTGCAACCTGATCGCTCGCGAGTACGGTCTGGGCAGCCCGGACGGCTTTGTCTTCAACATGTCGGTGGGTTATGACCTGGAGGGCATTAAGAGCCCCAAGGTCGACGCCTACATCGAGGGCATGAAGGACGCCAGCGGCTCCGACGTCTGGAACGAGTGCCGTGCCTGGGCGCTCGCCAACCTGGACAAGTTTGAGCATGTCGACGCCGCGTTTGTCGAGTCCATCCCGGCACGCGTCTCCAACTCCATTACCGAGTCTACCCTGCACGGCTGCCCGCCGGCGGAGATCGAGCGCATCGCGACCTACCTCATCACCGAGAAGGGCCTCAACACCTACATCAAGTGCAACCCCACGCTGCTGGGCTATGAGTTTGCACGTCAGCGCCTCAACGAGCTGGGCTTTGACTATATCGTCTTCGATGACACACACTTCCGCGAGGACCTGCAGTGGGTCGACGCCGTGCCCATGTTCGAGCGCCTGATTGCCCTGTGCGCCGAGCGCGGCCTGGAGTTTGGCGTCAAGCTCACCAACACCTTCCCCGTTGACGTGACGAGGAACGAGCTGCCTTCCACCGAGATGTATATGTCCGGCCGTTCGTTGTTCTCGCTGACCATTGAGGCTGCCCGCCGCATTACCGAGCAGTTTGACGGCAAGCTGCGCATCAGCTACTCCGGTGGTGCCACGGTCTACAACATCCGCGCCCTGTATGATGCCGGTATTTGGCCCGTTACCCTGGCGACCGACGTGCTCAAACCCGGTGGATACGAGCGCTTTAGCCAGATGGCCGGCGAGTTTACCGACCTGGATGGCAAGCCGTTCGCGGGCGTCTCTCTCGAGGCCGTGACTGCGATCCAGACCGACTCGCTCACCAACCCGCTCTACAAGAAGCCGCTGCGCCCGCTGCCCGACCGCAAGGTCGCCGGTAAGAGCCCGCTTTCCGACTGCTTTACCACGCCTTGCCGTACGAGCTGCCCCATCCAGCAGGATATTCCTGCCTATCTGGCGGCTGTTGACGAGGGCCGCTACGAGGACGCGCTCAACATCATCATCGAGCGCAACGCCCTGCCGTTCATTACCGGTACCATCTGCCCGCATCCCTGCGGCCGTGCCTGCGAACGTGCATTCTACGAGCCCGAGGGCGCCCAGATTCGCGCCAGCAAGCTCAAGGCCGCCCGCGAGGCTATGACCGCCGTGCTGCCCAAGCTGCGCGCCCAGGCCATTGCCAACGACGCCGAGCGCAACGTTGCCGTTATCGGCGGCGGCCCGGCCGGTCTGGCGACGGCGTTCTTCCTGACGCGCGCCGGCGTGCCCGTCACCATCTTTGAGGCCCGCGATTCGCTCGGCGGCGTGGTCCGTCACGTCATCCCCGAGTTCCGTATTGCCAGCGACGATATCTCGCACGATGCCGAGCTCTGCCTGGCCTTTGGCGCCAAGGTGCAGCTCACCGCCCGTGTGGAGTCCATCGACGAGCTCAAGGCTCAGGGCTTTACCGACGTGGTCGTGGCCACCGGTGCCTGGATGCCCGGCTCTGCCGGCCTGGGCGAGGGTGCCGAGCTCGACGTGCTGGAGTTCCTCGAGGCCGCCAAGAAGGGCGAGAAGCTCGAGCTGGGCGAGGACGTCGTGGTCATCGGCGCCGGCAACACCGCCATGGACGCCGCCCGCGTGGCCAAGCGCCTGGCCGGTGTGAAGAACGTGCGCCTGGTGTATCGCCGCACCAAGAAGCAGATGCCCGCCGACGAGGAAGAGCTCGATCTTGCTCTTGTCGACGGTGTGGAGTTCTGCGAGCTGCTGGCGCCCAAGGCGCTCAACGGCGCGGTGCTGACCTGCGATGTCATGGAGCTTGGCGAGCCGGATGCAAGCGGCCGTCGCAGTCCCGTCGCCACGGGCGAGACCGTTGAGCTGCCCGCCACCACGGTAATCTGCGCCGTGGGCGAGGGCATCGACGCCAGCCTGTACGACGCCGCGGGCGTCGAGCACGACCGTCGTGGTCGCCTTGCCGCCACCTCGACCGGTGTCGAGGGCGTCTGGGCTGCCGGTGACTGCCGCCGCGGTCCGGCCACCGTGGTCGAGGCTATCGCCGACGCCGCCGAGGTCGCCCGCGCCATCGCCGGTGTGGACTTTAACAAGTACGCTGACCAGAACGCTCAGGCCGGTCGCGAGGACACCTGCTACGAGCGCAAGGGCACCCTGTGCCGCGACAAGCGCAACTGCACCAAGACTCGCTGCCTGGGCTGCGGCTCGGTGTGCGAGGTCTGCTGCGACGTGTGTCCCAACCGCGCCAACGTGGCCATTAAGGTTCCGGGTCTGGACAAGCATCAGGTCGTCCATGTCGACGGCATGTGCAACGAGTGCGGCAACTGCGCCGTGTTCTGCCCCTACCAGGAGGGTCGTCCCTACAAGGACAAGCTCACCCTGTTCTGGAGCGAGCAGGGCATGGAGAACTCCGAGAACGAGGGCTTCCTGGCCGTGGACGAGGACCACTTTAAGGTCCGCGTCGCCGGCACGGTCCGTACCGTTTCGGTCGATGCCGTCAACACCGGCCTGCCCGAGGCCGTCCGCCTGACCATCAGGGCTGTGCGCGACAACTATTCGTACCTTCTCAAGAAATAGGCGAGTCTCTTATGGCCAAAGCTATTCAACATAACGTGGCCTACGTTGCCTGCGGAAGCGGCTGTGCTTTCGCAGGCGGCGATGCCCACTGCAGCGAAGGCTGCATTGGCTGTGGCGCCTGCGTCACGGCCTGCCCCCACGGTGCCATCGAGCTGGTCGATGGCGTTGCCCGCGTGGACCGCTCCAAGTGCACGGGCTGCGGCCTGTGCGGCATGGCGTGCCCGCAGCGCGTGATTGCCTTCGTCCCCGGCTACCAGAACATCCTGGTGCGCTGCAACAACACCGATAAGGGCGCCATTGCCCGCAAGATCTGCGACACCAGCTGCATCGGCTGCGGCATGTGCGCCAAAAAGTGCCCCGCCGGAGCCATCCGCATCGAGGACAACTGTGCCCATATCGACGGCACGGACTGCCTGTCGTGCGGCATGTGCGCCGTCGTGTGCCCGCATGGCGCCATCCACGATCGTACCGGCATCGCCGCCGGCGTGTAGAAGGGAATCACCATGGCACAGGAATTCACTTTTACCGTTAACGGCATCGAGCGCACGACGACCCAAAACAAACCGTTGCTGCGCTACCTGCGCGACGACCTGAGCATCCACTCCGCCAAGGACGGCTGCTCCGAGGGCGCCTGCGGCACCTGCACCATTCATGTGGACGGTGCCGCCGTTAAGGCGTGCGTGCTGACCACCGCCCTTGCCGCCGGCCGCAACATCGTGACCGTCGAGGGCCTGCCCGAGAACGTGCGCGAGGCCTTTGTGTACGCCTTTGGCGCCGTAGGCGCCGTGCAGTGCGGTTTTTGCATCCCCGGCATGGTCATGGCGGGCGCGGCACTCATCGCCGAGGACCCCGAGCCCACCGAGGAGCAGATCAAGTACGCCATCCGCGGCAACGTCTGCCGCTGCACCGGCTACAAGAAGATCATCGAGGGCATTTCGCTGGCAGCTGCGGTGCTCCGCGGCGAAAAGCAGATCGACGAGGACTTGGAGCGCGGCGACGACTACGGCGTGGGCAAGCGCGCCTTCCGTATCGACGTGCGCAAGAAGGTGCTCGGCGAGGGCAAGTATCCCGACGACATCGACGAGCTCGATCAGCCGGGCCTGACCTACGCTAGCGCCGTGCGTTCCAAGTATCCGCGCGCCCGCGTGCTCTCCATCGACACTTCCAAGGCCGAGGCCCTGCCCGGCGTGGTGGGCATCCTGCGCGCCGAGGACGTGCCGGTCAACCAGGTCGGCCACCTTATCCAGGACTGGGACGTCATGATCGCGGCGGGCGATATCACCCGTTGCGTGGGTGATGCCATCGTGCTGGTGGTTGCCGAGGACGAGGCAACGCTTGAAAAGGCCAAGAAGCTCGTAAAGATTGATTACGAGCCGCTGGAGCCCGTGCGCAACATTGTCGAGGCTAGGGCCGAGGGCGCCCCGCGTCTGCACGACAGCTTCTTTGCCTTTGGTAATACCGTGGAGCTCAAGGACAACGTGTGCCAGAGCCGTCACGTGACGCGCGGTGACGCCGCCAAGGCGCTGGCCGAGAGCGCGTTTACCGTGACGCAGCGCTTTACCACGCCTTTTACCGAGCATGCCTTCTTGGAGCCCGAGTGCGCCGTGGCCTTCCCGTACAAGAACGGCGTCAAGGTGCAGTCGACCGATCAGGGCGCTTACGACACTCGCAAAGAGTGTGCCCACATGTTTGGCTGGGACAACGAGCCCGAGCGCGTGGTCGTCGAGACCATGCTCGTAGGCGGCGGCTTTGGCGGCAAGGAGGACGTGTCCATCCAGCACCTGGCCGCGCTCGCCGCATATAAGTTCCAGCGTCCCGTGAAGTGTAAGCTCACGCGTGCCGAGTCGCTCGCGTTCCATCCCAAGCGCCACGCCATGGACGGCACCTTTACGCTGGGCTGCGACGCCAAGGGCAACTTTACCGGCCTGGACTGCGAGATCAACTTTGACACCGGTGCCTACGCGTCGCTGTGCGGCCCGGTGCTCGAACGCGCCTGTACGCATGCCGTCGGCCCCTACAAGTACCAGAACACCGACATCCGCGGCTTTGGCTACTACACCAACAACCCGCCCGCGGGCGCGTACCGAGGCTTTGGCGTGTGCCAGTCCGAGTTTGCGCTCGAGAGCCTGATCGACCTGCTGGCAGAGAAGGTCGGCCTGGATCCGTGGGAGATTCGTTACCGAAACGCCATCGAGCCGGGCGAGGTTCTGCCCAACGGCCAGATTGCCGACTGCTCCACGGCGCTTAAGGAGACGCTGCTCGAGGTCAAGGATGCCTACTACGCGCATCCCGGACACGCCGGTATCGCCTGCGCCATGAAGAACGCCGGTGTGGGCGTGGGCCTGCTCGATGCCGGCCGCTGCAAGATTCGCGTCGAGGATGGCCGCGCCGTGGTCTACGCCGCCACGTCCGACATCGGCCAAGGCTGCAACACCGTCTTTTTGCAGGACGTTGCCGAGGCCTGCGGTCTGCCGCTGAGCTGCATTGCCAATGGCGAGTGCTCCACCGAGAACGCACCCGACTCCGGCACCACGTCTGGCTCGCGTCAGACGGTCGTGACCGGCGAGGCCGTGCGCGGCGCCGCCTTCCTGCTGCGCGATGCCATGCTTGACATCGAGGCCGGCAAACCCGCACCCGATACTCCCGTGAGCGCGCATGGCGACGGCGTCAAGATCGAGTACGACGACGGCCGCGCCTATCAGCTGCACACGCAGGAGCTCGTCGCCGGCCAGGGCATGCATCCTCAGGATCCCGCGGCCGCCATCAAGGCGCTCGAGGGATGTGAGTTTGGCTACGTGTATCTGGAGCCGACCGACAAGCTGGGCGCCGACGTTCCCAATCCCAAGAGTCACATCTGCTACGGCTTTGCCACGCATGTGGTCATTTTGGACGACGACGGCCGCGTGAGCGAGGTCTATGCCGCGCACGATTCCGGCAAGGTGGTCAACCCCATCTCCATTCAAGGTCAGATCGAAGGCGGCGTGCTCATGGGTATGGGCTATGCGCTTACCGAGGACTGGCCGCTCAAGGACTGCGTACCCCAGGCAAGGTACGGTACGCTCGGGCTGTTCCGTGCGCCCGAGATTCCGGATATCCACGCCATCTACGTGGAGAAGGACGAGCTGCTGCCCGTGGCATACGGCGGCAAGGGCATTGGAGAGATCGCAACGATCCCCACGGCGCCCGCCGTGCAGAACGCCTACCGCGCATTCGACGGCAAGCTGCGTCCGGATCTGCCCATGGTGGATACGCCGTACAGCCGCGCTCGTCACCGCGGGTAGAGTAGAGCGCGGACGGCCATTGCTGACTGCCGTCTGCGCTCGCCATCAACTGCATATGCTGCATCTTTGGCCCCAGCTCCATCGCGAGCCGGGGCCTTTTGCTTGGAGCGGAGGCAGCATCCCGGAATTCGGGCAATCCGGTGGTCAGGGGTTGAGCGAGCGTCGCGCTAAGGATGCCAAGCGTAAAACCTTCAATGAAAAGAGCGTAAAAACTGCATTGAGAATGGCGTAATTTCGTATATCGCATGATCGCCCGAGCTTGCACACGGCCTTTTGCGGGCTCTTGCCATGAACGAGAGCCAGGCCGTCACGTACAAGACGCTCATAAAGGACGCCTCGTACGGTGAGGCGGGCCCCGACGAGAGGACCATCGCTGCGTACCTGGACCTCTTCAACAGGCTCAAGCTGACCGAGGACCTGTGCGGATGGGAGCCGCCCATGCGCTCGAAGGCCCGCGTTCGCGTGCGTCCCAAGCGCTACTTCTGCGACCCGTCACTTGCGGCGGCGTTGCTGGGGGCTACCCCTGAGCGGCTGCTTGGCGATATGCAAACGCTGGGGATGCTCTTTGAGAACCTCGTTCTGCGCGACGTGCGCGTGTTCCTTTCCGCCTACGGCGGTGTCGACAACAGTGTCCATTATTTCCGAGATGAGAAGGGCCTTGAGGTCGATCTGATCGTTGAGCACGACGGGCGCTGGGGAGCCATCGAGGTCAAGCTGAGTGATGCGAAAGCAGACGATGGAGCGAGAAATCTCAAGGCGCTGGAGAGGAAAGTGCTCTCCAATCCTGCCGCCCAGAATGCCGCGCCGGCGTTTTTGGCGGTCGTGGTTGGAAAGGGGAGCATTGCCTACACACGCGACGACGGCGTGGCGGTGATCCCCATGGCGGCACTTGGGGCGTAGTGGTTTTGCGGGAGTGCCGTGGGTTGATTTCCGATCTCAGCCGAACACATTGAGCAAATAGGCCATTCCCGCAGTTAGCCGAACGCCCCCGCGGCCCCTCTTGGGGTCCGGGGGCGCCGTTTTCCCAGTTGAAGCAATGGTGGAGATGTGTTTCGATGGGTCCGGTGGCCATGCTCCGCCCGCCGCCCGGCACCTCTTCCCAGACTCAGCCGGAC
>CAKURW010000039.1 GCA_934675795.1 uncultured Collinsella sp.
GGGTATCGGGTTCCCACATTCATCCGCACATGTGCGGATGAATGTGGGAGGTGTTCGGATAAAGTCGATAATCAAGGCGGGAGTGCCGTGCTTCCTTTACCGAAAATCCATTTGGTAAACCCGGCGCCCGTGGGTAAAATAAGGTTGACGGCAGCCCAAGTAGTGAAGAGCTGGGCAGCGCCGTTGCTTGGATTAAGGGGTCATCGCCTTAGCGGCGTCGACCCCTCTTTTTATGCTTCGTACGCTGCTTGAGTGCCTCGGTAAGTCCGATAAGCGCCGTGAGGAGCGAGACCAAAGCGGTCAGGAGCTTCACAAAATCAGTCAGATCGGTCATGGGCATCACCTCCCGTCGCATGGAGGGCGCTGCCCGGCACATGGAACTGCCGTCAACAACTGCAATTCTATCAAAGTACTGCTATAAATACGAATATATGTTCGATAATAACAGTGACGTGATTCTCTCAAAGTGTGGCTTTACGCAAGGATGCCGGAAAGCTGCACTGTGCGATTTCATGTCCGCACGGACACTTATCCTTACGGCAATGTAGCTGCCTGTGAAACAGGCGGCAGTTGACGGAGAAAGGCCCTCACCGTGCCAGACAAAAAGACGCCGTGTATCTCGGCTATCGATACGACGAACTTTGCGCGCCAGATCGTGCTGGACTTTGAGTTTGCGCCGGTGCCAAAGCAGCGCCAGCGCCGTGGACTGCGCAATGAGATCATCGAGGTCGGCGCCGTCAAGCTCGATTACCACGGCAACGTTATGGGCGAGTTCTCGCAGTTTGTGCAGACGGAATTTACCGAAGGCGTTGCGTTTCCCGTCCGCGAGCTCACAGGGATATCGGCTGTGGATACCGCGATGGCCGATCCGCTCTATGTGGTGATCAAAAGGCTCAGCGATTGGATTGGTCGCTACTCCGCCCAGGTGGTCTGTTGGAGCGGGGCGGATCGTCGACAGCTTTTGACCGAGTGCCAGGCAAATCATATCGATCTTTCCGCATTTCCTACGGACTGGGCCGACCTGCAGGCGTTTTACACCTCGATTATGGACGTGGGCAGCCACGGGTGTGTCTCTTTGAGTGACGCGGCAACGTGGTTTGGCATCGAGTTCGACGAGTCGACGGGCCACGCCCACAGCGCCCTTGCCGATGCGCGCGTGACCGCCAAGCTGCTCAAGCAGATGATGGACGGGGACTACCGCGTGAGCCCGTGCGCCCAGGAGGTCCGTCAACGGTGGGGGATGGGCGAGCGAGCCCGGATGCGCCTTTCCGACAAGTGCCTCGGGTCGAGCGACCTGCTGCTGAAGCTGAAGGCGGAGGGGAGATAGGCGGCGTTGGCCGTCTGCATGGCGCGTGGCCTGTCGCGTATCGCTACTCTTCCTGCCGCTTGGCAGGCAGGATGTAGACGTTCTCGGCGTCCACGGCGATCTGCGTGGGGCGGTTGTAGAGGGTGTCTACTTCCATTACGCTCTGCTTGAACGGTGCGACGTCAGGCGTCTTTGCCCGATGGAGCTTCTCGAGGAGTTTCTCGGATTGTCTGTCGTTGAACCTGCCGATGTCCTCTCCTGCACCCTCGAGTGCCTCGTCGATGAGCGTATGTTCGCCCACGGGGGTCTTTGCGATGGCGTGACCGAGCAATTTGCCCGCGGACGCGATGCCGCCCAGCAGTGCCGCATCGACGGTGTCGGCAGTTCCCGCCTCGAGGGCGTCGTAACACTCGGTGTAGAGCTCGCGATACGCAATCGAATCGGCCTCGATCTTCGCGGTGGCGTCCGCGAGCTTTGCGGGCTCGAAGTTCTGGGCGAGCATGGGTTCGAGGAACAGTGAGAACGCGTGGATGTAGGTGGCGAGCTGGCAGTCTTTGAGGTAGTCGAGCACCTTGTCGAGGCGTCTGCCCAAGCCGTCTCGCACCTCGATGAACCCTCTCTTTTTCAGATCCGCTTGCGCCTGCGAGCGGAAGAGTTCCATGTCCTGCGCGGACGACTGCTTGATGTCGAGCACCTTCATATGGGCGTTTGCCATGTAGGTGGCGTTGCCGTAGTTGAGGCCGTAACCGTTGAGGATGTCTGCGAGCGTCTTGAGGTTGCCACGCATGTTGGCCTTGTCGCGCTGACGCATGTACTCGAGCACCTCGTCGACGGACTCCTGGATGGAGTCGAGCTTTTGGTTTATCTGCGCGATTGCGGCTGCCATGAACAACGACGTCGGGTCGTAAGGCACTTGAGTGACGCTCGTGGCGATGTCGCCCTCGACTACGTGGAAGCGCGCCTGTCCAAAGCCCTTGACTGCGTCGCGGTAGCCCCCTGTGAGACCGCTGCCGTCCTTGAACGAGTTGAGTTTCGACGGATCGAGCGGGTTGCCAAATTTGTCAGTCGCCTGGAGCAGCGTGGGTACGCTCACCGTGTTAGTGACGGTGCGAAACATCGAGGGGAGCGAGGCGAACGCCACGCCGAGCTGGGGGATTCGCTCGAGCGGCAGCTTGATGGCGCCGGAGATGTCCGCCCGCTCCTGGGTGAGCGCGAGGTGGATTTTGGTCGATGCGAGCTGTTTTGCCACGAGTTCCTCTCGGCCGCCGTCCGTTGAGGGTTTGATCTCGTTGTCTGCCATAGCGTGCTCCTTGTTTGCGTTGATCGCCGTGGGCATTATCTCATTGCTAGGTGGCTTGCCAGAGCGGGGTAGAGACCGAGCGTCTGGCAAAACTCGTTAACTGATTGCATTTCAGCGGATTGGGTTGATTGCAAGAGAAGGACGGCTATCCATCTGCCCTTCCCAGTTGAGTTCGCTTTGAGCTACTGTTCGTGCCTATGCTGCTTGGGCTCAAGCCTTCTCGCTGCCGCGAAGCAGGCCGTGGCCGCCATGGCTAATGCGATGCTGGCCATCCAAGCGGAGTCGCCGGTTACGGCGAGCTTTGGTTCATCGGTTGTCGTGTGTCCCGACCTTTTTGTAGACGCCTCGTCGGCGTCCTTTTCAGGAGTGGCAGGATCACTTTTGTTGTCGCCGGGTGAATCTACATCGGTCTTGCCGCCCGCCTGCTCCCCTTGGGCCTTCCCCTCCACGGTGAAGGATGCATCGGTCGCCGTCCCGTCCTTCCAGACGGCCGTGACGGTGTGTCCGCCGGCGGCAAGCGTGTCCAGGTAGGCCGGCTTGAGCTCGATAATCGTGCTGCCCTTGGTTGCGGTGTAGTTCTCAGCGGAGGCCTCATTTCCGTCCACGAGGAGACGCGTGAACTCATCGAGAGGACCGCTGAAGCGGAAGGTCAGACCGTCCTCGTTGCCCTTTGCATATGCCTGCCCGTTGCCCTTGGTGGCGGCATACAGCGGGGCGGTCACGTCGAAGGTGACGTCCTCCGCGTCGTCGACATCAAAGGTCCGGACGCCGGTCTTGCCGTTACGCTCGGCGTAGGCGGAGCTGTAGACGAAGGTCTCATGACCCGCCTTGTCGAGGACCGCGAGGGCATGGATTTCAAACGAGCCCATCGAGAGCGACGTGGGGAACTCGATTTCGATATAGCCTCTTGCCGCATCGTAGCTGCAGCTCAACGTTTTACGGGCCTTTACGGAGTTCGGGTCCTCGACATAGCCGGGGTCGCCGAGAATCGGGGAGACAGACTTCACGCCGTCCGCGTCGCCTACATTGCAATAGATGCGGAGGAGCCCGCCGACAGGGACTCTCTTCGCGGAGATGGAAACGTTCGAGACCGTGGGCGGGTTCCGGTCGATCGCGCTGCCGGTCACCTCGAAGCACAGCTCGCTCGGGTCGGCAACCGAGAAAGTCGCGCCCGAGATGCCGTTGGCCCTGGCGTAGGAACTCTCGTACACATCGGTCTCGAACCCTAGGTCATCGGTGACCGAAAGGCCGATCAGCCTGTGCCTTCCGATCCTATTGCTGTCGAATGTGAGGTCGAACCCGTCGATAGACGAGCCTCCGTGATAATAGGCCGACGAAACGGAGCAGCCGTCGTCCTTATCCTCCCAGCCCCGCTGCAGTATGGGGGAAACGGAGCGAACGCCGTCCGGGTCCGCGACGGACCAAGAGATGTGGAAGTCGGCACCGGTCGCGACCTCCCTGCTCGAGAGCGACACGGAGGACACGGTCGGCGGGTTCTGGTCCGCGGGCCCCTCGGTCACCTCATAGACGAGGGGGCTGGTGGCGAAGGTCGGAGAGTTGAGTCCCTTCTCCTCGGCATACGCCGCGTCGTAGACATCGGTAACCCATCCAAGGCTATCGGTCACGCCGAGGCCGATGATCCGGTACCTGCAGGGCCGGTCGCTCGGGGAGGTGGGGATATCGAAGCCCGCGGTCGTGTCGCCGGTCGACCGGAAGGCGAGGCGGGAGCTGTTGCCCTGGTCCCCGTCATCGCTATCGACGACGACCTCGACTATCGGCGTGACTGACCGCACCCCATCGGGGTCGTCCACATCGTAGCCGACATGCAGCGTGGAGCCGGCCGTGACTGTCGTCGCGGATAACGTCACGTTGGAGATGCTGGGCGGGTTCGGGTCCGACGCAGCGAGGGCGGTTGAGGGCAAAGCTAGCGCTACGGCGGCGGACAGCGGGACGAGCAGGCTAAGCGCGAAGCGCCTGGAGAATTTCAAGGAGGTCATTGACGATGCCGATCTTCCATAATTGTTGCAACGATACCAGTATATCTTTGGCCCACGCTAGCCTGATGTTCTTTCCGCGAACGGCTCGTTAGTTTAGAGACGGCGTATGGACGCCCGTCTCGTCCAAGTTTCTCGTAAGGGCGATTATGAGGGCATGAAGAGACTTTCTCGGAACAATCAATTGGGGATATCAAAGAAATGCTGGACGCCGCCCGATCGCTCAATGCCTTTGAGGCGAAATGCGGCGCATCGGCTACGTTGTTGAGATCATTTATCGAGCGATACGTCATTCCAGCCGAGGCCACCATCATGAGGCTTCTGTTCCTACGCCCCCGCAATCCCGCGGGCCGCACTCAACAGCTCATACTCCCTCTGGCTCCACTAGTACAGCTCGGCCGTGCGTACGGCGTCGCGACACAGGTCCAGAAACACCTCAGCTCCCTCGCAGAAGCACTCGCGGGCAAAGTCACCCGAGCCGCTTGCGACGCACGAGCCGTCGGCAAACAGCTTCCAGCTGGACGGCTCACGCGAGTCATCTCCGAGAAGCTGAATCTGCAGCACGTGCGGGTCGCCAGTGGCACAGAGCTCTTCCTCGAGCTTCTGCACCGTAAAGCACATCTGGTGGGAGAGACTGCTCTTGACCATAGCCGAGGCATAGCCGTTCGGCTTGTCCAGAAGATGCATTCGTTTTGGCTTGGCTGCCAGGTTGTGGAAGTTGCGCTCACTGCGCACGGAGAAATTGTCCATACGGACTCCTTTCATCGATGTTGGCAGGGCCACCGTGCCTCTTGGCCGGTTGGCGTCGGGATCGTGGAGCCAACTCTCTACCCCGACTCTGGATAAAACGCGCCCGCTCCTTGCGGGCACGATGGAGTCTATCAGCGCACGCGGACAGAAATCAAGCGCCGCCTGCGAAATGACGCGCGGGCGGCGCTTGATTTCGCCGGCTGTCGCTAGGCTTAAATCCGAAAAAGTGTCGAAATCTCCCGTATAAAAGTACGGAAAAGTGTCGAAGATAGGCACCTTAGAACTTCGGAAAAGTGTCAAATTCGATAGACAAATTATCAGGAAAAGTGTAGCTGGATGACAAGACAGCACTTAGAAGCCGGTGCTGGATGCGGGATCCTGCGGCAGCCTTCAGCTCTCGCTACTCGTCGTCCTCGTCGTTGGGATCGCCCTTGAGGGTGTTGATGTCCAGATACTCGTTATCGTCCTCTTTTTGCTGGGTCTCCGACTCCGCTTGGGTGGGGCCGGAGAACAGCCGGAATCCCTCAAACGCAATGACACCGAGCAGGGCAATGACAATGGCGATAAAGGCAACCTTGACTGCCTGCGGAAATTCCGAAAAACGTAGCGCCTTTTCCTCGGCGTAATAATCGGCGAAGCGCTCTTCGCCCGTGCTTTTGGTATACGCCGGCGCGGACGCGGCCTCCGGGTCATATTCCGGTGCAGGCGTGGCAGCGTACGGATCGTTGAGATAATCGCTCGATGCGGTGCCATAATCCTCGGTCTCGATGCGATCGGTGCCAGCATAGCCATCGGAATAATCGGAATATGCCGCACCGCCCTCATAGTCCGCGGCGCTCGTGTTGGCGGCAAAAAGCGGGTTAACTGGAACGTCGAGCGCCGGCATGCCGGTAGAGGTCTCATCCAGATCGGCTGCAGCCCAGGAATCGTAGGCAACCTGATGGGCAACGGGCTCATCGAGCCTTGTGACCGGAGACTTGCGTGCCGCAGGAACGGGCAACTGCTGGGCGCTGTACATAACGGTGCTGTCGGCCGATTTGCTCCGCGTCGCCGCAGCGAGAAATGCCGCCGTCTCGGACGGGTCGCTTGCGGGGCGGGGAGTGGGCGTGGGCGCCGAAATGGGTGCGGGCGTAGACGCGGGCGTCGAAACAGGCGGCTGCGCAGGAGTCGGCGCAGATGCGGGCTTAGGCGCAAGTGCGGGATTGGGGCTTGACGGGCGAGCCCCGCCGCCCATGAGTTCGTCGGCGGTCCACGGGCGATCATCCATCACGTCGTCAAGGCTCAGCGAAAACAGGTCGTCTTCACCCTCATCGAACATGCGGTGCACATGTCCACCAATTGCCGGAATCAATCCGCGACCGGTGCATGATGCCTTGCTCAACGCCATTCTGTTCCACCCTTTCGAAATACTAATGACATCGATTATATGGAACTTTCCAAGCGGCTCGGTCTTGGATTCATGCTTTCCAGAACTCGCGCCCAAAAGGGGAGGGGCAATCCAGGCGAGTGCCTACTTGTCGCCTGCTGCCGCCTTGGCCTCATTGAGGTAGCTATAGAAGCTGTACTTGGAGATGCCAAAGAACTCGCAGGCGCGTTCGCTCGACTTGGAAATGAGGAAGGCGCCGCGACGGTCGAGGTAGCCAATGGCACGAATGCGCTCGTCTTTGGTCATGAGCGCCGCGGGCTTGCCCACAAACTGCTCGCACTCGTGCAGCAGATCCTCGAGCAGGTCGCCGATGTTCTTGGTAATGGGCTCGGGCTCGGTGTAGCCCGAGCCGCCGGTGCCGGTAAAGGCGTCGAGCGAACGCTCAAAAGCCTTCATAAGCGTAATGTCAAAGTTAATGCCCAAAATGCCGACGGGCTTGCCCTCGTCGTTGCGGATAAAGATGGTCGAGGACTTGAGCAGCTTGCCATCGGTGGTTTTGGTGAGGTATGGCTCGCGGTCGTGCACGTCGGTGGTGCCATCGTGCATGGACTCAAGCACAATATGGCTGGGGCCGTCACCCAGTTTGCGCCCGCTGACGTGGCCGTTTTCGATCACTACGATGGAGTGGTCCACGTCCTCGGTCTCCAGGTCGTGGACGACGATTTCGCAGTTGGGGCCAAATTGGAGCGCCAGGCCGTGTGCAAGGCGCTTGTAAAACTCAATCTGTGCGGGGGTCATAGGTGCCTTCCTAAAAATTAGTTTGGGCACACTTTGCCATAAACCCCACTTGTTCGCAAATAACGAAAGCGTCGCTGCGTTATGTGACCGTTCGGCGGCGAAAAAGTACCGATTACGGCAACAAACAATTTGTTAGGTATGCCAATCAAAAAGTGTGATAGAACATTACTAACAAACTTTTTGTTTGGCATCCACATAAAAGTTCAGCCGTGTGAATGGGATCGGGCTGAAACGCGTATGCGGGGGCCGGCAAGAGAGGACTTAAGGAGTTCACCGTATGGCCGATAAGATCCAGTGGGCGGGCAACACGATGCCCAAGAGCGATGACAAGCACTTGGGAATCATGAGCCTCGACCACGTGAAGAAGGCCCGCGCCTTCCACCAGTCGTTCCCTCAATATACCGTTACTCCGCTTGCCTGCCTGGACGGTCAGGCTGCGCACCTGGGCCTGTCCAACCTGTGCGTTAAGGACGAGAGCTATCGCTTTGGCCTCAACGCCTTCAAGGTTCTGGGCGGTTCGTTTGCCATGGCCAATTACATTGCCGACGAGACCGGCAAGGACGTTGCCGAGTGCACCTTCGATTACCTGACCTCCGATCAGCTTGCCAAGGACTTTGGCCAGGCCACCTTCTTTACCGCCACCGACGGCAACCATGGCCGCGGCGTGGCATGGGCTGCCAACAAGCTGGGCCAGAAGGCCGTCGTGCACATGCCCAAGGGTTCCACCAAGCCCCGCTTCGATAACATCGCCGCCGAGGGCGCCACGGTGACCATTGAAGAGGTCAACTACGACGAGTGCGTGCGCATGGCCGCCGCCGAGGCCGACGCCTGCGAGCGCGGCGTCATCGTTCAGGACACCGCCTGGGAGGGCTACGAGAAGATCCCGTCTTGGATCATGGAGGGCTACGGCACCATGGCTTCCGAGGCTGCCGAGCAGCTGCGCGAGATGGCCATCAACCGCCCGACGCACGTCTTTGTCCAGGCTGGCGTAGGCTCGCTGGCTGGCGCCGTGGTGGGCTACTTCACCAACCTGTATCCCGATAACCCGCCCACCTTCGTCGTGGTCGAGTGCGCGCCTGCCGCCTGCCTGTACAAGGGCGCTGCCGCCGGCGACGGCGATCCGCGCATCGTGGACGGCGACATGCCCTCCATCATGGCCGGCCTGTGCTGCGGCGAGCCCAACATCCTGGGCTGGGATATCCTGCGCAACCACACCACTGCCTTTGTGTCCTGCCCCGACTGGGTCACCGCTCGCGGCATGCGTACCCTGGGCGCTCCCGAGAAGGGCGACCCGCGCGTCATCTCCGGCGAGTCCGGCGCGGTGACCACCGGTCTGGTCGAGACCCTCATGCTCGATCCCGAGTACGCCGAGCTCAAGGAGCTCATCGGCCTGGACAAGACGAGCTCCGTGCTCTGCTTCTCCACCGAGGGCGACACCGATCCGGATCAGTACCGTCGCATCGTCTGGGAGGGCGAGTATCCGACCTGCTAGCAGACTGACCTGTCCGGAGGCAGCCGGAGGACTTTACTCCCTGCTCGGACAGTCCTGCTCGCACGGAGAGCACATTAAGTGCTCTCCGGCTCGTGCGGAACTCGCGACGGAGCAAAGTCCTCCGTCCGCCTCCTATGGTTACTTGCTTGCCGGGTGCTCAACCTCACGCTGCTTGGTACAAGTGATCTATCTGAAATATCTACCTGTAGGTAAACCCTTGTAGAAAGGTTGACTGTTATGACTAAAGAACTCGATTTTGATGCCATTAAGGCTGCTGCTGAGTCTCATCGTGCTGATATGACTCGCTTCCTGCGCGCTATGATCTCCCATCCCTCTGAGTCTTGCGAGGAGGGTGAGGTTGTCGCCTGCATCAAGGCCGAGATGGAGAGCCTTGGCTATGACGAGGTCAAGGTCGACGGCCTGGGCAACGTTATGGGCTTTATGGGCGAGGGCGACAAGATCATCGCCATCGACTCCCACATCGACACCGTCGGTATCGGCAACATCGAGAACTGGGACGCCGATCCCTATGAGGGCTACGAGACCGACGAGATCATCTACGGCCGCGGCGGCTCCGACCAGGAGGGTGGCATGGCTTCTGCTACCTACGCTGCCAAGATGATGAAGGACATGGGCCTCATCCCCGAGGGCTACAAGATCATGGTCGTCGGCACCGTCCAGGAAGAGGACTGCGACGGCATGTGCTGGCAGTACATCTACAACAAGGACGGCATTAAGCCCGAGTTCGTCATTTCCACCGAGCCCACCGACGGCGGCATCTATCGCGGTCACCGCGGCCGCATGGAGATCCGCGTCGACGTTCACGGCACCTCCTGCCACGGCTCCGCTCCCGACCGCGGCGACAACGCCATCTACAAGATGGCCGACATCATCGCCGACGTCCGCGCCCTCAACAACAACGGCTGCGACGAGTCGACCGACATCAAGGGCCTCGTCAAGATGCTCGACCCCAAGTACAACCCCGAGCACTTCGAGGACGCCCGCTTCCTGGGCCGCGGCACCTGCACCGTCAGCCAGATCTTCTACACCAGCCCCAGCCGCTGCGCCGTGGCCGACTCCTGCGCCATCTCCATCGACCGTCGTATGACCGCCGGTGAGACCTGGGAGTCCTGCCTGGACGAGATCCGTAACCTGCCGGCCGCCAAGAAGTACGGCGATGACGTGAAGGTTTCCATGTACATGTACGATCGTCCGTCCTGGACCGGCGAGGTCTACGAGACCGAGGCTTACTTCCCCACGTGGATCAACAAGGAGACCGCTCCGCACGTCAAGGCCCTCGTCGACGCCCACAAGGCCATGTTCGGTGACGAGCGTATCGGCTGCGAGCCCAGCATGGACAAGCGCACCGGTCGTCCGCTGTGCGACAAGTGGACCTTCTCCACGAACTGCGTCTCCATCCAGGGCCGCTATGGCATCCCCTGCGTCGGCTTTGGCCCGGGTGCCGAGTCTCAGGCTCACGCTCCCAACGAGGTCACCTATAAGGACGACCTGGTCACCGCTGCCGCCATGTATGTGGCTGCCCTGAACCTCTACGATCCGAGCCAGGCCGATGGCGACGCCACCGTGTTCCGCGCCGGTCTGACCAACAACAAGATCGACTAGTCCCATTCTTCGATCTTGTTGAGCCGGGGGCCGCCCGTGTCCCCGGCGCCCCCTGTTGACTTGGGGCCCGCGGTCGTTATCTCCCATGCTTCCTCAACGGTGGCGGGTCCTCGTCATAGTGCTCTGCATGTTCTAGCCACACGCGCATGCCGGAGCACATCTACTCATTGCAATCGTTTCATCTTTGGAAAGGATATTTACATGGACGCCAAGTTTACCGAGCTCGTCGAGCAGCTGAACGGCCTCGATTTTAAGGGCATGTACGGCAGCGACTTCCTGCACACCTGGGATAAGACCACCGATGAGCTCAAGGCGCTCTACATCGTCGCCGACGCCCTGCGCGAGCTGCGCGAGAACAACGTTTCGTCCAAGATCTTCGATTCGGGTCTGGCCGTCTCCCTGTTCCGTGACAACTCCACCCGTACGCGCTTCTCCTTCTCTAAGGCCGCCAACCTGCTCGGCCTTGAGCTGCAGGACCTGGACGAGAAGAAGTCCCAGATCGCTCACGGCGAGACCGTCCGCGAGACCGCTACCATGATCTCCTTCATGGCCGACGTCATCGGCATCCGCGACGACATGTACATCGGCAAGGGCGACGCCTACATGGCCGAGGTCTCCGAGTCTGTCCAGCAGGCCTACGAGGACGGCGTTCTGGATCACCGTCCCACGCTCATCTCCCTGCAGTCCGACTCCGACCACCCCACGCAGTCCTCTGCCGACATGCTCTACCTCATCAACGAGTTTGGCGGCCTCGAGAACCTCAAGGGCAAGAAGGTTGCTGTCACTTGGGCCTATTCGCCCTCTTACGGCAAGCCGCTGTCCTGCCCGCAGTCGCTGATCAGCCTGCTGCCCCGCTTTGGCATGGACGTCACCCTGGCCCACCCCGAGGGCTACGACCTCATGCCCGAGGTCGTCGAGCGCGCCAAGGGCTATGCCGCCGAGTCCGGCACCACCTTTAAGCAGGTCAACACCATGGCCGAGGCCTTCGAGGGCGCCGACATCGTGATCCCGAAGAGCTGGGCTCCGTTTGCCGCCATGGAGAAGCGCACCAACCTGTACGCCGAGGGCGACGACGCCGGCATCGCTGCACTCGAGAAGGAGCTGCTCGCTCAGAACGCCACGCATCAGGATTGGTGCTCCACGACCGAGCTCATGGAGAAGACCGCCAACGGCCAGGACACCATCTTTATGCATCCGCTGCCCGCCGACATCTCCGGTGTCTCTTGCGAGCACGGCGAGGTTAACGCCGACGTCTTCGACATGCACCGCGTGGGCATGTACAAGGAGGCCAGCTACAAGCCGTACGCCATCGCAGCCATGATGTTCCTGCAGAAGGTTGCCGATCCCGCCGCTACCCTCAAGGCCCTCGACGAGCGCAACACCGCCCGTTGGTTCCAGGCCTAAAGCTGGGTTGAGGTAAGCCATGTAAAGGGGGCGCTCTGCCAACCGGCGGGGTGCCCCTTTTTGCATCGTGGGCGTGCGGGATAAGCGCTTTCGATGTAGATGCCCCGCGACGCGAGTTATGGGTACGATGGTTTCAGGGGAGGTATCGCCATGAAACTTGGTTGCGTCATTATGGCTTCGGGCGAGGGCAAGCGATTTGGCTCTAACAAGATGCTCGCCGATATCTATGGCGAGCCGCTGATTGCCCGGACCATTGATTCGGTTCCCCGGGGCTTTGACGTTGTGGTTTCGACGCGTTGGCCCGAGGTCGCTCAGATTTGCGAGGACAAGCATTGCCCGTGCGTGCTGCACGATGGCGAGCTGCGCAGCGAAAGCGTCCGTGCGGGCCTTTCGTGGGGAGTCGAACGCAACTGGAAAGGTTGCCTCTTTTTGCCGGGCGACCAGCCGCTCGTGAGTTCGGATTCTTTTGAGGCTATGGTTCGTGCATTTGACGAGCGTGGCCGCAAGCATCCGGTGCGTCTTGCGTGCAACGGTGAGCCTTCGAGCCCGGTGCTCTTTCCGGCGGAACTGTTCGATGCACTTATGTGTCTTGGGGGTAAGGACGGCGGCGGTTCGATCCTCAAGGACCGTACCGACGTGGTGCTGGTCGAGGCGCGTGCCTACGAGCTTTGGGATGTCGATACTGTAAAGGGGCAGCGTCGTATAACGGAGCACATCGCCGCCTGCTCGTATTTTGATCGCGTGGCCAACTGCATCAATCAATAAGGAGCAATTATGATCATCATCAAAAACGGCGCACTCGTGACGCCCCAGGGGCTTCGTCGCGCCGACCTTGCCATGGACGGCGACAAAATCGTGCGGATTGCCGCGGAGATTAAGCCGGGCGAGGACGACACCGTGCAGGATGCCACGGGCTGCTGGGTATTCCCCGGCTTTATCGATGGACATACCCATATGCAGTGCTGGACCGGTATGGATTGGACGGCCGATAGCTTTGAGACCGGCACACGTGCGGCTGCCTGCGGCGGTACCACGACCATCGTGGATTATGCGACGGCCGACCGCGGTGTGACCATGCCCGATGCCTTGGCCGAGTGGCATCGTCGCGCCGACGGAACTTGCACGGCCAACTACGCCTTTCATATGGCGCTTGCCGAGTGGAACGACCGCAACCGTGCCGACCTTTCGGCCATGCGCGAGGCGGGCGTGTCGTCGTTCAAGACCTACTTTGCCTATGATCACCTGCGCTTGGACGATGCCGAGACGCTCGAGGTGCTTGAGGAGCTCAAGCGCGTGGGTGGCATCCTGTGCGTGCACTGCGAGAACGGCACGCTGGTGAACAAGCTGCAGAAGCGCGTGTTTGAGCAGGGTATCCACGGGCCCGAGGGCCATGCGCTCAGCCGTCCGGACGTATGCGAGGGCGAGGCCGTGAGCCGTCTGCTGTATTTGGCGCACCTGGCCGGCGATGCTCCGGTCAACGTGGTGCATCTTTCGACCAAGTTGGGGCTCGAGGCCATCCGTGCCGCCAAGGCGCGCGGGCAGAAGAATATCTATGTTGAGACCTGCCCTCAGTATCTGATGCTCGACGATACCTGCTACTTGGAGCAGGGCGAGGACGGCTTTGCGGGCGCCAAGTACGTGATGAGCCCGCCGCTTCGCCACGCAGGCGACCGTGCGGCTTTGCGCGAGGCGCTTGTGGCCGGCGAGATCGATACCATCGCCACCGACCACTGCAGCTTTAACCTGCACGGGCAAAAGGACCGCGGGCGCGACGACTTCCGTGCGATTCCCAATGGCGGGCCCGGTGTGGAGCATCGTCCCGTCGCGATTGCCACGAGCTTTGAGGGACAGCTGGGCCCCGAGGATCTGTGCCGTCTGATGAGCGAGAACCCTGCGCGCGTTTTTGGTATGTATCCGCGCAAGGGCTGCCTTGCCGAGGGCGCCGATGCCGACGTGTGCGTGTGGGATCCGAGCGCTCGTTGGACAATCAGTGCTGCGACGCAGCATCAGGCCGTGGACTACACGCCGCTCGAGGGCTTTGAGACGCACGGTCGTGCCAAGGCCGTTTACGTCAACGGCGTGCTGGCCGCCGTCGACGGCGAGCCCACCGGAGCCCAGCCCGGCCGCTACGTCCCCCGTTAGCAGCAAGGATGCCGTGCCCCCTCCGCAGTTGCGGTGAAATACGGACTGTTTGGCCGCCTGACGGCCGCAAACAGTCCGTATTTCACCGCAACCGCGGAGGGCGGTGCCAGCTACTTGAGACTGGTGGCGATGATGGGGCGGTCGAGGGTCGCCTCGAAGCGCTCGACCATCGTAGAGTCGGCAAGCGTATCGACTTGGTTGAGCATGACGCGTGCGGTGCTGAGTTTCAGCGCCTGCATCTCGGCATTGAGCACCTGGGCGACGCGCTCGGGCGTGGCGATGTCGGTGAGCTTGCAGCCGCAACGCTCGCAAAAGAGCTCGGGGCGGTGGACAACCTCGGTGACGGGCTTGCCCAGCCCCGAGGCGCCGACGACCCAGACAACGTTTGCCGCGGCGGCGGGAATTACCGGCTCCCAGGCGGCATGCGCCTTGAGCGGGAGTCGCTTGCTGCCATCTGCCTCTGCCAACACATAGTCAAAGCGCTGCGCCAGCTCGTTGAGCGGCTCGGCGGGGGCGGAGAGCTTGCCTGTCTCCGGGTCCAAGACACCCGCCTGGCAGATGCCTCCGCGGCTCATGCCCGCGCATGCCTCGCAGGTGCAGCCGGGAACATGCAGGGCCCCCGGCTTCCAAGGCACGGCGTCCAAGCGACGGCTCGACCCGTCCCATGGCACGCCGGCGACGGGAAACATGTGCGTGGTGGTACAGAGAAGCACCCTGCCGCCAGCGCGCATGAGCTCGAGACCCAGCGCCTTCAGCAAGGTCGACTTGCCGCCGCTGCCGATGATCGCGGTAATCCCCGGCTCGATCTTGAGCGCGGAGGCAAGGTTTCCGCTCGTCGTTTCCATCTGTTCACCGCCGTATAATACTGTGATAATAAATAATCATCAGAGTAGCGGTCGAACCGCTTTTGCCCTGTTCAAACCGTAGCACAGGGAGGTGCCCCGGGAATGCTCGTTTATGTTCGCGGCGCCGGCGATATCGCCACGGGTGTCGCTGCCCGTTTGGTGCGCGCCGGCGTGTCGGTTGTCATGGCCGATATCGCGGTCCCCACGTGCATCCGTCGCACAATCAGTTTTTGCGAGGCCATTCGCTTGGGCGAGGTCGAGGTCGAA
The DNA here is from genome assembly GCA_934675795.1 of uncultured Collinsella sp. Taxonomy (GTDB): domain Bacteria; phylum Actinomycetota; class Coriobacteriia; order Coriobacteriales; family Coriobacteriaceae; genus Collinsella. The sequence goes on from CAKURW010000039.1 coordinate 15,288, forward strand.
GGCGTTCGCGCTCGCTTGGCACGGACGCCGGCCGAGGCGCTTGAGATTACCGAGGCGGGGGATGTCGCCGTGGTGGTGGACCCCCAGGCACAGATGGTCGGCGAGCTTAAGCCCGCGGCTGTGGTAGACGCGATTCTGGCCAAGCGCAATCTGGGTACCACGCGCGACATGGCTCCTGCCGTCATCGCCGTGGGGCCGGGCTTTACCGCGCCGGTTGACTGCGACGCCGTGGTCGAAACCATGCGCGGGCATTTTTTGGGCCGCGTGATTACCCAGGGCTCACCCCAGCCCAACACGGGCGTGCCGGGCATTATCGCTGGCTATGGCAGAGAGCGCGTTATCCACAGCCCCGCCGCCGGCGTGTTTTGGTCCGACCGCGCGATCGGCGACATCGTGAGCGCCGGAGACGTGATTGGCTACGCGGGCGATACGCCCATGTGCACGCAGATCGATGGCTGTCTGCGCGGGCTTTTGGCGAATGGCGTCCAGGTCACCGAGGGCTTTAAATGCGCCGATGTCGATCCGCGCGGCGACGCCAGCTATATCAACTATATTTCGGACAAGGCGACGTCGGTCGGCGGCGGCGTGCTCGAGGCACTCGCTATGCTCACCGATGTCTTTAGAGGATAGAAGGCGGCAATGGAAAAGCTCGATGTTGTGAATGCGGCGCTTGCCGCCCTGCGTGCCGGCGAGACGTGCGAGCTCGTGGTCGTGGCCGGCACGGCGGGGTCGTCGCCGCGCGGCGTGGGCGCCTGGATGGCCGTCTTTGCCGACGGTAGCCAGGCGGGCACTATCGGCGGCGGCAAGATTGAGCTCTTTGCGCTGGACGAGGCGCGCGAGCTGCTGGCCGGGGGTAAATCGCGTCTGGTCCGCTACACCATGGGCGGCGAGAACTCCGATACCGGCATGATCTGCGGCGGAGCTATCTGCCTGTGCTATCTGCACCTGGACACGACCAAGGCACCGTTGTTCCAGTCGGTTGCCGACGTCTTGGCGTATCGACGCGTCGGCGACTTCGTCATCGACTTTGAACCGTTTATCGCGAGCGCGCTCGAGGGCGATGTGGCCGAGTACCATGGCGAGGAATCGCGCCGCACCATTGCGGGCTGCCCCGGGCTTTCGCTGGCGAAGGAGGGGAGTAAGGTTACCTACACTAACGCCGCCTCCGAGATTCCCGCGGCGCACGTCGAGACGCTCTGCCCCGAGGGCCTGACCTACATCTTTGGCTGCGGACACGTGGGCGCCGCGACGGCGCGCGTGCTCACGGTGGCGGGCTTTGCCGTCGTGGCCTGCGATGACCGCCCCGGCACGTTGACGCCCGAATGGGTGCCCGGTGTCTACGATCGTCGCCTGGTCGATTACAAGAACCTGAGCGAGCTGTGTCCCATCGGCCCGCGCGACCTGGTGGTTGTGGCCACGGCGGGGCATAAGTCCGATATCGACGTGGTGATTCAGGCCATGCGCGCCAAGCCCGCCTACCTGGGCTGCCTGGGTTCGCGCCGCAAGACGGCCTTTGTGCGCGCCCGCCTGGAGCAGGAGGGCTTTACGCAGGAGCAGATTGACGGGCTACACCTGCCGATCGGCGTCGCCATCGAGGCCGAGGACCCCGAGGAGATCGCTATCTCCATCGCCGCCGAGATGATCCACCTGCGCCGCACCAAACTCGTTCCCCGCAAACGCTAGTCCCTCTTTCTAAGTTGCGGTGAAATACGGACTGTTTAAGCCTATTAAGCCGCCAAACAGTCCCTATTTCACCGCAACTGCTTTTGGGGGATCAATTTGTGCGGGGGAGTTGTGGAGTTGTGCAGGCAGACGAGGTTTTTCTGGAAATACGCTCCCGATGCGCGTATAGTACCGATTGTTTTGTCGGCTCCTGCTGCGTCGAGTCCAAACCGCGAAATGCCATGAGC
>CAKURW010000040.1 GCA_934675795.1 uncultured Collinsella sp.
GACGCCAGCAATGACGTCTCGCTGATGAACGCCGTCGATGTCGGTATCGCCATGGGCAATGCGCCGGACTATCTCAAGGATAAGGCCGATTACGTGACCGACACCGTCGATCACGACGGTGTCGTTGCGGCGCTCGAGCATTTTAGGCTGATTTAGGCGCGCTCCATCAAACGCACGCCCGTTGTCCCAAATCGCCAAAACTGCCGCGCCAAACGCCCTAATGTGGCAATATGTTGTCTGCATATTGCATCAACGCAACCTCAGAAAGAATGCGAGAACCCGTGTCCAGTCCGTTTACCAGCTTTTTAGCCCAGCACTTTGACCAGATTAACGACTATCTGGCCACGTTCTTTGACGGACAGGCGACCTCTGCCGATATCGAGCGCTACCTGTATGCGCCGCTCTCGGCTTTTACGGCCAACGCCGGCAAGCGCCACCGCCCGCTTATCTGTATGCTCGCCGCAACCGCAGTGGGCGGTAGCTTTGAGAGCGCCCGCAGCGCCGCGGCAGCCATCGAGCATTTCCAGTCGGGCGCGCTGATCCACGACGACATCGCCGACAGCGGACAGCTTCGTCGAGGCAAGCCCTGCATGCACCTTACCGAGGGCACGGGCCTTGCCATCAATTGCGGCGACCTGGCGCTCACCATGGTCACCAAGACGGTTCTCGACGACCCCACGCTGGAGTCCGACGTGAAGCTGCGCGTGCTCCACGAGCTTACCGAGATGATCGTCCGCACCATCGAGGGTCAAGCGCTCGACCTGGGTTGGGTCCGTGACGGGCGCTTTGATATCTCGGTTGATGACTACCTGGACATGGCGACGCACAAGACCGCGTTTTACAGCGGAGCCACGCCGCTTGCCGCCGGAGCCATTATCGGCGGCGGCAGCGATGAGCAAATCGAAGCGCTGCGCGCCTTTGGCCTACACACAGGCCTCGCCTTTCAGATTCAGGACGACCTGCTCAACCTTGTCGGCACTAAGGAAGCCGCCAACAAGGACTTCCGCACCGACATCACCGAGGGCAAGCGCACGCTTGTCGCCGTACACGCCCTCTCTGATGAGCGCCACCACGACGAGGTCGAGGCGATTCTTTCCTCAGGCACCGATGATCCCGCGCAGCTCGCACGCGCCGTGGAGATCTTCCAGGAGACCGGCTCCATCGATTACGCCCACACTTACGCGCTCGACCTGACCGCTAAGGCCAAAGCGGCCATCGAGAACGTTGAGCTTGATCCGCACGCACGCGAGCTGTTCCTCTCCATGGCAGATTTCTTTGTGGAGCGCCTTAACTAACGGGGGTTATAAAACCTGTCAGCAGCGTATTTAGGCACAACTTGCTACACTGTTGAGTGCATGTTTATGCATCCCTTTGCGTTGTCTATCCGACAGACGCTCAAATAGTACGAATGGTACGCCGAAAGGGGTTCGTTCATGGAACCTATTACAACGGGCATGCAAGGAGCAGCCGTCGAGGACGTGCAGTCTCGTCTCCTGCAGCTCGGCTACACGATTGATGCCGCCGAAGTCACCGACAAGTACTTTGGAGCCACCACTGAGCAGGCCGTCAGCACCTTCAGGCTCGACAGCGGCCTTGCTGCCGGTCATGCCGTCGATATCCCCTGCTGGAGCGCCCTTGTAGACGCTTCGTATAAGCTGGGCGACCGCACCCTCTATCTGCGCATGCCCAATTTCCATGGCGCCGATGTGCAGGCCCTGCAGCGCGCTCTCAACGTTTTGGGCTTTGCCTGTGGCGAAGACGACGGCTACTTTGGTCCGCATACCGAGGCCGCCCTGCAGCAGTTCCAGGAAAATGTCGGCCTGTTTGCCGACGGCATGGCCTTCCAGGACACCTACGCCTACATCAACCGCCTGCACCATGTGTGGGAGGGCAAGCCCTCGGTCACCGAAGCCGAGTCCCGCATCGGTTTTGCTCGCGCCGCCAACGTGCTCGAGCGCTTTCAGATTGCCGTTATCGGCGAGGACCCCATCGCACGCAGCGTTGCGTCGCGCATGTGGAATATCGCCACGGCAACGACCGACAACAGCGGCATGATGCTCTGCGACTCCGAGGTCCCAACCGACGTAGATCTGGTGCTCGAGATCGCAAGCGACGAGCTGCCCGCCGACGCCGCACCGCGCGCCACGATTGCCCTCGCCGAGTGCCATAACCTGGCCCAGCGCATCCGCACTGCCAATGTCGCCGCGCAGCAGAAGCCGGCACGCATTCGCATTGAGCTCACGGGCATGACGCGCTACAACGGCACCTTCACGGCCAGCGACGCGCAGACACTCGCCGTACGCCTGCTCGATGGCGTTTGCGATGCCCTCGCAGATTAGGTAAACTAAACGAGTTGCTTTTGGGCAACACCACACATTGGGACGTAGTTCAACGGTAGAACTCCGGTTTTTGGTGCCGGCTGTTGGGGGTTCGAATCCCTCCGTCCCAGCCAAAGAAACAAGCCTCTCGAACACATAGCCGATCGGGAGGCTTTTCTTGTGAGCAAGCGGAGGGATTCGAACCCGCAAGGGTGCGGAGCTGAGGAAACGCGAAGCGTTTTCCAGCGCAGCACGCAAGGAGCGAAGCGACGCAGCGGAGCGCGGCCGCCGACCAGGCGGACGCGGAATCCCTCCGTCCCATACCAGCAACGGGCTCCCCACATCTCGACTTACCAGCCAAACCGGCACTTAGGGACGTTCCTAAAGTGCCGGTCATCAACATGGTGCCGTGCGGCCCCGGCGGGCCGGCGTAGCATTACAGACCAAGCGACCATTTCCATGCGGGAATAACCTCGATGACGCCATGCTCCGTTTTGATCTGGGTCGCCTCGCGCAGCGTGATGATATTGGCATCCTTGATACCGGTTTTTACCATAGCAACCTCAAGGGAACCAACTTCACGCCTGCGCGTTTTCTCTGCCGTCATATCGACTGTCACCTGGTAAAGCGCGTATGGTTCCGATGCCAAAGCGTCGCCGACCAAGAAATCAACTTTTTCTCGTGCTTGCGTTGGAGCCGTAAATGAAGTCACCGTTTCCAACCGGCCGTTTGCCGTACGGCGCATGAGTTCAGCATAAATCGCAGTCTCCAAACGCTTTCCTATATCCTGCTGATTAGCACGCGATGTTGCATATGCCATCCCCTGGTCGACGGCATAGACCTTGTCTGTTGTCGTTGTCTTAGGAGCCAAAGAAGTTGAATACTCCGGAAGTAATCCAATGAGATGAGCCTGCTGGAATAAACGAACGAGTTCGTTTATTTTTTCCCATGACGCTCGATATCCGACAGACTTTAAGGCTTCCAACAAACTGTTAACCGAAAGGTCGCAACCCGTGTTTCGAAGGCAGAAGAGCCCTACTTGGTTGGCAAGAGCGATATCCGTGCGCCCGCTCCGCTCGAGAATGTCTCGTGCAACAACATCTCGCAAATAGGCTTGAAGCATCTGAATACGCGAACCGGCATCAAGCTCCTGAACCCCAGGAAAGCCACCCTCTATGAGATAACGGTCATATGCCGATTCCAGATCAGTTCGCCGCTGCGGAGAAACAGCTGGAGCCCCAGCACTAGTAGACATATCCGGCGTTTCAATGTGATGAAACGCACAATACTCGCGGAATGAAAGCGGATGCATAGCGTGCTCTTGCGAGCGACCGCGAAACTGCGTCGCTATTTCATCGGCAGATAGTTTTGAGGACGATCCGGTGATAACAAGCGTTACGCTCTCGTGCTCCGCCAAACGCTGACAAACGCCCTGCCAGCCATCGGTCTCCTGCACCTCATCCAGAAAGAGATAACAGCCTTTCGTTCGCGCTGAGGGAACCTGCCGCCAATACTCTTCCAAAATGTCGCTCATGAGCGTGTCCGGCGCCGGTCGAAGACGGTCATCAGCAAAATTGAAATAGAAGATACGCTCGGCATCGACACCGCGATCGATAAGGCGACGAATCCATTGAAACGCATAGAACGTTTTGCCGCAGCGCCTGATACCCGTGATGATATGGACAAGATTGAACGGCTTTGGCTCAGGAAGATCACTGATGGCATCGTCTCGATGCACGACGTGAGGAATCTCAAAGGAACGGGCCTCGGCAACAATCTCTGCAATACCCAACGCTGTAGGCGCCATAATGCTCTCCTTTCAACATCTTGAGTATATAACTTCTCGTCCTACAAGAGAAGTTTCAGCTACAACTTCTCGTCCTACACTAGAAGTTTGAGGTAGATTTTCAGGCATGTCCCAAAAATCTACCTCCAAAAGATAGGCGCCCCAGGCCCGTTAGGACCAAGAGCGCCTTACATCTAGAAATCATCAGCCCAGTTCCGAAAAGCGAGCCGCTTGCGACAACCAAGTAGCCACAGGCCCCGGGAGAGCGGGGGCACCGGCTTAGGTTTATCGCGAGTTCCGCACGAACAGGAGGCCACTAGCCCCGATGTTTTGGACGTGACAGCGAGAGGGGCCCTGGCATGGCAAGGTGACGTGAAACAAGGCGGCGCCGACCTTCTGGTCGCGCCGCCGAAGTTGAACGTCAGATTGCCGTGCCAGGGCCCCTCGCAGCGTCAAGAAGACCGCCGTTCGGTAGAACGGCGGAATCTAGTTGTTCAGCATGCGGTCGAAGCTTCCCGAGTCGCCATCCCGATAGTCGGCGGTCATCAGAATCTCCTGCGGAATTCGTCCGCCCTCACGCAGCACGTTGCGGAACTGCACGCGCGTAACCATGGGCAGATCCTTAATCGTCGCCGCCAGGTTCTGCGGCACGCCCTGGTTGGCAGCCGCGGGCTCGCACGCGCCGCCGGCCTTCACGCGGCGCTTATGCTCGGCAAGCATGGCGCGATACATGCCGGCATGCAGGCGAATCTCAACGACGTTGGCGTTGCGGGCCTGCTCGACGATGCGTGCACCCTCTCGATCGATGTCGCCCACGTAGTAGATATAGGTAAAGCGGTAGCCGATCTCAGCCAGATAATCATCCAGTGCATGAGAGACACTCGCCTTGCACCCGCCGCCAAAGATTACGCCGCCCACCTTGGTACCAAAGAGCTTGGCATGTTTACGTCCGCGCAGGAGCTTGACGATCTCGTCATAGGTATCCAGGTTCTCGACCATAATGAACGGCTTGTCGGCACCCAGCGTAAAGAAGCCCGTAAAGTGCACCGGACGGTTGGGGGCGACCTTGATCGCCTGCATGCTGATGCCCTTTTCGGTCATACGCCTGATCAGGCGCTCGCCATGCTTGCCGTCAAAAGCTTTTTCGTCATTGAAGATCTGGTAGGCGCGCTGGCGGCGCGAGGCAACCGGAGTATCGGCACCGCGGTTTTGCTCGACCCAAGCCTGGATGATTGCGATTTCCTCGGCAATCTTGCGATTGGAAATCTCGTTGTGCTGGGCGCGCTGTGGAGCTTTCTTGCCGTCCTTGCCCTCGACCTTAACGATCTGGGTCTGCTGTTCCTTAATTTTGGAGAGCGCCGTGGGCGTGGGGACGACCTTGAGCAGCTGCCTGCCCAGAACGCGGGCCAGGGCAAACGCCGAAACCTCGCCATGGGTAGTCGACTCAGCCTGCTGGGCAGCCGCATCTGCTGCGGCAGACTCGGGCCTCTTCTGAGACTCACGTTTAGAATCGCCTTGGACACTGCGCTCACGTTTCGAAGCAGACGTCTGCTTCTGCGAACGCTCGGGCTTGCCCTCCTTCGCCGGCTGACGCTTGGGCTGTTCCATCGGAGCATCCACCTTCGCGTCTTCGTCGCGCGGTGCCACATTCTCGGCGGCATCCTGAGCGTTAGAGCCGCGACCGCCACGATGACGACGGCGGCGAGGCCTGCTCGAAGTACCCTCCCCCGTCTGTTCAACCGCAGGTTGCTGGCCCTGAGTCTCCGTATCGGAAGCAGTCTGCTCATCAACAGGCTTCTGTTCACGAACTTCCGACTCGGCAGGCTTCACGGCCTTCTCGGCCCGCGCCTCCGGAACCTGATTAACCTTCTCCTGACGCTTTACTGGGTACGCGCGACCTGCAAAGCTGCGACCGGGACGGCACGAGTCTGAGGCCTTCTTGGCCGTTTTCTCGGAATCGTCCGAAACCTCGGCAGCCTCTTCGGCATCGCGCACAACGTCCTGCTGCGCAGCCTTAAAGTGAGCACCGCGACGACGCTTGGGCTCTTGGGCCTCCACGGGCTTTTGCTCCTTCGCGGGCTTCTGCGACTCGGCAGCAACCTCAGTCTCAACAGCCTCGGTATCAAGCTCATCCTTTTGAGCAACGGCGCGACGGAAGCGCTCCTGCTGAGCGCGGCGTTGCGCATCACGCTTGCCGCCCCCGCCAAAGCCGCCGCGACCCGCCTTGGCGGTAAAAGCGCGAACGACGTTTTCATCGAGCAGCTCATCGGTATCGATATGCTCACGCGGGGCAACTTCTTCCGCAGCAGGCACCTCAACGGAATCCTCGACAGGCTGCTCCTGGGCATCATGGATCTCGGCATTGATGGTATAGAACGCCGGGCGGCCGTTAATGCCGCTGCCCTCGATCTTGGTAACGATTTTTGCCGCGATAAGCTCATCGCGCATCGCCTTGGTATCGCACTCCTTATCCACGGAGCGGAAGATTTGCGCCAGCGCGCTCGACTTGATCTTGAGCGCCTTGCGGCAGAGCAGGTCGTAGGCAACCAGCTTGGCGCGCTCGGCAGAAAGCGACGTCTGGCTGCTCAGGCGCTCAGCCAAAGCATCGACATTGTTTTGATTATCGGAATATACCGTCTTGGCCACGGGGCCCCTTTCATATGTACACATATACGTCTATATGGTACAACGCACGCCCTTATCCACGCAAAACATCTGCGAGAACACTCGAGCGTCACCCGCTTTCGCATGAAAAAAGACCGAGTCCGCGTCGTTGCGGACCCGGTCTTTCCGAGTCATATGGATGAGAGATTCAACCCGTCCGACCGACTAAGCCTTGGCGGCCTCGGCGTCGGCAGGAGCCTCAGCGGCAGCGGCGCGGCCGTACTCGGCCTTGCCCATCTCGGACCACTCGGGCTCCTCGTCGGGCATGGAACCGGCCTCCTTGCCGAAGAGCTCCTTGAGGCAGTTGACGGCGACGATGAGGCCCAGGACCATCAGCAGGACGGCGAAGACAAGCTGCAGGCCCTTGGTGGCGGCGACGGAGACGGCGGCCGTGGTGGCGGTAGCCGGGATGGTGCCGAAGAAGCCGTAAGCCTGGACAGCGGCCATGCAGCCCATGGCGCTCTGGACCAGCGAGGTGAAGGTGCAGCAGAGCAGGAAGACGACGGGCACGTAGAGCATCCAACCCTTGCGGCCGGTGCACTTGCAGAACACGGCGAGGGTGATCATGGTCATGCCGCCGAGCAGCTGGTTGGAAGCACCAAAGAGCGGCCAGATGTTGGCATAGCCACCAAAAGCGAGGGCGAGACCGGGAAGCAGGGTAACGACCGTGGCGAACCAGGGGTTGCCGAGGACCTTCATGTAGCCGGCCTTGGACTCGATGGCCAGGGCATCGTTGGTCTGGGCAAAGAACTCGGAGAACGAAGTGCGGGCGATGCGGGCGACGGCGTCGAGCGAGGTCAGGGCCAGAGCGGAGACGTTCATGGTCATAAAGACGGTAGCGAGCGTGCCGTCAACACCGAAGGCCTGCATACCGCGGGAGATGCCAGCGGCGAAGATCTGGAACGGGGTGGAAGCGACACCGGCGTTGAGGGCGCCGGTACCGGCGGTATTCATGTCGGAGAACATGATGCCGGCGACGATGATGGCAAGGATGCCGACGAAGGACTCGACGATCATGGCGCCGTAACCGACCTTGACGGCGTCCTGCTCCTTCTCGACCTGCTTAGAAGAGGTGCCGGAAGAAACGAGGCTGTGGAAACCGGAGAGAGCACCGCAAGCGACGGAGACGAACAGGACCGGGAACATCATGCCGGAGGCAGTGGAGAAGCCGGTGAAGACCGGAGCGGTGATAGTGGCCTGACCGTTGACGCCCAGGACGACGATGCCGAGGACAGCGCAGACGATCATGACGATCATCATGATGGAAGTGAGGTAGTCACGCGGGGTCTTGAGCATCTGGATGGGCATAGCGCCAGCGAAGACCAGGTAGACCATGACGACGGCGAACCACTGGAACTTATCCAGGTAGACCGGGAACTGCATACCGACGGCGAACATGAGAACCATGAGGACCACGCCGGTGACGAACTCGGCAGCGCCGGTGAGGTTGAACTTCTTCTGGGCCCAACCAAAGGCGATAGCGACGAAGGTGAACAGGATGGAGATGGTACCAGCGCAGCCGGCGGCATAGGACTTGGTGAAGTCGATGGCACCGGTAGCAGCACCAGAAGCGTCAACGGCCGGGGTGAACATGAACGTCTTGCAGACCATGTCGGTGAAAGCGGCGATGACGATGATGCAGAACAGCCAGCAGAACAGCAGGAACAGGCGACGGCCGGTCTTGCCGATGTACTTCTCGATGAGCTGAGCGAGCGACTTGCCGTTGTTCTTCATCGAAGCGTACAGGGCACCAAAGTCGTGGACGGCACCAAAGAAGATGCCGCCGACGAGGACCCAGAGCACGACGGGCAGCCAGCCAAAGGCCATGGCGACGATCGTACCCGTGACAGGGCCAGCACCGCAGATCGAGCTGAACTGGTGCGAGAACGCGGTGAAGGCGGAGACGGGCGAGAAGCTGTTGCCGTCCTTCATGCGCTTGGCCGGCGTGAGGGCATCCTTGTCAACGCCCCACTTGTTGGCCAGCCAGCGGCCATAGCCCAGATAGCCGCAGGCGAGCACCGCCGCGGCCACAACCATGAGCAAAACTCCGTTCATTACATTTCCTCCTCTAAAAAGAACTTCCCAGACATAAAAAATGAGGGCCGTCGGTTGCGCTCGACGGCCCTCATCTTCATCAGCCGCCCGTTATCGTACGGGCTAGCTGTATGTGCTAACCCGCATCAGATAATTACTACGCTGATAATGTTTAGCTGATGCGTGAACATGTCTAAGAAATCCTCTTCAATCATGATGTGAACGATCCGTGCGTGTTCACATCCCCCAGTGGTTGAAAAGGAGTATGAAACTTTAGTTACCTAAAGTCAACGCAAACATGTAATGAATTTTCAACTTTTTTTGAATTTCTCGGTATAAAACGCCACTGACCTTGGACTTTACTCAACGACAGTTTTTGCTTGAGAGATGCTCCTCGGAGGCGGGGCGGGCGCCTGCCGCCATATATGAACTTTATCGCGAGTTCCGCACGAACAGGAGGCCACTTAATGTGGCCTCCGTCGTGAGCAGGACTGTCCGAGCAGGAAAGTTCATATATGGCGGCAGGCGCCCGCCCCGCCTCCGAGGAGCTCCCATCCCAAATGTGCGGAGCAAAGCTCCGCACACCAACTTTTTCTTTCAGCTAAAGAACGCCGGAAATTCGACGCTGGATTGTTAACCTTGCTGGGCGTTGTCGACGCCAAACCAGCTCAGAAGCTATATCGATACAGAAAGGTCCCCGGCCGGAGGGGCCGGATATAAGGTTTATCGCGAGTTCCGCACGCAAAGAAGGCCACTTAATGTGGCCTTCGTCTTGCGCAGGACTGTAGAGCAGGAAACCTTATATCCGGCCCCTCCGGTCGGGGACCGCGCCTTTGCGACTACAGCGTCATGTTCGGATCGGCGTCGACGTCGAACGGCGAGATTTCACCTCGGTCGAATTTACGGCGGGCGACCTCCGCGATCATGGCAGCGTTATCGGTGCATGCCGAAAGCGGCGGCACCGTCACGCGAATACCCTGACGCCCAAGCTTCTTAATCATCATCTCGCGCAGATGCGGGTTAGCCGAGACGCCGCCGCCGATGCAATACTCCTTGCATCCGGTGGCATGCAGCGCGTTCTTAGCCTTCTTGTACTGCACGTCAAAGACCGCCGCCTCGAACGAAGCCGCCAGGTCGGACAGGTGGATCGTTCGGCCGGCTTTGGTCTCCTGCTCGATGTAGAGCGTCACAGCGGTTTTAAGGCCCGAAAGCGAGAAGCGGTAGTCCCCCCTGCTGTTAAGCGCACGGGGGAAATCGATCGCCTTGGGGTTGCCCGTCTCGGCCAGCTTAGAGATGATGGGGCCACCGGGATAGCCCAGACCCAACGCCTTGGCTACCTTGTCGAAGGCCTCGCCCACAGCGTCGTCGAGCGTCTCACCGAGCACCTCGTAGTCGCCCCACGCCTTCACGTGCACGAGCATGGTGTGCCCACCCGAGACAAGCGTGAAGATAAACGGCGGTTTGAGGTCGGGTTGCGCCAGCAGGTTGGCAAACAGATGACCCTCAAGATGATTGACGCACACGAGCGGCTTGCCGGCAGCGTAGGCAAAGCCCTTGGCGAAGGCGACGCCAACCACGAGCGCGCCCACCAGGCCCGGACCCTGTGTCACGCCCACGGCGGCAAGCTCGCTGGGGGCAATGGCTCCACCCTCAAGACCAAGCGATGCTGCGGCATCCTCAAGCGCCGCATCCACTACACTCACGATAACCTCAACGTGTTTGCGCGAGGCGATCTCGGGCACCACGCCGCCAAAGCGGGCGTGAAAATCAATCTGTGTCGACACCTGGTTGGCCAGCATATTGCCATCCGCATCGATAATCGCCACCGCCGTCTCGTCGCAGGAGCTCTCGATAGCGAGTACTAGGCGGCGATGCTCAATTTCGGCACGCTCCACCTCTGAGCGCCCAGGCGCAGGCAGCGGCCACACGCGCTGCTCTGCCGCCGTCGGCTCGGGCGAAGCATTGTCGACCGGAAGTACGAGGGGAAGTGGGGCCGTCATGACGATGGCGTCTTTGCCGGCACCATAGTAGCCGCGGCGACGACCCACCTCGGTAAAGCCCAGAGCGTTATAAAGCCCGATCGCTCCCTCGTTGCCGTCCTCGACCTCGAGCGAAGCCGTGGTGCAGCCGAGCATTTGGGCATCATAGCTCACATGCGACAGCAGCTTGCGGGCAATGCCCTCACGGCGATGTGCCGGGTCGACGGCGACATCCAGAATCTGCACATCACCGTCCACGACCATACCGCCGGCAAGGCCCAGCAGTTTGCCGTCGTCGTGTGCCACCCACCAACTACGCGGCGCAGCGACGTCCTCGCCCAGTTCGGACAGGAACATGCCCGGCGTCCACGCCTCGTGTCCGGCACCTTCAAAGCAGGCAGCCTCTAGCGCGCTCGCGCCCTCGGCATCCGCCGCGCCCATGGGACGGAACTGCAGATGACGACCGGCGAGCTCATCGGCAACGCCCGTAATTTCGCTCTGCGCACTCTCGGCAAGACCAAGACGCTTGCGCTCGTTTTCCTCGGCATCCGAAAGGCGCGTGTAAATCGGCAAGACGCGAGCGGGATCGCCATCGCCTGCGGCGTGCGCCATCAGCAGGCCCTCGCCCGAGGGCCACCACAGGCCTCGCTCCACGCAGCGTGCCGTCTCGTCCTCACCCAGCAGCTTGCCATAACGCACGAGACCGTCACCAGTTAGCTGAACCTGATCCCAGCCCGCGGTCTGGCGCCACTCATCGAGCGCCACGGCGGCCTTGACCACGTGTTCGCGCTCAAATTGACGCTCGGGGCCCTCATCGACCAGCATATACAGCGCTGGATATACCTCACCGCGCATAGCATCGGCCAAGATACCAAGCTTGCCGCGCACGCCAGCCTTCCACGCCGTCCAAGCGCAAGCGTCGAGCGTCGACACGCCCAGCAGCGGAACATTGGCACCACGTGCGAGGCCCTTGGCAGTGGAGATGCCGATGCGCACACCCGTAAACGACCCCGGACCGCGGCCGACCACGTAGCAACCAACATCGCTGCGATCCAGACCGGTTTGAGCCAGCACGCCATCAACGGTATTCACGAGCTCAACGTTGGCGTGACGGCGACACATGTGGTCGCCGCTCACGAGCTTCGTCTCGCCCGTCTGCCCATCAATCCAGCTTGCCGCGCAGGCAAGCATGTCGGTCGAAGTATCGAGCGCCACCACCAGCGCATTGTCGTTATGCAAGCTCATCTTGTACAGCCTTATCAATCAAATGGGAAAGCTCCATTGCGCGGTCACCGTGCGCCTCGAGCGTTATCGTTCGCACATCGCTGTCGCCCTCATCACGCTTGAGCGTCACCGAAAGATACTCATCCGTCAGCTCGTCCTGGAATTGTTCGCCCCATTCCAGCAGGCAAGCACCCTCATAGCCCAGCACATCGAAAATGCCCGTATCCTCGAGCTCGTAGGCATGCTCCAGGCGGTATAGATCAAAATGAAACAGCGGAATACGACCTTGATCGTGAACGGCCATGAGCGCAAACGTAGGGCTCGTAACCATATGCCCATCGCCCAGCCCGCGCGAGACGCCCTTGGTAAAGTGAGTTTTGCCCACTCCCAGGCCACCGGTCAGGATGAGCACATCGCCGTCCTCAAGGCACGGTGCAATTAGCTTGCCAAAGTACTCCGTATCGGCAGCGCAAGTCGTTTTGTAAGTACCTACCCCCAGGCGCTCCAGGGACATATATGCTCCTTATTATTCCGAGGCGTCCTCTGGTGCGGGATGTCGCTCCAGATAGTCGCCCAGCATCTTAAAGTCTTCCTCCAGCAGCTCCTGCCACGCCGGATTGCGCAGCGCTGCTGCCGGATGGAACGTGGGCATTACTACAAAATGCCCCATCTGGTGGAACCTGCCGCGCAGCTTAGTAATGCCAATCTCGGTCTTAAGCACAAAGTGCGTCGCGGGGTTGCCGAGCGTCACGATAATATCGGGCCAGATGCTTCGAATCTGCTCACGCAAAAACGGCGAGCAAGCCAGCACTTCCTCGGGACGCGGATTGCGGTTTCCCGGCGGGCGGCACTTAAGCACGTTGGCAATGTAGACGTCTTCGCGTTTGAGGCCCGCCAGCGACAAAATGCCGTTGAGGTCCTCGCCTGCCGCCCCCACAAAGGGCTCGCCCTGCAAATCCTCATTGCGGCCCGGCGCCTCACCAATAAACATCACGCGAGCGCGGGGGTTTCCCACGCCAAACACGATATTGTGACGCGACTGGTAGAGCTGGCAGAGGTGGCAATCGCCCAGAACGGCCTCAATTTCCTCGAGTGCGACCTCACGTGGTGCCTGATGGGTATGGCCGGGGATGTGCATGACGCCCATAGCGGCTCCTACACGTAGACCTTGTCGAGACGCATGCCAAAGCCGCAGGCGACCTCGTAGTTAATCGTTCCGCGCAGTCGGGCCATCTCGTCCATAGTGATCTCGGCATCGCCATCGCGGCCGACAATGATCATCTCGTCACCATACTCGGCCTCGGGAATCTCGTGTGCCGGGTTGGACTGAATGGCGACCATAAACTGGTCCATGCAGATATTGCCAACCTGATGCACACGCTCGCCGCGATACAGCACATCCATACGATTGGAAAGCGTACGCGATAGGCCATCGGCATAACCGATCGGCAGCGTGCAGATCTGAACGCGCGTACGCGGTACGCGGTAGGTAAAACCGTAGCCCACGCCCTCACCCATCGCAGGGTGTGCCACGCGCGTCACACGCGCATGGACGCTCATAACGGGATCAAGCTGCATCACGCGGCCACTCAGCTCGCACGGCTGCATGCCATACAAGCCAACGCCGGCGCGGATCATATCAAAATGCATCGAGGGGTCGAGCATCGAGGACGGCGTGTTGGCGCAGTGCACGATACCGCACTCAAAACCCGCATCCTTAATGGCCTGAACGGCCTCGGTAAAGCGCTGACACTGCAGCTTGTAGTCCCAGCCCGAAGGTTCATCGGCCGTGGCGAAGTGCGTAAATACGCCGTCGCACTGAATACCGCGATGGAAATTTATACCGCGGACAAAGTCGAGCACCTGCGTGTAGTGAACGCCGATACGATTCATGCCCGTCTCGATGGCGAGATGATACTTGCCCACTTTGCCCGCCGCGACGGCACATTCGCCATACGCAAGAGCAAAGTCAGACGTATAGACCGAAGGCATGATATCAAACTCGAGCAACGTCGGAATGGCCTCGATAGGCGGCTCGCTTAGGATGAGGATGGGTTTCGTAATCCCGCCCTGTCGGAGCTCAACGCCCTCGTTAACCGTCGCCACGGCAAACATGTCGGCACCGGCCGAATACATGATCTTGGCGCACTCAACAGCTCCATGGCCATAAGCATCGGCCTTGACCACGCAGCACAGGCGCTGACGTGGATTCAGCAAGTTCTTATAGGCCCTCGTGTTGCGACGGAGCGCCCCGCGGTCGATCTCGACCCAGGACCAGCGCGTCAAATCGGCTTTATTCATGATTAGTCATCCGACCCTTCGTCCATGATTCCCAGATCTTCGAGCGCATCCTTTGCCGCCAGTTCCATGGCCGGACCGATCAAGTCGATAAGATCGGTCGCGATGACGCTCTTCTCACCATACTCCGTCGCCGCGGCAAAACCGGCGTAGCTGTGAAGTGCGACGGCGTACGAATACAGCAACTCCCAACGATCCATCTCGTCGCGCATGGTGGCAAGCGTGCCGGCCAAAATACCCGCGAGAACATCACCCGAACCGGCAGTTGCTAGAGAAGCCGGACCCGAGAGCGGCAGCAACACACGCTCAACGCCACAGATAGCCGTCGTCGGCCCCTTGGCAATGACCACCAGATTGTCGGAGCCTGCAGCCCAGACAACCTTCTGCGCGGCCGCAATCGCGGTACCAAGGTCGTTCACCTCGTCACCGGCAACCAGACGCGAAAGCTCACGATAGTGCGGCGTCATAACCAACGGCTGCTCGCGACGATACATCTCGGGATTACTATCAATACCGTCAATGGCAATCTTAGCAAGGCAGTTGAGTGCATCGGCGTCCAAGATAAGCGGCACATCAAGCTCGAGCAAGCCCGAAACCACCTGCATAGCGCCGGCAGATGTCGTCATACCGGGACCGCACAGTACGCAGCTGTACTTCTTTGCAATCTCGCACACCGTCATGCGCGCAGCGGCGCCAAAGGAGCCGCGGGAATCAGACGGAATAGCAAAGACGGGAATCGAAGGAAGTGCCATGCGAATAAGATTGGCGCAGGCGTCAGGAGCCGCGACTGCCACGTAACCAGCACCCGCGCGAGCTGCAGACTTGGCCGCCATAATGGCAGCACCAGGATATTGCGCAGATCCGGCGACAATAAGCACAGAGCCACGGGAATACTTATCGATATTCGTAGGTAGTGGGGCAAAGTAATCAACTAAGTCACCGGGCTCGACAATCTCGGCGGCGTGGTCGACATCATCGATGACCTCGTCAAGACGGTCGTAAAGATTGCCGCAGATCAAATCGCCAGCATACTCAGGGCCATCGGCGCTATACAAACCAATCTTGGGCGCAATCATCGTCACCGTATGCTCGGCACGAATGCAGTCGTCATCAACAACGCCCGTCTCGGCATTCAGGCCCGAGGGGACATCAATGGATACGACACAGTCGGCGCATTCATTGACCGTAGGAATCCAGATGGAGAACGGCGCACGCAGATTCCCGTGAAAACCGGTACCAAAAATGGCATCGACAACAACATCGGCCTTATCGATCAAAACCTCGAGTTCATCACGCGAGGGGCCGACGCAAACGTGCACATCGCGGCCGGCAGTACGACGAGCAACATGACGTGCCAGAGCAGCAGGAATCTCATCCGGCTCAACCGGAGAAACGATATCGACGTCCACACCCTTATGGCTCAGAATATCGGCGGCAACCCAACCGTCTCCGCCATTATTACCAAAACCGACCAGAACGAGAACCCGATCGGGATTGAGCTTCAAGACCTCGTTGGCGGCAAACTCACCCGCTAGCTCCATAAGCTCGGCCTTCGAAGTCCCTTCGCGTTCGATGATATCCTCGAGACGAACGACTTCTTCGGTACTCAAAACCGGTTTCATCTATGCTCCTAGCGTATCTTGCGAAGCATCGCCCAGGTGCTCCGTCAATGCTGAATTCTGCAGCTGCTCAAGCTCATCTAAAACAGAGCGAGCCTCTTTAAATGTCTGCGCTACGCGTTTCTTGGTGCTCACCTTTTCCTCTTTTGGCTTAGGCCGAGCATCTTCGGTAATCGCGATGGCATTCGCAACGGCCAAGTCTCCTGTAAGCGTAATGGAAAGAGCGACCTCAACAACACCCAGTTCTTGAGCGATCTCGAGAGCACGGCCCGAAAGCAGCGCCTTCGGTTTGCCGAGTTTATCACGCGTAACCGAAACATCCTTGCGACCCACGCCTTGACTAAAACCCGTGCCGAGAGCTTTAAGTACCGCCTCGCGCGAAGCAAAGCGGCTCGCATAGTGAGCAGCGGGACGCGATGATGCATCGCAATACGCACGCTCTTCTTCGGTAAACACACGCCGAGCAAACGACGGCGTCTTTTCAAGAATTGATTTCATGCGGGAAATCTCGACGATATCAACGCCGATACCAGCTTCAGCCATGTTCACCTCCATATCGCACAGACTAAGTTATTGTAGCCCGTTCGCAGAAGATGCGACAAACGAGGGTTATAAAACACAGCTACTATGTGAGACAAAAGCCCGTAAACGCAAAAAAGGGGGAGGCCGCGAGGCCTCCCCCTTCTCAGTTCAAGCGCACGGCTCGGTGCCGTCCACCGGTCAG